>JADGRC010000330.1 GCA_017881245.1 Pseudomonadota bacterium
CGACGGAGGTGCCCGCCTCCGAGGACATCCTCTCCAGGATTGCGCGACACCGATCGACCTGCTCGCGCACCAAGCGGATGTCTTTCAGAGCGTCGTCGCCACTGCCCCCGGTCACCCGTGCGACCACATGTTCCAGCTCCTTCATGACGACCGCGATCGTGGCAAGCGGGGTGGACAGCTCGTGCGCGGCACCCGCCGCGAGGGTAGCCAGCGAGGCGAGTCGTTCCTGTCGCGCGGACCGTCCACGCGACGCGGCCAGTTCGGTCTCGCGGGCCTCCAGCGCGCGGCGCACGCGAAGCAGAAAGTAGACGATGAACCCGGCCGCCACTCCGAACGCGACCCACATGCCGCGCAGGTGCATGTTCATGTACGCGGCGTGAGAGACGTCGGTAGGAAAAGGCCGGTGCCACAGGAACAGCACGGCCGATCCCAGAAGCGCCAACGCCACCAGGGCCCAGGTCCAGGCCGGGCGCAACGTGATCGTCGCTAGCGCGATCTGTACGAGGTACAGGAAGCTGAAGGGATTGGACGGCCCCCCGGTCAAATAGAGGAGGCCGGTGAACATGACGATGTCGAAGGCCATGATGGCAGCCAACCACCATTCGCGCGGCTCGCGACGGTCACCCGTGCCCGCGATTGTGGCGAGCACGTTCAACGCCGCTTCGAGTCCGACGATGCTCAATAGGGCCGGCAGAGGCAGGGACATTCCCAGAAGAACACGGACGCCGATGATCGCCGCCAGCTGGCCGGCGATCATCGACCAACGCAGTCGAATCAACCAACCGAAGTTGATCCGATTCGGATGCGCGGGCGGCAAGGACATCGCAGGCCCCCCATTTATCAGGGCGGTAGCTGGCCTGGGTGCGTCATTTCTTCGCATCGGCGTGGATCTGGGTCAGCGGCCCATCGACCGCGAAGTTTTGATGCATGGACAGCCGGCCTGCCGCCCTTATCCTTACCGAAAATGAAACCGCAGAGAGCGGAGCGATGCGGGCCGTGCGGAAGTATCTCGCCATCCGGACTTTGTTGCGCGCTGTCCCTGATTCTATTTGAGATCGGTGCGGGTTGCGGAGTGCCGGCTCTCGGAGGGACCGGATTCCAGGCGGGAGTTCTTCCGACTGACGAGCCGCTGGTCACGCTGTCGAGTGACACGGCCGCATGGCAGCTGTCTTTGTGGACATCGCCTTTCCCTCCCCGGAAGGGGGCCGTGGACGTGATGTATCACATCGTGGATGTGGTTGGGGAACCGGCTGACGACCTGGTCGTGCAGGTGATCCCCTGGATGCCTGCTCACGGGCACGGGACATCGGCCAAGGCGATCGTGATGCCTCAAGGCGACGGCCTTTATCTGGTGAGGCCCGTCTATCTGTACATGTCGGGACGATGGGAATTGCGAACGGAAATCAAGGGTTTCGTGGATGACAGC
Source organism: Pseudomonadota bacterium (assembly GCA_017881245.1). Taxonomy (GTDB): domain Bacteria; phylum Myxococcota_A; class Polyangia; order Fen-1088; family Fen-1088; genus FEN-1088. Next base: position 1,427 of record JADGRC010000330.1, read on the forward strand.
GCGGTTCCGATACTGGACATTCCGTAGCGCGGTGACTGTACTCGCGCTGGGCGCGCTGACGGGACACGCGCGCTCGGCGCGGGCGCAGGCCTGCTGCGCTTCCGCGGGATTGGTGGCCCCGACGCGTTTGCGCACCAGCGAGGACTTCGCGGTCGGCGCGCAGGGGCGGGGACGTTCGGTATTCGGCGCGTTCGACGCCGCGGGCAATTTTGCGAACACCACCGCCGGCGAGTCCGAATGGAGTTTGGAGCAGGATTTGTTCGGCGTCGCCCGGATCTTCGAGCGCGGACAGGTGGCGTTGCTTCTCCCCTTCGTCGAGACCGATCGGAGGGTACCCGGCATCGGGTCGTTCGGCGGTGGCGTCGGCGATCTGAGCGTGAACCTGAGATACGACTTCGTCAGGGCCGGCGACTACCGCATGTTCCCCGGGCTGGCCGTTTTGTTTGCCGTTCTGTTTCCGACGGGGAAGCCGCCCGAGGATGCCACGGATGCGCTGGCGGCCGGCGCAACCGGACAGGGCAGCAGCGAAATGAGCATGGGCGTTGCATTCGAGCAGGCCGTTGAACCCTATTTCCTCACCGTGAACAACATGCTCACACTGCGCGGTTCGCGCCACGTGGGCGGGGTCAAGGAGTCCTTCGCTCCGCGCTTCACGGGTTCCGTGGCCGCGGGGCGGGTGTTGCCCCGAGGCGCGACGTTGGGCGCATTTGCAAGCGCACTGGGACAGGGGAACAACAGCGATGCTCGTGGGTCCATCGCCGGCAGTGCGTCGTTCCTGCTGACGGCTGGCCTGGCATTCACGATTTCGCCGACCGACCAGTTGCGCATCCAAGGCTCCGTGTTCGCGGATGCTCCCGCGGCCCATTGGGGACGGAATCAAACCACGGGCGCGGGTGCCAGCGTATCGGTCATCAGGGTGTGGCCGTGACGGGGGCCGAACGGAATGGGCGCGCTCCGGGACTGGGGACCAGCGCCGGGCGCACGCCCGTGAAGTTCTCGGCGGAGCACGTCGGGATCGCCGACGCCGTCGCGCGCGCCGAGGTGATCGACGTCGAGGCCGGGCTGCGTCTGCGCGTCGCCACGGCGTCTGACCTCGTCATCCTCAAGCTGGCGGCGGCCGAGGAGCCGAGCAGACGATCCTCCAAGCGCCAGCAGGATCTCGCCGACGTCACCAAGCTCGTGGAAGAGCATGCGGAGGTCTCGAAAGCCCTGCCCGACATCGAGCAGCGGATCGCGACGATCGGGACGAAAATTTTCACGGTGAAAAACGTCAGCGACGACCGCGGCTGAGAGCCCAAGCACCCCGAGTGGTCGTGCTGTGTTTTTGAGCTGGCCAGGGGACTTTTGCTCCTGGCCGCGCTACCTTTCCGTGACGTGGGCACTCGGTTCTTGAGATGCTACGTGGCGAGCCTGGTCGCGGGCGGCGCGATGCTGGTGGCAGGTTGTGACCAAGCCGGCGTCGTACCCGCATGTGCCGTGGTGGTGCCGGCCGCGTGTCCCGAGTCGCCGCCGCGGTACGCGGACGTGGCGCCGATCCTGGCCGCCCGCTGTGGTTCCTGCCATGTCGAGAGCTCAGACGGGAGCGCGCCTTGGCCGCTTGACACCTACGATGACGTGGCCGAATGGGCGGGTCTCATCCGACAGGACGTGCTCGGTTGCACCATGCCGCCCGCCGACAGCAGCGCGAGGATGACGTCGAACGAGGCCTGGACCATCGTCACATGGATTGCTTGTGGCACGCCGCCGTGAACGCTCGCCACAAGGCTGGTCGCCGAGGTCAGCGTCGCAGGCCCTCGATCAACAGTTTTGCTCCGCTGAGCAGCAGCACCACGGCATGCACCCGACGTAAAGCGAGCGGTCGCAGTCGGTGGACGCCCAACCAAGATCCCACGATGCCGCCGAGCACCGCGGAGGCGCCCAGCAACAGGGCCTGGGGGGGAACGAGAAGCGTCGATGACAGGTGGCCCAAGAGCCCCAGGACCGAGTTGACCAATATGAAAACGGTAGCGGCGCCGCTGGTCTGGCGGGGCTCTTCCCACCCCGTCAAGATCAGCAGCGGCGACAAAAAGATGCCGCCGCCGATTCCGGTCAGGCCCGCCACGAAACCGAGAGCGGCGCCGATGCCGCACAGCAACACGGACGGCGGAACGGGGCGCCTGCCCGACGATCGCGGGCGCAGCCAAAGCAACGCGGACGCCGCCAGCAAGACCAACCCCAGAAGCAACAGGTAGGTGCCGGGGCGCAGCCGGATCGATCCCCCGACGAAGGCGGCTGGAATCGACCCCAAGCACAACGGTCGTAGCAGGTGAAAGGGAACCGCGCGGGCGCGAATGAAACGGACGGAGCCGATCGTGGCGACCGCGATGTTCATGACCAGGGCCGTAGGCTTCATGATCGCTGGTGCGACGGAAAACAGGGCAAAGATCGCGAGGTACGCCGACGCGCCGGCGTGGCCCCCCGACGAATAGAGAAGGGCGGCGGCCAACACCAATCCAGACATCGCAATGAGAATCGCCGCCGTGGTTGACATTGTCCGGGCGCAGTCTAGCCACATCGTCGTTTCAAAACAGCCCCGACGGGGAAGACGCTTGCGCGAACGTTAGCAACCGGGTACGAAGATTGCCGTGACCAACGTGGCGGAGGACATCGCCGAGACGCGGCTTGATCGCTGGCTTGAAGGCGGCCCTCGATCGTGGCGGGACATCTTGCAGGTGTTCATCGCCGCCGGGCGAAAATTGGCGGCCGTCCACGCGGAGGGAGTCCTGTACCAGGAAATCACCATCGAGAACATCGTGGTCCGCCCCGATGGTGATGTGGAGCTGCGTGATTTGAAACCGGCGGTCTTGGATGTTCCCGTGGATGTCTCGAAGCTGGGCACCGCGGCCCTGCGCACGGCGGCGATTCCCCTGGAACAGCGGTTGGCCGAAATGAAATCGATGGAGGCCGTCACCTTCCTGGCGCCCGAGCAATTCCGAGGTCGCTCCGCGGATGGGCGCAGCAACCAGTTCAGCTTCGGCGTGGCCCTGTATCGCGCGCTCTACCGACAGGCACCCTTTGACTACGAATGGGCCGTTTCCCAGGCGGGGGAATCACGGAGGACGCCGCTTGGCAGCATCCATTTCGATCTGTTGGTGCAGTCGTTCGATCGGGCGACACTCATCAATCTGGCGCGCGAGGTCCTGAGCGGAAACCTGCGTCCGTCGCCCCATGACACAGAGGTTCCCGCGTGGCTGGAAATGGTCCTGCGTCGGGCTCTGCAGACGGATCCCGATGAACGGTATCCATCGATGGTTGAACTGCTGGACGACCTGACGAAGGAGTCCTATACCCCGATCACCGAGGCCTCCGAGAGGCACGCGGCCTTGCCGCGGTGGGTCGTCGTCGGAGGTATCGGTGCCCTGATTCTTCTTGTGGCGCTCGTTGTTTCGTGGCTCGGCCACGCTCCCTGACGCGAAGCCCCGCCCGACGCCGAAACCGGTCGCTGCGCCCGCGGCGCGGAAGGTCACTCCGCCAGGAATCGAACCTGAACGATCTGATACTCGCGAATGCCTTTGCCGGTCTTCATGGTGATCGTGTCGCCTTCGTCCTTACCGATCATGGCGCGCGCCAGCGGCGCCGAAATGGAGATGCGCGAGATTTTGATATCGGCCTCGTGGTCACCGACGATACTGTACGTGACGTCCTCGCCGCTGTCCGTGTCGGTCAGCCGGACCGTGGCCCCGAACACCACGCGGCTTCCGGAGAGTTTGGCCGGATCGATCACCTCGGCCTGCGCCAGGATCGCCTCGATGTCCTTCGACCGTCCTTCGATGAAGCCCTGACGTTCCTTGGCCGCGTGGTATTCGGCGTTCTCTTTCAGATCGCCGTGAGCGCGCGCCTCCTCGATGTCCCGAACATTCTTGGGGCGCTCGACCTCGCGCAGTCGCTTCAGTTCATCCCGCAACGCCTGTTGCCCGCGGGGAGTCATGGGAAATCGAAGGGCCATTTCAGCGCTCCTGTTGATACTCCTGTAGGGATCGCACGTCCATCCGTCCGGACCGCAGCTCCGCGATCGCGCCCACCGCGGCGCGGGCCGCCGACAAGGTCGTGTAATAGGGAATGCCACGGACGAGCGCGGTGCGCCGGATGTCGAAGGAATCCTTGATCGCCTTTGCGCCGGCCGTCGTATTGACGACCAGGTTCACGTCGCCGTCCAGCATGCGATCCACGCAGTGGGGGCGTCCCTCGCGGACCTTGTTGACCCGGGTCACTTTGACCCCCGCCTTGGTCAGGAAATCGTAGGTGCCGGTGGTGGCCAGGATCTCGAAACCCATCTGTATCAAGGTTTGCGCGACGGAAACGGATCCCGCCTTGTCGCTGTCCTGCAACGACACGAATACGCGTCCAGAGAGCGGCAGTCGCGTGCCGGCTCCCAATTGACTCTTGCCGAAGGCCGCCGCGAAGGTCCGATCGATACCCATCACCTCGCCCGTGGATCGCATTTCGGGGCCCAACAACGTGTCCACGCCGGCGAACTTGGCGAAGGGGAAAACGGCCTCCTTCACGGCGACGTGCCGGGGCGTGACCTCGCGAACACCCATTTCCTTCAACGTGCGGCCGACCGCGATGCGCGCCGCGATTTTCGCCAGGGGTACACCCGTAACCTTGGACACAAAGGGAACGGTTCGCGACGCGCGCGGATTCACTTCCAGAATGAAGATGCCGCTGCCGTCGCGTGGGACGGCGAACTGGACGTTCATCAAGCCGCGGACGCCCAACTCAAGTGCCAGGGCCCGCGCCTGAACCTTGATGGCCTCGACCACCGCAGTAGAAAGTGAGTAGGGGGGCAAGCAGCAAGCCGAATCGCCCGAATGAATTCCGGCCTCCTCGATGTGCTCCATCACGCCGCCGATGACGACGTCGGTACCGTCGGCGACCACGTCCACATCGACCTCGATAGCGTCGGGAAGGAACTGGTCGATCAGGATGGGGGCGTCCGCCTCGTCGGCGCGCGACGACAAGCTCTCGCGGCGCGAGGCTTCCATCGCGGTCAGAACGAAAGCGTCCAGGCCGGACGGCTCGTGAACGATCTCCATCGCGCGTCCACCCAAGACATACGATGGTCGCACCATGACCGGATAGCCGATGCGCGCTGCGATTTGGCGCGCCTCTTCGAGGCCGTGGGCGGTTCCCCACGCGGGCGCGCGCAGATCCAACTTCTTCAGGAGATCACCGAATCGCTTGCGATCCTCGGCGCGATCGATGGCATCGGCGCTGGTTCCAAGCAGAGTCACGCCCGCGTTTTGTAACGGCACGGCCAGACGCAAGGGCGTTTGGCCACCGAACTGCACGATCACCCCGTGGGCCTGCTCGGCGTCCAGTATTTCAAGGACGTCCTCGCGGGTCAGTGGCTCGAAGTACAGTCGGTCCGCGGTGTCGTAGTCCGTCGAGACCGTCTCGGGGTTGCAGTTGACCATGATGGTCTCGTATCCGTCCGCGCGCAGCGCCTGAACCGCGTGGACGCAACAATAATCGAATTCGATTCCCTGGCCGATCCGGTTGGGGCCGCCGCCGAGGATGACGATCTTCTTCTTTCCAGTCGGATTGACCTCGGTCTCGACGATCGCAGGCTCTCCCACGTGTTCCTCGACCGGCCGCTCGTACGTCGAATACATGTACGGCGTCTGCGCCTCGAACTCGGCGGCGCACGTGTCCACGCGTTTGAACACGGGGCGAATGCCGAACTTCACGCGCGCCTGCCGCACCTGGTCCTCGGACGCGCCCGCCAGTTTCATCAGGCGACGATCCGAAAACCCCATCCGCTTGCGCTTCTCCAGGCGTACAGGATCGGTGAGTCCACTTGGCCCATCAAGCCTCGCGGCCTCGTCCTCGTCGATGATCTCGCGCAAGTGGCGCAGGAACCAGGGATCAATCTTGGTCAGGTTGAAAGCCTCGGCGTCGGTCAGGCCCAGGCGCATCGCCTCCGCGAGCTGCCACAGGCGGTCGGGGCCGGGCCTGACGATGGCGCTCTTCAGCTCGTCGAGGCCCGGCGGTCGCTCGAGATCGCACAGGCCCCACCGCCCTGTTTCAAGGGATCGCAGGGCCTTGCCGAGCGATTCCTTGAACGTGCGTCCGATGGCCATCACCTCGCCCACGGATTTCATCTGGGGGCCGAGCTCGCTGTCCGCGCCCGGAAATTTTTCAAAGGCGAACCGTGGCACCTTGGTGACGACGTAGTCGATCGTCGGCTCGAAACAGGCGGGTGTTTCGCGTGTGATGTCGTTCGGGACCTCGTCCAGCGTGTAACCGATCGCCAGTTTTGTGGCGATCTTGGCGATTGGAAATCCGGTCGCCTTCGACGCCAGTGCGGAGCTGCGAGACACGCGCGGGTTCATCTCGATGACGATCATCTTCCCGTTCACCGGGTTGACCGCGAATTGAATGTTGGAGCCCCCGGTCTCGACGCCGATCTCGCGAATCACGGCCAACGCCGCATCGCGCATGATCTGATATTCCTTGTCGGTCAAGGTCATCGCCGGCGCAATGGTGATCGAGTCGCCGGTGTGCACGCCCATGGGATCGAAGTTCTCGATCGAACAGATGATCACCGCGTTGTCGTTTGTATCGCGCATGACCTCGAGTTCATATTCCTTCCAACCCAGGATCGATTGCTCGACCAACACCTCGCCCCGTGGGCTTTGCGCGAGACCCCAGTTCACCTTGGCGTCGAATTCCGCGGCGTTCCAGACGATGGCCGCACCGGAGCCGCCCAAGGTGAACGAGGGCCGCAATAGCACCGGGTAGCCCACGCCGTTGGCCACCGCCATCTCGGCCTGAATGGTCCGGGCCTCGGCAAGGCTGCGCGCGTAGCCCGACATCGGTACCGACAACCCGATCTTCTGCATCGCGCGCTTGAACAGCTCGCGGTCCTCGGCCTTCTCGATGGCTTCGACCTGCGCGCCGATCAGGCGCACGCCGTGTTTCGCCAACACGCCCGCCCGGTGGAGCTCCAGCGCGAGATTCAACGCCGTCTGCCCACCGAGTGTGGGCAGCAGAGCGTCGGGCTTCTCGCGCTCAATCACCCGCGTCAGAACATCCACGGTCAACGGCTCGACGTACGTGCGGTCGGCTATCTCGGGATCGGTCATGATCGTCGCCGGGTTCGAATTCACCAGCACGACGCGGTATCCCTCCTCCTTCAGCGCCTTGACGCCCTGGGTGCCGGAGTAGTCGAATTCGCAGGCCTGCCCGATGACGATCGGTCCTGACCCGATGAGCAACACGGTCTTGATGTCGGTTCTGCGGGGCATGAACGAAGGTTGTCGTCCTTTCGGCGTGGCAGCGTGCAGATTGGCGGCGTGACGGCGTGGCGGCGTGCGGCGTGGGTTGTTTGTGGCGATGTCTCAGGTTGGGGCGGCCTTCTTCTTCAGACGTCCCTCGCGGTCGATTGTGAACTGGTCGGGGAGCTTCTTGTCGAAAGCGGGACGATGGCTCTTCACAAGCCAGCCGCGGTCGGCCAATCCCTCCGCGATTTGCAAGCGGACCCGCAAGCTCTCCTCGCTCTCGGCGATGAAATGCGCAATCAAGGGATCGCGCGCGATGTCCTGGTTGCCAAGACGCACCAGCGCCTCCGCCGCCGCGTAGCGCACACCTTCGTCCATATCGTCGAGATAGGGCACCACCATCCCGGGAGCGCCCGATTCCTTGGAGGCCGCGAGATGATTCAAGAGCTGGATTTTCTTGGTGGGATCGCGTTCGTATCCTGGTTCGTGCTGGTCGAGAATCCGTTTCAGCACTTCCAGCTCGTGCTCCTTGCCGGCGACTTTCGAGAGCAAGCGCAGGGGCCACGAGATCGAGTCGGCCGACTGGAGGTAGCGTTCGACCTGGGGAATGATGGCGGCACCTTTTTCCAGCAGGGCGTCGAACAGCCATTCCTTCTCTTGCTCGTCCTCGATGCTCTTGTCGTACATCATTCCGAAGCGCCGCAGGGCTCCATAGATTGCGTCGGGAGAGCCTTCTTCTATCAAGGACTGGAGCGCCTTGTACCTGTCCGGCGACTGGGCGTATTTGTTCACGGCGCGTCCGACGTTCCTTTCCAGGTTACGTCGTTCGCGCCCTTCCTTGCTGAGAAACCCCAGTATCCCCATGGTGTGCGGGGAGTCTATACACGGCGCGGGCCGCCCCAAGGGAAAAAACATCCGCGTACGCGCCTTCGGCGCTCGCGTGAGGGCTCGCCCTCTCGCGGGCCCACCCGCTTGACGACGATGCCGGCGCGGCGAAGCCGCACCTCCCGGTCCTTGGAAAGGCTACGGCCGTCGCCATTCGGAAAATTTGCTTCGGTTGTCGAGATGCCAATCGGTTAGGCATCAGTCGGTCGTGCTCGCCGTGTCGGAGGTCGGGGCGAGATCGGTGCCGGCGTCCCCCGCGGGCGTCAGAAAGCACGATCCGGTATCGCCATGGTGATGGCACAGGCCGTCAGCCTCGCAGGTGTAGTTTTCCGGGCACCGATTTGGCGGTTGCAGGCACGAGAAGGCGCAAGGCGGTTCCTTCAGAGAAAAACAGGCCAGCGGAATCGCGCACGCAACCAGTACCACGACCGCGAAGCCCGCCCGAACGACGATTGCCGTGTTCATTGAAAGCTCGAAGATAGGCCAAGGGTGCCTGGGGATCGGAGTGTCGCGCCGGCGGCCCGGCGAAGAGGACCAAATCCGTTGCCTGCCCGCTGTTCGCCGTCGCGGCGCGGTGGCGATCGATCCAGGATGAACAAGATCGCGGACACCGTCGCGGTGATCCCCGCCGCGATGAGAAACCCCTTGGCCAGTCGGTCGTCTCGCCGTCCCGCGCGGACATCCTCCTCGAATTGGCTGGCATGGACCGCGTATTCCTGCGGCATCCCCGTATCCGGATCTCGAAAGATCAATAACCGGTTGGCATCCCCGGCCTTATCAGCAGCGGACGCTCCATAGAACGTCGCGACTCCCAGCAGAAGGGTCGTCACCCCCGTACCCACCCAGCCGGCCACGTTCATCGGCGATCGGGCCCCCTCGTCATCCACCAGCGGAGCCAGATCCTGCTGACTGTCGTCGCGCGCCTGAATGACCGGCCGTGCGATCACGGTGTCGGGCCCCCTCGAAGGTTCGGGCGCGGCGGCTGCACCGGGAAGGGTGGGGAGGTGTGGCACCGACGCCTTGCCTTCCGTCGTCGGGCCCCGCATTTCGGCTGGAGTCTCGACGTCGACGGGGGGCTTGGCTTGCGACGGAGGAGCCAGTCTTTGGACCCGCGCTTCGACGTCCGGACGGTCGGCGGCATCGGGGCTCTCGCGCAGGTACTGTGCGTAGGATCGAGCGGCCTCGGTCGGCGCCCCGGCCTTTTCCTCGGCCTCGCCGATTCGAATCAGAAAGGCTCGATCATGGTCGAGCGCGTAGCCTGCCTTCCACGCGCGTTCGGCTCCGCGCGCGTCGCCCGCGTTGAACAGAAGGAGGCCGTCGGCAAAGGCCTTCTGTTCCTCGGGTGACGGCGAGCGTTGCGAGGGGGTGGCCAGTGTCAGCAGGGCTACGACGACTTGGAGACCGAGGATCGGCATGGACCCAGACTATATGTCCGCTGGCGTCTTGGGGCATGGTTCTCTGCCGCTCACATGCCCCCGTCCCCCTCGCCCCACCGGGAGAGCCGGGTGGAGCCTCGCTCACGGTTGCTGCTGGAGAATCCTCCCGTGATATTTTTGCAGTCGAAACAGCGGCCCGCGTTACTCAGCCGGTTCCAGCATCGCGCCGTGCGCCTCGGACATCTGGTGTTCCTCGTCTTCGTGGTCCGTGGGCACCGGAGTGGTCTGGGCGAACCGCGCACATCCCATCAGGACACCGGCCACGCCCAGATACGCGAGCGCGACGACGGGCGTCTGGCCGACACCAATGGCCTCCCCGTGCATGAAACCAAAGAAGGTCAGTGCCGCCCCGACCAACGCGAAGACGGCCGCCTTCATGAACTGGCGCTCGATGATGAACACCGCCACCGACGCCAGGATCACGCCGGCGAGGATCGCGCCGCCTCCCATGATCGCCAGTCCCTGGTAGAGCACGCCGGTTTGTCCCAGCTTATCGAATCCCACGGCCGCCGCGTTCGTGCCCGCGGCCGCCAGCGAGTTGTCGATCTGCAGCTTGCCCCAGGCGGCCACGTGCGGTGTCAGCGCCAACACGATCGCCGGCGCATGCCGTTTCGGCGTCTCCTGGAAGGCTTGCGAGCCGATGAGCATGCCGATGTAAAGCAAGATGGGAGATATGGCGACCACGGGAACCAACGACACAATGAGTGAAATCACTCCGAACCACGACAGGAGAATGACGGTGATCCCCGTGGCCGCCGAATATCCGATGCGACCACCCATGGCTTTCCAACCCGGATGGCCGATGTAAACCGCGTTGATGAAGGGGTTGCCCATCGAGCACCCGATCAAACTGATCACCCCGTCGGCGGTCAGGACGCGCGTCGTCGGGAAGCTGTCGCCCGCGACCGCGGCGCTTTCGACGTTGTCGAGCGCCTCGACCAGATCGTAGATGCCGAACGGGATCGCGGTGACCAGGATGACGCCCAGGAACTGGAAGCCCGAAAATATGTGACCGACCGCCGGGAGGGGAACCGAAAACCCAAAGCCCGAGACCGAATCAATCAAGTTCTTCTTGCTCATTCCAAGGTCAAAGCCAAGGGCGGTACCGCCCCAGGCGATCGCCGTTCCGACCGCAATGGCCACAAGCCCCGCCGGAATGCCGCGGAAGTAGCGCACGCCGCCGAACCAGCTGGCCAGGATGATGGCGAAACACACGATGCCGATGACCGGGTTCATGAACATTTGCAACGCCGGCCGCATCGAGATGAACGCGATGGACACCCCGGCCAGGGTGCCAAGTAGCGCCGCGCGCGGGGTGATCTTGCGAATGTAAGGCGCGAGGAATCCACCCGCCATGAGCACGAAGCTCTGAATGAAGACCCACGTCAGGCCGGCTTCCCACCCCTTGACCGGATCGCCCGTCTTGGTCGCGATGGGCAACATGATCACGAAAGTCACCACGAACATGTGGGGCACGCTGATCCCCGATGGCAACGCGCATACGTCCGTGCGTCCGGTCTTCTTGGCCAAGTTGTAGGCGAGGCGCGCATAGTAAAGTGTGCTCAGACACAGCATCAAACCGGTGGCCGGCAGGATGCGCCCGAACACCAAGGCGTCCGGCATCTTCAAGACGAAGCGCAGAAGGCCGGTCAGTACGATCAAATTGACCAAAATATTGGTCCCGAACCCGAAGTAGGCATTCCAGTCTCCCGGGGTCCAAAGCTTTGGTTTTGTTGTTTCGCTCATCGTCCGGTCTCCTTCTTTTTTGCGTGTCACGCCCAATCCGAAACGAGCCCCCTATGTCGAATTCAGGGCAGCAAGAAGTCTCTTCGAGTCCGTGACCCACCCGAAGATGCCGCCTTGGGCCTTGATCATGCGCAGCCCGACTTCGTGAAATTCGGGGAAGTAAGACGCGCAACAATCTTCGGGCACCAGGCAACGGAACCCGCGGTCGTTGGCCTCTCGAACCGTAGTGTGAACACACACCTCGGTCGTCACGCCACACACGATTAGGGTTTCGATGCCGCGGTTTTGCAAGATTAGGTGCAGGTCCGTTGCGTAGAACGCACCTTTGCCGGGCTTGTCGACGACGGGCTCGCCCTTGCGCGGAGCCAGGGCTTCGATGATGTCGTGTCCGCGCTCGCCGCGGATCAGGATGCGGCCCATCGGTCCCGGCGCACCGATGCGCATCGCGGGCGCTCCCCGTTCGACCTTCGCGCGTGGCGCGTCCGACATATCGGGTCGATGTCCCTCGCGGGTGTGAATGATCAACATCTCGCGGCGCCGTGCAGTTTCGAGAAGCGCGCGGCAGGGGCCCACCGCAGAATTCAAGCGAGACACGTCATTTCCGAGTGCTTCGCCAAACCCACCCGGCTCCAGGAAGTCCCGCTGCATGTCAATCATGACGATGGCCGTCCGCGCCGCATCGATCGGAAGCGGTTCCGGCTCGGCCTGAACAGTCACGTTACCCATCGGCACGTCCTCCTCCCCAGGCGTCAAATTAGCTGGGCGACATTTCGACTGCGTTTCCAGGAGGAGCAATTGACGTAAAACTTGCGGCGGCACCAATGTGACTACCGAGATCGGCACCTGTTCAGCAGCCGACGCGCAGGCCCAGGCGGTAGGCGGTGGCCAGGAACAAGCTGCGGATCGTGGCCGCGTATTCGCCTTCGCCGCGGCCGCGTACGCCAAAGCGCGAGTCGTAGACCTGCCCCCCGCGCGTTTCTCGTATGCGATGCATGATGCGGTCGACCCGCAGGGGCATGGCAGCGCGCATGCGCTCCTCGAAAACTTGCGCGACGGGGCCGGGCAATCGCAGCAGCACGTACCCGGCGCCAGTCGCCCCGGCGTCCCGCGCGGCGGTGAGGATCTTCGGAATCTCCTCGTCGCCCAATCCTGGGATGATCGGCGCGACGTTCACGCTGACCGAAATACCGGCGTCGGCCATGGCGCGCACGATGCGCATCCGACGTTGGGGGGTGGCGACGTACGGTTCGACGGCCCTGGCCCTTTCCGGATCCCACAGTGGCACGCTGACGGTTACGTGGGCGGACGCCACCCTGGCTATTTCTTGCAAGACGTCGATGTCGCGTTCGACGAGGGGCGCCTTGGTGATGATCCCGACCGGGTTCTTCTCTTCGGCGCAGACTTCCAGGCAACCCCGAGTCAGGCGGTAGGACGCCTCCAGGGGCTGGAAGCAGTCGGTGACGCCGCTGAACACGACAATTTCGTGCTGCCAGTTTTTCTTGCGAAGGGCCTGGCGCAACAGCGCGGGCGCGTTGACCTTGACCACGATCTTTCGATCGAAATCCGTCCCGGCGCCGAAGCTCAGATATTCGTGCCCGGGTCGGGCATAGCAATATGCGCACGCATGAAAACACCCGCGATAGGGGTTTACGCTGTACGTGAACCCGACGTCGGGGCTGTCGTTCTTGGACAGGATGGTCTTCGTGCGATCCTCGTACACGTCCAGCTTCGTCTCAAGGGCACCCTCGAAGTACTCGACGAAGGTGCTCGACCACGGGTTGGGCGGGTTCGAAATCGGTACCGGCCGCATGACACTCAGCTTGTACCTGAACATATATTCAGTCAAGCGGCTACGGCGCGACGCAGGCGCGGCGACGGCGCGGACAGGACGGCGCGCCCGTCGGGCTGCGTACGCCCGACGCGCCACGAGCCTGTGACCCGATTTTCACGGGGCGCTACACGACCAGATGGCGGCGGACCAGATCGTCGCCGAGATCGGCCATCTTGCCTTCGGCTACCGTGTGCCCGCGATCCATGATGCAGAACGTATCGGCCACGCGCCGCGCGAAGGGCAGTTTCTGTTCGACCAGCAGGACCGACAGGCCCTCGCGGTTCAGGCGAATGATGATGTCGCCAATCTCATGAACGATGTTGGGCTGAATGCCCTCGGTCGGCTCATCCAGAATCAACAGCGCGGGGCCTGACGCCAACGCTCGACCGATCGCCAGCTGCTGTTGCTGCCCTCCCGATAGATCGCCGCCCCGCCGCCCCAGCATCTTTCGTAACACCGGGAACAGCTCGAAGACGCGCGCCGGAATCTCACCGCCGCCCTTCACCGTCAGGCCCAGGCGGAGATTGTCCTCGACGGTGAGCTGGGGAAATATCTCGCGTCCCTGCGGCACGTAACCGATGCCCACGCGCGCGCGCAACTCGGGGCGCTTGGGCGCGAGGGGCTTGTCGCCGAACATCAACGTTCCCGACGTCGGCGGCAACAGGCCCATGATCACCTTCAGCAGCGTGGTTTTGCCGACGCCATTGCGCCCCATCAGGCAGACGCACGCGCCCGGTGGCACGACCACGCCCGCGTCCCACAGGGTGTGGCTCTGGCCGTAAAACTGGTTCACGCGGCTGACGTTCAGGGCAGGTCCCGCGGGTGCTTCCCCCGCTGTCACGGCGGCGACGGTCATGTCATGTCCCCAGATACACCTCGATGACGCGCGGATCGCTCTGAATCTGCGACATGGGTCCCTCGGCCAGGACGCGCCCTTCGTGCAAGACCGTCACCTTGCGCGCGATGCTGCGGACGAACTCCATGTCGTGCTCGACCACGACCACGGTCCGCTCGCCCGCCAGCTTGCGCATCAGCTCGGCCGTGCGTTCCATCTCGGGCTGCGTCATACCGGCCACCGGCTCGTCAATCAGCAGCACCTTCGGATCGAGCGCCAGCAACATGCCGATCTCTAGCCACTGCTTGTGCCCGTGAGCCAACAATCCCGCGGGGCGGCCTTTCAGGTCGGCGAGGCCAATCGTCTCCAGCACCTGATCGATGCGTTCGCGTTCGGCCCGCGACAGGCGGGCGAACAAGGTGTGGAAGACGCCGCGGTTGCCGGTCAGGGCCAGCTCGCAGTTCTCGTACACGCTGTGTTGCGGGAACACGGTCGGTCGCTGAAATTTTCTTCCGACGCCCAGCTCGGCGATCCGACATTCCGACAGTTTGGTCAGATCGTGGATGCGGCTTCCCAGATACACCGCGCCCTTGTCCGGCCGAGTTTTTCCAGTGATGACGTCCATCAAGGTCGTCTTGCCGGCGCCGTTTGGACCGATGATGCAACGGAGCTCGCCGTGGTCCAGCAGCAGCGTCACGTTGTCGATGGCCTTGAAACCGTCGAAGCTGACGGTCAGTTCTTCGACCCAGAGAGCAACGGGGGGCCGAACCGTGGAGGGGCGGGCCTCGTCGCCCGCGGCGACAATCGTCGACGCAGGGCCAACTGCGGCAGCCGCCTCGGTCTCCCCGGTGGAGGAAGGAGCAACTTGCCCCGCGCCCGGGGCTGTGTCGGACTGTGTTTGTTCCGGTGGCATGGGTCTGACCAAGTGCAGGCGGGGCGCGGTCACGGTACCTCAGCTCCTTTGACAACGTTCGGAGCATCGACTATCTGCGGTGCGCCGGCCCCCGACAAGGCCTTATCGACGGATTCGGCGGGTTGAGGCGCGTCGGCGTCCGACGTTCTGTCGCGTCGTTGTTGGCGCACGCGTCGCAAGATCGGCGCTAGTCCCACCACCCCCTGTGGCAGAAACAGTGTCACGACGACAAACAGCGTGCCGAGGACATAGAGCCAGGCCGACGGAAAGGCCGCCGTCAGCCAGCTCTTGCCGCCATTCAACAACAGTGCGCCAAGCAACGGTCCGACCAACGTCCCGCGCCCACCCACGGCCACCCAGATGGCCAACTCGATCGAATTCGAAGGCTGCATTTCGCTGGGGTTGATGATTCCCACCTGTGGCACGTAAAGAGCACCCGCCACCGCGCAGAGCATCGCGGACAGCGTCCAGACGAACAGCTTGTATCGGGTGGACTCATAACCACAGAAGCGAACCTTCAATTCGGCGTCGCGGATTGCGGTCAACACCCGTCCCAGCTTGCTCTGAACCACGAATCGACAGAGCAGATAGGTGCCAATCAGCGACGACGCCGTAATCACATACAACCCCAGTTTGGTCGACGGCGCTTGTAGCGAACGGCCAAGGATGCGTTTGAAATCCGTGAGGCCATTGTTGCCGCCGAAGCCGGCCGCGTTCTGAAAGAAGAACAACATCGCCGCGTACGTCAGCGCCTGCGTGACAATGGACAGATAGACGCCCTTGATGCGCGACCGGAACGCAAACCACCCGAAGACGAAAGCCAGCAAACCCGGGACAACCAGGACCATGGCCATCGCGAACGGAAAATGATTGAAGCCTTGCCAGTACCAAGGCAGTTTCTTCCAGTCGAGAAAGACCATGAAGTCCGGCAGCGTGCTCCTGTAAACGCCCTCGCCTTGGATGGAACGCATGAGATACATGCCCATGCCGTATCCACCGAGCGAGAAGAACAGCGCATGTCCGAGACTGAGGATGCCCGTGTATCCCCACACCAGATCCATCGCCATCGCGGCCATTCCGAAACAGAGAAACTTTCCGAGCAAGGGAATCAAGTAATCGGGAAGCGCCAAAGGGAAGGATTTCGGCAGCAGATTGAGCAGCGGTATCACGC
>JADGRC010000331.1 GCA_017881245.1 Pseudomonadota bacterium
ATCCACGTCGTCGTGACTAACCAGATCGGCTTCACGACGATCCCCGGAGACTCGCGCTCCACGCGCTACTGCACCGACATCACGCGGATGATGAAGGTCCCCGTTTTCCACGTGAACGGCGAGGATCCCGAGGCGATTGCCCAGGTCGTCGATCTGGCGGTCGATTTTCGGCAGCGGTTTCACCGCGACGTCCTCGTCGAGGTGTGGTGTTACCGGAAATGGGGCCACAACGAGGGCGACGAGCCCGAGTTCACCCAGCCCCTGATGTACAAGGTGATCAAGCAAAAGGGATCCGTGCGCGCGGCATTTCTGGAGGCCCTTCGCGAACGCCCGGTCGCCGACGGTTCGACCGTGACGGAAGCCGACGCCGATGCAATGGCGACAACGTACCGGCGCGAGCTGGAGGCCGAGCTGGAGGTGGCGACGAAGCTGGAATCACCGGTCAAGCCGAGCACGTTCGCGGGCGCCTGGTCGCGGGTGCGCGGCGGCCTCGACGCTTCGGTGCCGGATGCTCCTACCGCCATCTCCGCCGAGACGTTCGCGGCTCTCGGCCGAGCGCTGACCACGCTGCCCGCGGGGTTCACGCCTCACCCCAAGTTGACCGTTCTCAAGGACCGCGCGGCGATGGCGGCGGGGACACGCCCCTGCAACTGGGGCATGGGCGAGGCGCTCGCGTTCGCCTCGCTGGTCGGGGAAGGGACGCGCGTCAGGTTGTCGGGGCAGGATTCGCGCCGCGGAACCTTCAGCCACCGGCACGCGGTGCTGTTCGACTACAACGACGGCCGCGAGTACACGCCGCTTGCGCACGTGCGCGACAAGCAGGGGGTGTTCGAGGTGCTCGACAGCCCTCTGTCGGAGGCGGGAGTGCTGGGATTCGACTTTGGTTACAGCCTGGACATGCCCGATGGCCTGACGATCTGGGAGGCCCAGTTCGGTGACTTCGTCAACAGCGCGCAGGTGATCGTCGACCAGTTCGTCGTTTCCTCGGAGGCGAAATGGAACCGCGTCAGTGGCCTCGTGATGCTGCTACCGCACGGGATGGAGGGGCAAGGGCCCGAGCATTCGAGCGCCCGGCTGGAGCGGTTCTTGAACATGTCCGTGAGAGACAGCATCCAGGTGTGCAACCTGACGACGCCGGCCCAGCTGTTTCACGCCTTGCGGCGACAGGTGTTGCGGCTCTACCGCAAACCTTTGATCATCATGTCGCCTAAAAGCCTGCTGCGGCATCCGCTGGCCACCTCGGCCATCCAGGATTTCACGGCGGGCGGATTTCGGCGCATCATCGGGGACGATTCCCACCCCGACCCTGCGAAGGTCCGGCGCGTGTTGCTCTGCACGGGCAAGGTGTACTACGACCTGCGCGCCGCTCGCGAAGATCAGCACGTGGACGACGTCGCCATCATTCGCATCGAGCAGCTGTATCCGTTGCGCAAGGAGGAGCTGATGGGTGTGCTCGGCACCTATCGGCAGGGGACATCGGTGGTCTGGGTTCAGGAGGAGCCCAGAAACATGGGAGCGTGGCCCTACATCAACCGGCAGCTCCCGGGGGAGT
Organism: Pseudomonadota bacterium; assembly: GCA_017881245.1. Lineage (GTDB taxonomy): Bacteria > Myxococcota_A > Polyangia > Fen-1088 > Fen-1088 > FEN-1088. Next base: position 1,553 of record JADGRC010000331.1, read on the forward strand.
TGCTGGGGCGATATCCGTGGTCCTGCGTCACGCGGGAGAAGTCCGCGAGCCCGGCGACCGGATCGGAGAAGCGACACAAGCTGGAACAAGCAAGGTTGATCAACGAAGCGCTGGGGAAGGGGGCCGTCTAGATGTCGCTCGCGTTGAAGGTACCGAGTATCGGCGAGTCGATTCGGGAAGCGACCGTCGGTGTGTGGAAGAAGGCCGAAGGGGAATGGGTCGATGTCGATGAGCCGTTGGTCGAGATCGAAAGCGAGAAGGCCACGCTGGAGATACCGTCGCCGGGCGCGGGCATCTTGAAAAAGATTCTCCATCTGCAAGGGGAAACAGTCGCCATCGGCGACGTGCTGGCGGACATCGACGATCAAGCCAATCCAGCGGCCGGCGAAGGTGGCGACAAAAAAGATGGCAGCAGAAAGAATGGCGGCAAAATCGACAAGATCGACAAAGTCGGCGCCCAGCTCGCAAGCAAAGGACCCAACGGTGGCGGCTCACCGGCGGCACCCCCGTCGTCGATGAGCGCGACGCGTCCCGAGATCGCCGCGGCGCCGTCCTCCGCGCACGCGCCACCATCCGCGCGGCGGATGCTAGCGGAATCTGGTCTATCCGTGGACGAGGTCAAGGGCACCGGACGCGGGGGACGCATCCAGCCCCTCGACGTGGCACGGTCCCTGGAGGCCCGCAAAGGAAATGATACTGGCGGAGCTCCGGTTCCGGCACCCTTGCGAGAAGCTCCGGTGGCGTCCGGTTCGGAGCGCATCGTTGCCATGACTCCGATGCGCAAGACCATTGCCCGTCGGTTGGTCGAGGCGCAACAGACCGCCGCGATTCTCACGACGTTCAACGAGATCGACATGACGGGCGTCCTCGCGATGCGCGAGCGTTACCAAGAGCGCTTCACCAAGCAGCACGGGATCAAGCTGGGATTCATGGGCTTCTTCGTGAAGGCGACGATCGAGGCGCTGAAGACGTACCCCGTGGTGAATGCCGAGATTCGGGGAACCGACATCGTCTACAAGGACCACTACGACATTGGAGTCGCCGTCGGTGGCGGCAAGGGTTTGGTGGTTCCGGTGGTGCGCGAGGCCGATCGGTTGTCGTTCGCCGAATTGGAAAAGGCCATTGCGGCGCTAGCGGCGAAGGCGAAGGACAACAAGTTGCAGCTCGCCGAGCTCGAAGGCGGGACCTTCACGATTTCCAACGGTGGCGTCTACGGCTCGATGATGTCCACGCCCATCCTGAATCCACCGCAAAGCGGGATCCTGGGTCTGCACGCGATTCAAAAGCGGGCGATGGTGGTCGACGACCAGGTTGTGATTCGACCCATGATGTACGTCGCCCTGTCCTACGACCACCGGATCGTCGACGGCCGCGAGGCCGTGCAGTTCTTGATGCGGGTCAAGGATTGCGTCGAGACGCCCGAGCGCATCCTGCTCGAGGTCTGATATTGGCGGACCGGCCACGACGGTTTGCAAGACCATTTGCACAACCATGAGGCAGACCGGGCCCCACTCGGGATGGGGGGGGGGCGATGCTATAACTGATTGTTTTTGCTATTCTTACGTGGCGAATAGGGCGCAGGATGGTCG
>JADGRC010000332.1 GCA_017881245.1 Pseudomonadota bacterium
CCGCGGGCAAAGAATGTAATAGAACCTGTGACGCGATGAAGGAGTATCTGCTAACCGCCGGTCCAACGCCCGTTCCCGAGCGCATTTTGCTCGCGATGGCTGCGCCGATGCTCTATCACCGCGCCCCTGCCTTCATGGAATGCTTGAAGGAGACCACCGAGGGTTTGAAGTGGTTGTTCCAGACCAAGCAGATCGTATTGCAGCTGGCCGGGTCGGGCACGGCGGCCATGGACGCGGCGGTTTGTAACTTCCTCAGCAAGGGTGACAGGGCGCTCGTCATTCGCGGTGGGAAATTTGGCGAGCGCTGGGGCAAGATCTGTCAGGCGTACGGGGTCGATTGCACATTCATCGACGTCGAATGGGGAAAGAGCGTCGATCCCAAGCTGGTCAAGGAAGGCCTGGACAAGGATCCGTCGATCAAGGCTGTCTATGCGACCGCTTCCGAGACGTCCACGGGCGTCAAACACAACCTCGAGGGGATAGCCCAGGTGACCCACGGTCGCGATGGGGTTCTCTTGTGCGTTGACGCCATCACGGCCATCGGCGTTTTTGACGTGCCGATGGACGAGTGGGGCCTGGACGTCGTTTGCTTGGGCTCGCAGAAGGCCCTGATGTTGCCGCCGGGACTCGCGATGATCGCGGCGTCCGAAAAGGCGTGGGCGGCGAACGCGAAGGCAAGCCTGCCACGATTCTATCTGGATCTGGCGCGGGAGAAGAAGAGCCAAGAGAAGGGCGAGACCGCGTTCACGCCGGCGGTTTCCCTGATCGTCGGGTTGCGCGAATCGCTGCGGATGCTTCGTGAAGAGACCCTGGAAGGTGTCTGGGCCCGGCACGACCGCCTCGCCAAGGCGACCCGGTCGGCGGCGGGCGGCCTTGGCCTGGAACTGTTTTCGTCGTCCCCCACGAATGCCATCACGGCCATTCGCGTTCCCGGGGGCATCGATGGGGCCGCCGTCGTCCGGACGATGAAGAACCGGTATGGAATCACGATTGCCGGCGGCCAGGACCACCTGAAGGGTAAGATCGTACGCATCGCCCACATCGGGTATTTCAGCGAATTTGATATCGTCACCGCGATCTCCGGTCTCGAAATGACACTGTCGGATCTTGGTTACGGCATCAAACCGGGATCCGGCGTCGCGGCCGCCCAGGCAAGTTTTGCTCAGACCCGCACGTCGCCATAGTCCGAATTAGTCCGAATTCATTTCCAGGAGACTCGAACCATGTCTGAACCTATTTCCGTCCTGATTGCCGATGAGATGTCAAAGAGCGCGGTCGTCGTATTGCAAGAGGCGGGGCTCTCGGTCGACGTCAAGACAGGGATGAAGCCCGAGGAACTGGCCGCCGTGGTGGGCAACTATCACGGGTTGGGCGTGCGGTCGGCGTCGAAGGTGACCGCGGCTGTGCTGGCGAATCCGGGCAAGCTGAAGATCATCGGCCGCGCCGGGGTCGGTGTCGACAACATCGACGTGCCGGCGGCCACCGCGAAGGACATCCTGGTCATCAATACGCCCGCCGGGAACTCCACGGCCGCCGCCGAATTGGCCGTTGGTTTGTTGTTCGCGCTCGCTCGCAAGATCCCCCAGGCGGCGGGCCTGATGCGCCAGGGCATCTGGGAGAAGAAGAAATTCATGGGGGTTGAGCTCGCAGGTAAGACGCTGGGTGTGATGGGCCTTGGCAACATCGGACGCCAAGTCGCTGAACGCGGCGTTGGACTGAAAATGCGCGTCATCGGCCATGACCCCGTGTTGCCGGACGACGCCGTGTTGCCGGCGGGAGTGGAGCGGGTGTCGTTCCACGAGTTGATCGAGCGGTCGGACTTCCTGACGTTGCACGTGCCCTTGACCAAGGACACCAAGAATCTGTTCGACGGTGCGATGCTCGGGAAGATGAAGAAGGGTGCGTGTCTGGTCAACGCGGCTCGCGGTGGCATCGTCGACGAGGGCGCTCTGTTGGAGGCACTGAAGTCCGGACACTTGGCCGGCGCTGCGCTAGACGTTTTCGCCAAGGAACCGCCCGATCCGTCGCCGTTGTTCGAGCACGAGAACCTGATCGCCGTCCCTCATCTGGGCGCTTCGACCAAAGAGGCGCAAGAGAAGGTGGCGATCGAGTTGGCCGAAGTCTTCGTCGGTTTCCTGAAGAGCGGCGTGGTTCGCAACGCCGTCAACCGTAAGTAGGGCCCGAACGGGCGGCCTCGCCGCCCACAATACCGTCCTGTCATGGTCGACACTGTCTCGTTGCGCTTGCCCGCGGGGATGCGCGACTTCGCCCCCCGCGCGGCCGCGTCGCGTCGCCGCATAGCGGAGACGCTGCTGGGCGTTTTCGAGCGTTGGGGATTTGCGCGTGTCATCACGCCGGCGTTCGAATACGAGGAGGTGTTGGGCCTAGGACTTGGTGCCAGTGGTCGCGCCGCCGCCCTTAAATTCGTCGAGCCGAGTTCGGGCCGCGTCGTGGCTTTTCGTCCGGACATCACGCCCCAGATCGCCCGTTTGATCGCGACGCGGTTTCGAGACGAAACCGGGCCAGTCCGCCTGTGTTACGAAGGAACCGTCTTGCGCCTGGACAGGGGCGCGCGATCGCAGCGGGAATTGATTCAAGCGGGCGTGGAATTGGCGGGCGTGACCGCGCCGCAGGGCGACGCCGAGGTCATAGCGCTCGGCACCGAAGCGCTGGCCGCGGCTGGCCTCGATTTGCCAACGTTCGATCTCACAATCGATCTGGGACACCTGGGTCTGATGCGCGAGGTTTTGGCGGCTCTGGCACTGTCCGAGGCGGCTTCTGTCGCGATGCGGGCGGCGATCGGCAAGCGAGATCCACGTGCCATGGACGAGGTTTTACGGTCGTCACGGATCGCGCCTGTGACCGCGAGTTACGAAAAGATCGCGCGCTTTGTGCGTGCGCTTCCTGAGCTTTCGGGAGAGCCGGGCGTGTTGGCGGTCGCGGTCCGACAGGCCCCGACGCCCAGGATTCGCCGCGTGATTTCCGATCTGCGCGAAATCGTGAAGGTAGTGGAGGCGCGAAAGGTGCCCGCGCGCCTGCATGTAGATCTCGCTGAGGTGCGCGGGTTCGACTACTACACGGGGGTTCGGTTCCAGGCGTTCGTGTCGGGCGCCGCGGAGCCTGTCCTTCAGGGTGGGCGTTACGACGATTTGCTCGGCCGCTACGGGCGTCCGAGCGCGGCGGTTGGCTTCGCCATTGATGTCGAAGCGGCGGCAGGGGCCCTTGAGGTCTCCCGCGCCGGGGATTCCGACGTGGCTGAGCAGGGCGACGTCGGGGGTGACGCGTCCGTGCTGGTGGTGGGCGAGACCGCCGTCGCCGTCGCGGTGGCCAGAACCTTGCGCGCGAGCGGCCGCCGGGCGGCGCCGTTGCTGGTGTTGATGCCCGATCCCGAGATCGCCGCCTACGCCGCGCGTTGGGGATATCGTGAGATTATCCGCGCGGGCGAGTCCGTCTTGGCGACGAAACCGCGCGCGCGAAAGAAAGGCCCGAGGAAAACCTAGATGTCTGTCGTAGTCGTTGTCGGAGCGCAGTGGGGCGATGAAGGGAAGGGCAAGATCGTCGATCTCTTCACCGAGTCGGCGCAGACCGTCGTGCGATGGGCCGGCGGCGCGAACGCGGGCCACACGCTGGTGGTGGACGGGAAGAAATACGTCACCCATCTGATCCCGTCCGGCGTCCTGCGCAAGAACGTCACCTGCGTTCTGGGTGAGGGGATGGTCATCGATCCGGCAGTTCTGTTGGACGAAATTCGGACTTTTCGCCAAAGCGGATTCCTGGAGCGCGACGAGAATCTGTTGGTCGCCGCGCGGGCTCACCTGACGATGCCCTATCATCGAGATCTCGACCGGTTGCGAGAGGAAGGTCCCAACAAGATAGGGACCACCCGTCGGGGAATCGGTCCGACCTACGAGAGCAAGGCCGCCCGCGTCGGAATTCGCGTCGGAGATCTGCTGCGGCCCGCGCGATTCAAGCAGTTGGTTGAACGCGGCATCGCACAGGTCGGCCCGGAGATCGAAGTGCTCGGCGGACAGCGACCCACCGTCGCCGACGTCGTCGATGCGATCCAGCCGCTCGCGGAGCGTATTTCGCCGTTCGTGGGTGACGCATCACGCTTCGTTCACGACCAGATCTCGGGTGGTCGAAGCGTGATGTTCGAAGGAGGGCAGGGGGTCCTCTTGGATATCGACCATGGCACGTATCCGTACGTGACGTCGTCGTCGACCACGGCGGGCGGTGCTTGCGCGGCGCTGGGACTCGCGCCCCGGTCGATCGACGCTGTCGTCGGTCTGGCCAAGGCGTACGTCACGCGCGTGGGCCTCGGACCCTTCCCAACCGAGCTCGACAACGCGATTGGCGAACGATTGCGCCAGCGCGGCGCCGAATTCGGAGCCACTACCGGTCGCCCCCGTCGGTGCGGGTGGCTCGACCTGCCCGCCTTGCGTCTGGCTATCCGAATCTCGGGAATCGAAGGCCTGGCTCTGACCAAGCTCGACGTTTTGGCGGGCTTGGAGACGGTCAGGATCTGCACTGGCTACGATTTGCACGGGCGGATCCTGGACGAAATGCCGTTGGATCTCGATGACCTCGCGGAGGCGCGACCAGTCTACGAGGAGCACCCCGGTTGGGCCGAGGTGTCACCAGTCGTCGAATCTAGCGGAACATTTTCGGAGGCGTCGTTGCCGCCGACCGCGCGCACCTTCCTGGAGCGCGTCTCGCAGTTGGCGGGAATCCCAATTTGGGTCGCCTCCGTCGGTCCCGCCCGAACGGAAACCATCGTGCGGCACAATCCGTTTTCGGTGGGGCGCGTCGCGGGCGCGTCGGTGGGCGCGTCGGTGGGCGCGGCGGCGGGCGCGTCGGCGGGCGCGTCGGCGGGCGCGTCGGGTGGCAGGCCGTCACGCTGACCCCACCAAGAGCTCGGGATTCTGCGCCCTTAAGCATTGGAATTGCTCCGGAAATGCTCCGGCGCTGCTTGCGCCTAAAGGAGGCGCGCTATATGATGTTTGGCTTGATCGGTTCCCTTGCGACTACAGCGGGCCGTGGTCGCGCCCCAACGAGGCGGAAATGAAGATCGTTTGCGACTCCTGTTCGACGAAGTACTCGATCTCGGACGATAAGGTTCGAGGGAAAGTCTTCAAGATCCGGTGCAAGAAGTGCAGCCACATCATCGTCGTCAAGGGAACTACCGAGGCGGCGCCGGCTGTCGTCGAAGCGCCCTCGGACGCCGTCTGGCATTTGGTGGTCGACGGCGATCAAGTGGGGCCGCTGACCGACGCGGAGGTAAAGGCTCGCTTGTCCCGGAACGAGATCAGTGCCGAGAACTACGTTTGGAAGGAGGGCTTCGCCGACTGGCTGCGCCTGGCCGAGGTTCCCGAGTTCGGGGCCGCCGCGAACTCTGCTCCCGTCGCGGGGGAGTTGTTTTCGGACAGCGGGCGCGCAGATCCCACCGAAGTGGGCGAGCGGGTGGGGGAGGTCGGCCTCTTTAGTCGTGGGTCCGCGAGCGAGGATGCCGGTCACGCCGGCGGATTCGGGGCATCGCCGATGGGAATGTCGGGCTCCGCAAGGCGTCGGGCTCCTTCGAGTGGGGGTGGCGCCGCGGTCGAGGATGACGCGTTCTCACTGCCGGTCGCCGGGGTTTCAACACCTGTAGCGGACGGCGCGGATTTGTTCGGTGCGGTGGCTCCGATGGCCGCCCGGGCGGATTCAGGTCGTACGCGCTCTCGTGGCGCCAATGGCACCGCCGCCGCTGGACGACACGACGGCGGGCGGGTTGAGAACCTGACCGCTCAGCGCAGTGAGAACTCGGTACTGTTCTCACTGGCCAATCTCCAGTCTCTGGCCGCACCCGCCCCGACTGCCAAGCCGGGCACGGTGCAGTCGACCGAGGGGTCGGGGTTGATAGACATCCGAGCGATGGCCGCCTCGACGTTGCGGGCGCCCGGGGGCGGTGGTCCGTCCGGGTTCGGCGGTGATGGGAGAAACGCCGAGGAGGATTTGCCGGCGTTCGGCGCGTTTTCGGTCGCGGCTCCCGTCTTGCTGTCTCTTCCGTCTTCCAGCGGTCCGCCGAAATGGGTCTATGCCTTGGTGGCCGTGGCTCTGGTAATGGCGGTCGCCGTTCTGGTGGCAGCGTTCAGCATCCTGGGTAAGCCGGTGGTGGTCGCCCAGCCGGTCGCGCCGCCCGTGGTGGTCGCGTCCGAGTCCAAGGCGGCTCCGAGTCCCATTGCGGAGAAACCCCCGGCCGCCAAGACCATCGCCGCCGCTGATTTGCCGCCACGAGAGAATTCTGAACCCGCCGACAAAGGTCCTTCGGAAAAGGCGCCAAAGATTGGAAAGAAGGGTAAAGGTTTCCGGAGATCGCTCCTCGCGGCCGGAGAATCGAAGTCGGGCGGAGGAAATGCCACGGCCGCCGCCGCTTCGAGCGCCGCGCCTTCGGACCCGGACAAGGTCAAGCCAGCCAAGGGATCCCTTGACGATCTGCTCGATGGCGCGCTCAACGGTCGCAAGCGGCCTCGCGCAGACGACGATTCGCCAGGGGCGAAGAAGGCGGGTGATTCGGCCGGTGGTGGTCCCTTGGCGAAGGCAGCGGTGGTGGCCGGCATGAAAGGCGTAAACGGCAAGGTCGCGGCTTGTTATGCCCAATTCAAGGTTCCCGGTATGGCCATGGTCAACGTCGTCATCGCCAAGAGTGGTAAAGTTTCGAGCGCGTCGGTCACGGGGAAGTTCGCGGGAACGCCGACGGGTACTTGTGTGGAGAGTGCCGTGAAGACGGCGTCGTTTCCGCCCTCTGATGGTTTGACCACACCGTATCCGTTCTCGCTGCGATAGCGTCGGGCTCCGGCGAAATGTCGCTGGCCGATGACACCCGCGCGATTCTGACCGCGGCACGTTCGCGTTTGGCCCTTGAGGGGTTGCACATCGTCCTGCCGATTGGCCGGCGAGAATTCGAGGATGCCGCTGCCGGGCCATCCGGCGTTCATCTGGACGATCTGCTGGTGGGCGCCGGTGGCGCGTTGTTGGTCGGAGATGGTGGTCCCGATTTTTTTGCACGTTTCCGCGAGACTGGCCGCCCGATTCGGGCCCAGGAGGCGGCCTGGCCGTCGAATCCGCTCGATGGCTACACGTTCGACGTGTTGACGGCCGCCGTCGCCGACGTGCTCGTTCCCTGGGCCCCGGCGGTTTCCTTTCGATTGATTCATCCGTTCGTGGACGCCAGACCTGCCTTGCCGTTTCAGCGCTTGGGACAAGCTGCCGGTCTGCCGGCACCAGGGCCGCTCGGAATTCAGATTCACCCGATTTATGGCCCCTGGTGGGCGTACCGCGCCTTGGTGGTCATGTCGGCGGAACTGGCCACCGAGCCTGTTCTCAGCGCTTCATGTCTTGGGTGCGCCCGACCTTGCGCGGACGCATGTCCCGTCGGAGCAGTGGCAGCGACGGGTTTCTCATATGAACGATGCGGGGGCTATCGCGCGGTGGCTCCCGCGTGTCGCGATTCGTGCGCGGCACGCATCGCCTGTCCGGTGGGCTTCACCCATCGCTACCCGGCCCACCAACTGGCGTTTCACATGCGAGCATCGATGTGGTCGCGATCAGACCGGCGCTGAAACGTGGTCGGATGACGCTGAGACCAACGATGAGACCGGTGAACTTGACCGCTCGGGGGTGGGTTCCTACTCTGGGCGTGGCATGCCCACCGATATACGCGCTCACATCACCGGAACGGTCTGGAAAATTGAAATTGGCGTCGGCGACTCGGTCGCCGAAGGTCAGACCCTGGTCATTTTGGAATCGATGAAGATGGAGATGCCTGTCGAAGCGCCATCAGCCGGCACGGTCAGCGCGATCCACGCGAAGGAGGGTGCCGCGGTGGAGGAGGGTGCGGTGTTACTGACTCTGGAACCCTGAAAGGGTTCCAGCCCTCCCGCGACGAACTCGTCCGGGCGAGGCCCGGCCTTGTTCACGCGATTGACTCTGGAACCCTGAGATCTGGCCCGCGTTCGGGAGAGGCAGATCTTGCTCAAGAACCGCCCCTGTTGCGTTAAGCTCAGGTCCGAGGTCGCCAATGAGCCAGCTGGTTCCCTGTCCTTCGTGCTCCCGGCACGTCTTCTCGGATAGACCCAACTGCCCCTTTTGTGGCGCGGAGACGCCGGCGACCTTCACCGCGCCTCCGCTGGCTCCGAAGGCGCGACTTGGGCGTGCGGCGATGTTCGCGGCAGGCGCCACGCTGGCCGGAGCAACCGCATGCGGAAGCGGTGTGGCGTCGACCGACGCCGCGACGGATCGCGGCGCGATCACCGACACCGGCGCGGGCGGCGGTTCCGGAGGCTCTTCGTCCGGTGGCTCGGGAGGCGGCAGCGGCGGCGTGGGTTCCGGAGGCTCTTCGTACGGTGGTTCGGGCGGACGAGGCGGTGCCCCTGGTTCCGGAGGTTCTGCCGGTGGTGCCAGCGGCGGCAACGGCGGCTCGACGGGCGGCGGCGGGGGCGGCGGTGCCGGCGGTGCACAAGGAACGGGTGGTATCCCTGGCTCTGGGGGTGCCCTCTACGGCGCGCCGCCCTTGGACGCGAGCAGCGGTGATGGCTCGACTCCGTCGGATGCGAGGACCAGCGACAGCGCCGACGCGGCCGAGGACCGAAGCGTCATCGCGCTGTACGGCGTTGCCCCCCCGTATGGCCTGCCGCCGAATCTCGATAGGTAGCGGCAAATGGCCGGAAAGGAAAGCGCCTCGGGCGAACGTCGATTGCTGCCGACGATCGCACGCGCGCCGAGGGCGGCGGGGGCCTTGCGGCACCTCCCGCTCGCGGCCGCCACCCGCGAGATCGACCGCCGCTATCGGCCCATCTACGCGGTCTGGGAGACGACGCTGCGCTGCGATCTCGCGTGCCATCACTGCGGCTCGCGCGCCGGGCGTGAGCGTCCCGACGAGCTGTCGACCGACGAATGCCTCGATCTTGTGAGGCAGATGGCGGACCTCGGTGTCCTGGAGGTGACCGTTATCGGGGGCGAGGCGTACCTGCGGGACGATTGGCTGCAGATCATCCGCGCCGTCCGTACCGCCGGTATGCAGTGCACGATGACGACGGGAGGGCGCGGAATGACGCCGGAAAGAGCGCGCGCGGCCGCGGAGGCCGGATTGCAGAGCGCCAGCGTCTCGATCGACGGCGACGAGGCGACGCACGATCGCCTTCGCGGCGTGAGCGGCTCGTACCGATCGGCGCTCGCGGCCGCGAGCCATCTGCGTGCGGCCGGCGTGAGGCTGTCCGTGAACACGCAGATCAATCGGCTGTCGATGCCCGAGCTCCCGAGCGTGCTCGAGACGTTGATCGGATTCGGCGCGCGCGCATGGCAGATTCAGCTCACCGTCGCAATGGGCCGCGCCGCCGATGCACCGGACGTCCTCTTGCAGCCTTACGACCTGCTGGAGCTGTTTCCCTCGCTCGCGCGGCTCAAGCAGCGCTCGGTCGAGGCGCAGGTGACCCTGTGGCCAGGGAACAACATCGGCTATTTCGGTCCGTACGAGACTGCCCTTCGCGGGACCATGACGCGCGGCCACATGGCGTCGTGTGGGGCCGGGTGCACGACGCTCGGCATCGAGGCGAACGGCGCCATCAAGGGGTGTCCTTCTCTGCAAACGGTTCCGTGGACAGGCGGCAACATTCGAGACGCTTCGTTGCGTGACATCTGGGAACGTTCGGCGCCGCTGCGTTACATGCGCGACCGCACCGTCGATGATCTTTGGGGATATTGCCGGACCTGTTACTACGCCGACGTTTGTCGCGCCGGCTGTACCTGGACGGGTTTCAGTTTGTTCGGCAAACCCGGCAACAATCCGCTGTGTCACCACCGGGCCCTGGAAATGGAGAGACTCGGCCTGCGCGAACGCCTGGTCCAGATCGTGCCCGCCCCCGGCGAGCCCTTCGATCACGGGCGCTTCGAGATCATCGTGGAAGAGGCCGCGGCGGTTCATGCGAGGCGCGCCATCGATCCCATCGATCGAAGCGGCGGAACCGAGCCCCTCGTCGGCTGAGCGCTGCATGTGGAATCGCGAGCACGCCCACGATGTTCGGCAAGCGCTCTTCGGCGGGGAGCGCGCCGTTCGCGTGTGGAACCTTTTGGCGGGCCCGCGGGCACCCTTCGCGACCGTCCTGGCGTGCGAGCTCGAGCCGGGCGGCAGCGTCGGCGCCCACGTTCAAGAGGAATTCGCCGAGTTGGTGATCGCGATCGATGGTGACGGACACGTCTTGGTGAACGGAGACAGGTCGCCGCTTGCGCCGGGCGCCGTCATCGAGCTGCCCCTCGGCGAGACACTCGCGATCAGCAATGACTCAGGCGAGCGCTCGCTTCGCTACCTCATCATCAAGGCGCGTTGAAGGACGGCGGCGGGTGGGCGAGGATGGACGCAATCACAGGTGGAGCGCGTGCCGGCCGAGCTTACGGCGAAACTCGTCTTATTTCCTCCCGATCCGCTTTCCGCTTTGTTGTCGCTTGTGCATAAAATGCATATAATATGCACATGAAGCGTTCCTCTGCCAAGAGCGCGGCGGTCCGGGCCAGGCGCGCCGGCCGGAAGCCGAAGCTCCGGCCGGCCACCGTGCGTCGCAAAAACCTCCTACTTGACCAATCGAAGCTCGACCTTCTTCGGGGAAGTTTCGGTGTAGCGACCGATCAGGATGTGGTGGAGCGAGTTATCGACGAAGCCGTCATCGATCGCGAGCTCATCGACGCGACCCTGGCTCTTGGTGGGTCCATCCCCGAGATGGTCGATGTCGGCAGGCGTCGGTGACGCGGATCCTTATCGACACCAGCGTATACGTCGACTGGTTCCGGTCTCGACGCCACGAGGAGATCATCGCCGGACACCGTGGACCGCCCGCCCTTTCGGCAGTAGTGGCCATGGAGCTCTTGACCGGTGAACGAAAGCGAAATCGGATCGAGGCCTGGGCCGCGAAGTACCAAAGCTCCGGGCGTCTCCTCGTTCCTGGGTGGGAAGTCTGGAGGCTCGCCGGGCGCGTGCTGCGTCGCTTGTGCGAGCACGGAACGGGAGGTCAGGCGCTGACCAACGACGTTCTCATCGCCATGACGGGGCGAAGGGCGGGGATGAAGGTCTTCACCGCGAACGGCCGAGATTTCACCCGGATCGCGGCGGTCGAGCCCTTCGACCTCGAGATCGTGACCTGAGGCGGCTCGTGCGCGCTAAGAGCTGGAGCGGCTTCGCCGCCATGAGGGGGTGTCCCCCCTCATGTGCTCCCCCCGTGAGCCGACGATGCCGGTGCGGCGAAGCCGCACCTCACGGTCATTGGAGAGGCTACCGCAATCGCCATTAGGAAAACCTGCTTCATGCAGGTCCGCGCAGACGGTGGGTGCCGAGTCGTCGGCCGTCATGCACCAGGCGGACGTCGGCGTCCGAGGGCTCCCGCTTCCGCCAGGTCCGGTTGCCGCCGAAGTCGATCGCCTGGATCCGCCGTATCCGCACGGCCCGCCGCACCGCCTGCAAGAAGTTCCGCATGAACGCATCGCCTAAAGCGTCCGTAGGACGAACTCGGCCGGGCGAGGCCCGGCCTCCTTCACGCGACTGACTCTGGAATGACTCTGGAACCCTGACTGTGGAACCCTGGTCACAGGTTGGTCAGGACGGCCGAGATGCGTCTCGCGGCTTCCTCGCAGGCGGCGCGATCGACGTCCAGATGAGTGACGAGGCGGATTCGACGAGGACCGAACGGCAGCGTGCGCACGCCGTGGGCATCCAGTCGCGCAACGACATCCGACGCCGATGGTAGCGTAGTCGAGAGATCCACCATGACGATATTGGTGCCGTCCTGGGCCAAATCCACCGTCAGACCCGCAATGCCGGCCAGGCGTTCGGCCAGGAGGCGCGCATTCTCGTGGTCATCCTTGATTCTGTCGACATTGTGGTCGAGTGCCCAAAGGGCGCCGGCGGCTAGGATGCCGGATTGGCGCATTCCGCCCCCCAGCATCTTCCGCAGGCGGGCGGCGCGATCCATGTCGGCGGCGAGGCCCGCGATGACGGAGCCCACGGGAGCGCCCAGGCCCTTCGAGAACGCAAAGGCGATAGTGTCGAAGGGCGCCGCCAGCTCGGCTGGCGTGGTCCCGGTCGCGACGCACGCGTTCAGCAGTCGCGCGCCGTCGAGGTGCAGGGCCAGTCCTTGCCGCCGCGCCGTTTCCACGACGCTGTTCAGATCATTCCGACGCCAAGCGGTGCCGCCACCCCGGTTGTGTGTGTTCTCGACACAGACCAGACGCGTGGGTGGCGACAGACGACTTTCCATTTTCGCGACGGCGGCGACGTCCTCGCCCGTGAACGTGCCGTTTCTCCCCGCACCGACCGGGATCAACTGAACGCCGGCTATCGCCGAAGGAGCTCCGGCTTCGTGAAAAGCCATGTGTGCGCCCTCACCGACGATCACTTCGTCGCCCGGACGGCAGTGCAGGAGAAGCGCGATTTGATTCGCCATGGATCCCGAAGGAACGAAAACCGCGGCTTCCTTGCCGAGAAGCGCGGCCGTGCGTCGCTGGAGCTGATCGACGGTGGGATCGTCGCCGAGCACATCATCCCCCACCTCCGCATTGGCCATCGCCGCGCGCATCCCGGGCGACGGACGCGTCACGGTGTCGCTCCGCAAGTCGATCGATGACGCCACGACGATCATCCGGCCGGTTCCGCTTCGGCGGCCTCCGCCGCCCGGTTCGATGCCCGAACCACTTCGCCGAGCGAGCCCTGGCGGCGTCCCGAGCTGGACAAGATCATCAGCGAAATGAGCCCGGCCGCCACGTACCACGCGGTCTGCAAGCCGTGCAAGACGACCGCGTAGGCGAATCCCTTGGCGTTCACGACGGCAAGGGGGAGATAGGCCCCGAGCGCCATTTTGATGCCCGCATGGAATTGCCCGACCAGGCCCGGCGCGTTGGGGAGACTCAATACCACCCCGGTGAAGGCCATTGTGGCGAACGCCGCCCCCATCGAGATGGACAGGCCCATGTAGCGTGCGAGCACCCACATGCCGATGCCGTTGCAGCCCCAGTACGCGACAGTCTGACTCAGAAAGACTGCCAGATTTCTACCGTCTCCGAGCACGCGAAAACCCGAAATCAGAGATCGAATCTTATCGGCGACATGCGTCGCGCGCGCCGGAGCCAGCCTTCGCAGGAGGGAAAACCTCAAGAAGAGGTCTATGGTGGCATCGGTACGTATGAGCGCCAACGCCAGGAACGTCGTGAGCCCCAAGAATCCCAGCAGCGACAACCAGGCGCCGAGGCGTAGCTCCCGCGAAAACCCGGCGTGCGACGACGCCAGGTATGAACCAAAAAATAGGATGGAGATCATCAGGCCGTCGATGATGCGTTCCACCGCCACCGTTCCCAGGGCCGCGCTCATCCTTACGTGGCCCGCGCGGGCCACGTAATACGGGCGCACGAATTCGCCGAGGCGCATGGGTAGAGCAAGAATCGCCATGAACCCCACCGACGAAATCGGCAACAGGCGCGCCAGGGGAACGGACACGCCAATCGGCCGCAGCAAATAGTTCCAACGCCAGCTCCGAAACAAGTGGGTGACGGCGAGCGTGGCCAGGTAGAGCAAAACACCGGCGGCCGGCAGAGCGCCGAGTTCGGCCATGACCTGCACCCGATTCACGCCATGAAGCGCGTAGTACATGCAGACGACCGTGACCATCGCCGAGGCAAGGATTTTCCCCGCGAGCCTCACGCGGTCCGCTCCGACGGCCGCGTCATTGTCGCGGCTCGGGCAGCTCCCCCGCGAGGATCTGGAGCGGGTTCTCAACGAGCAACGTTCGAACGGCGTCCGAGCCGAGGTGTTTTTGAATCCACGCGATGCCGGCGGCGATGGCGGGGCCATCGGTTGGTCTATGAATGTCGGTGGCGGCCGCGTGAGCCAGACCCCCCTGCAGCAACAGCCGGGCAGTACGCATCTCGGCTTTCCCGTGGGCCCCATCAATAGCCGCGAGGTCGACCAGAAGGGCGGCCGATCGGCCAATCGCTTCAGCGCGCGCGACGTCCTTTTGAATCGCCACATACCGCTCGGGGTGAGCCATCACGGGCAGCTTTCCCTGGATGCGAAGGTTGAACAGGGTGTCCTCGATCCCGCTCGGCATTAATTGAGTCGTGACCTCGAACAGGAAGGCGGGACCGTCATCGTAGCTGGGAATCTTGCCCTCCTGCATGCGTCGCAGGAAAATCTCGTCCCAAAAATTCTCGAACCCCAGGCCCAACTGGGGGCCACCGTCGATTCGCAGGGCCCCATTCAAGGTTGCCCGTGCTTCATCGATCGCGTCCCGACCTGGCAAGAACATGCCGGACCGTTGATGAGGCGTGGCGTACAGGCGTGAAAACCCTAATTCTATCACGCAGTTGACCATCTCACGCGCAACGGTGACGTCTTCCGCGCCATCGTCCAGCGCGAAAAGATGGTGTGCGTGGAGATCGACATACCCACCCATGCGGTCGGCACGATAGCTCGGCGGACCGAAGCGCGCTACACTTCTGGCCGGTCAAAACTGGGTCGGCGGAGGGGTGTTTCTGGCGTTGAATTTTCGGGGTTTTCACGGAACCTTCATTGAATCAAGGGATCGTCGTTCACGGGTTGCACGGATTGAGCAACACTTCTCGGCGAGCGAAACGAAACCGCCAGCGACACGAGACCTAGGAGGCACGAAAGAATGGGTCAGCCAGTGGTCCTACCGAAATTCGAGTTACCAGGAGACAAACCCCATTGGGCCATCCGTGCCGCCTGGATTACCGGCGTGCTCCTGGTGGTTTCGGTCGTCGTGCTGGGCGCGGTGATCTCGCATCATCGCAACCTGGAAACTCAGGCGGACATTGCGAGAAGCGAAGCCATAGCGCGGGTCAAGGCCGAAGCCGATGCTAAGGTGGCAGCCATCGCGGCGGTTGCGAAGGCACAAAGGGAAGCTGAGTTGGAGGCGAAGGTGGCGGCACGATTGGCCGCGCAGGCCATTCCGGCAACCACCGTGCCTAGCCCGAGCGACGGGACGGATCCGACAACCCTCGCGCCCAAGTCGGCCAAAGCGGGCCACAACCGACGGTATCATTCTTCTCACGGTGGACGGGCCATGGGCACACATCCGATAACGACGGCCTCGAAGACGGGCGGCAGATCAGCGGTCAAGTCCGTGTCGAACAAACCCGATGCCATCGACGAGCTATTGCGAAAGATGGACAGGACGAAATGACCCGCGGACTTGGTTTCATGATAGACACAGCGACCGCTTTCATGTTGCGGGATGTAAGTTGAGCGAAAGGGATCAGATGTCGGAACGCCGCGAGAACTCCGTTCTTGTCGCGCTGCGAGAGCTGCGTGGTATCGAGGACGATCGCGTGAAGCGCGAGCAGGAAGAAAGCCGCGCCCGCGTGGAGGCCGAACGGGTGGCTCGAGAAACGGCGGAGCGACGGACCCGCGAGGAGGAAGAGAATCGCCGCCTCTCGGAGGCGGAGCGTCTTCGCCGAATCGAGGAAGACAAGCTGGCGAAGGTTCGCGAGGAGGAACTGCGCGTCGAGGAGGCCGAACGGCGCGCCCGCGTCGAAGGCGAGATGAAGCTTCAGGAAGAACGCATGCGCCTGGAGATCCAATCGCGCGCGGGGCGCTCGCCGTTGAAGGCGGTTGTCGGCGTCGCGTTGGTCTTGGCGTTGGTCGGTGGAGTCGTTGTGTTCAAAATCCAGGCGGCCAACAAGGCCGAGATGGCCGAAAAGGAAAAGGCCGTCGCGCTCGAGCGCGAGAGAACAGAGCGTGAGCACGCGGCACAGATCGCCGAGCGGGAAAAACGGATTTTGGCGATCACGCGCGACATGGACGAGAAGTTGAAATCCGCCAAAACCGAGGCCGAGAAAGAAAAGATCATCGCCGAGGCGCGCGCGCGCAAAGAGGCGGCGGGCGAAGAACGGGGGCCTCGGCCTCGCAAGAAGGGCGGCTCTGGTTCAGATCAGGCGGCCAAACCCGTTGGCGTGCGCGTCCCAGGCAAGCGCGACATCAACGACAACCTCCTCGACGGATTGTAAGCGGGTGCGGGCGTCGTGACTAATCCCGCACATGTTCGGTGCGGGGTGATGGTACAAATGTCGGTACGATGGTCGAGAAACTCGGGGATGATCTTTTTGAGCTGAAAAGAGCGCGCCTGCTGACGCGCCTGACCCACCTGTCCTATGAGCGGCGCGAGGTCACCTTGGCCTCGGGGTTGAAGAGTAACTTCTACATAGACTGCAAGCAGACGGTTTTGACGGCCGAGGGTCACTTTCTGGTGGGGTCCTTACTGCTTGGCTTGATTCGCGAAAGGGCGGCCCCCGTGGAGGCCATCGGCGGCCTGACGATGGGCGCCGATCCGCTGGCTTCGGCGGTGTCGACCCTCAGTTACATCTCCGGGCGGCCTCTGGCGGCGTTCTACGTGCGCAAGGAAGCCAAGGGGCACGGGACCGGACAATGGATCGAGGGCACGAAGTCGCTGCGGCCCGGGATGCCGGTCGCGATTGTCGAGGATGTCGTGACGACGGGCGGCTCGGCGCTGAAAGCCATCGAGCGCGCCCGCGCGTTCGGATTGGAGGTCAAGCTGATCCTGGGTCTTGTCGATCGCGAGGAGGGGGGGCGCGAGGCGCTAGAGCGCGAGGCACCGCTCGTGACGTTGTTCACGAAGCGAGACTTCTTATGAATCGAGGTCCCGCTCGGCGGTTCGAATTCTTGCGTTCGGCGTTGGTGTCCGTGGCATTCGTGGCGGTGGGCTGTGGGGCAGCCCCGCCCCCGCTGGTTGATTTTTCGTCGGTGCCGCGGACGTACGGGTCGTCCGACTACCCAACCGTCTACGAGCGCTGGACCCGCCACCAGAAGGTCGTATGGGACACCGAGGCTGCCTTGGAGGTCTGGGCCACCTACAAGAGCCTAGACTACCGCGAGGCGTTCGTGGCTCACTACGCGGAGGCCTATTCCTTGAACGCCGCCGATCGCGACCATCTGCTGCAATCGCAGCGCGACTTGGCCGCCGCGTCGTACGAATTTTTGGTGACCGCGCAAAGCGCGAACTATCGTTGGAACGATATCGAAAAGAAGAACTCAGCGTGGCGCGTCACGCTCGTCGATGGCCTGGAACATGAGATTGCGCCAGATGAGTTCAAAGTGGTGAAGTTGCCTGACATGTTCGAGCGCGCCTTTTTTCCCGTGAAGACGCCATTCACGAAGACCTATTCCTTTCGTTTTTCGCGCTCGGTGGGCAAGGACGACGAGTTCGCCGGTGACCGGACGGGTGTCATCGTTCTGCGCATCGCGGGGCCGCTTGGTCACGCCGATCTGAATTGGTCGAGCGCCCGGACCAAGCCTAGCGACGACCGCTGACGACCGCCAAGGAAGCAGCGGGTCGACGAGAACGCGGGTAGGAGCGCCCTTTCCTAACCCTTGCGGAAGGGACCGTTGGGGCGGGAGGCTCCGTCAAGATCGTCGAAACTCTCGACGGAATCGCGCTTGTAGAGATCGGCCTCCCGTTCGAAAAAATCGGCCTCGACCACGCTAAAGCTATCGGAGGGGGAACGTGCCGGTCGCTTGGGCTGGCTTTCGACGGGCGGAGCCGGGGACGGTGCCGCCTGGATGAGCGAGGGCTGCGGGGTCATGGGAGCGATGATCACGGACGGTGGAGCGATCCGGGCCGTGACGGGGGGAGGAGCCGCCGACGCGAGCGGCACGGGAGCGGGCAGGGCACCGAGCTCGACCATCACGGATTGCATGTTCGAATGTGGTTCGATCTCGCGCTTTCGCGTGGTGGGCGGGGCAATCCGAATCTCGCCGCGGATTACGGCCGGAGCCCGTTTCGGCGGGTCGTCCTTGGACCGGATCATAGGCGGCGCCGTAATCACGTTCGCCACGACTTCGGGCGGCGCATCGCCCACGTTTGTCTTCGGGGTGGTCATCTCCCGGCCGCCGGTCCCGGTGTTGTTGTTCGTGGCCGCGCCGCTCCCCCCGACAGCGACGAACGGAGAAGAGGGCCGATGGCTGGCCGTTACGCCCACGGCTACGCTGCCGGCGGGCGCGGGCGATATCTGCTGACTCCCTTCCCGCGCGTTACGGACGCCGCCCAGTTCAGGACCAAACGCAGGCGCCCGTTTCTGCAGCCATGTGTCGAGCGCACCGGGCCCGATTGGCGTAGGGCCGGCGTCACCCGTCGATTCGGGGATTGCAGTCTTCAATCGAATGGCTCCATCTCGGACGAATCGCTTGATGATCTTCAGCGTATCGAAGATTCGAAACGGGCTCTCACCAAGGACCCGAGAAAGGTCCCGCTGGCCATCGAACAGCCTCAATATGGGAACCACCTCGGAAGGCAGAGCGGCGGAAGGCTGCACGCCACCACTTTCGGCCGCGTAGCGCGTCCGCGCGAGGCCCAGCCCCTTGGCC
The DNA here is from genome assembly GCA_017881245.1 of Pseudomonadota bacterium. Classification (GTDB taxonomy): domain Bacteria; phylum Myxococcota_A; class Polyangia; order Fen-1088; family Fen-1088; genus FEN-1088. The sequence continues at coordinate 18,413 of JADGRC010000332.1, forward strand.
TCGTGGGCGAAGTCTCGGAGGAAGCGGTCACATTCCTCGAGGACCTCGCTGCTTTTCAGCGAGAGCTGCGAGCCGCGACGGACCACGTTCTTGAATTTGAAATTGAGAACGGCGTCCTCCCAAAGCAGCATGTGATGCAGGGCGGGGAGGCCTTGGACCGGCCCCACGTCAGCGGACGTCAGAGTGCCGTTGATGAATCGCAACTCGCCCTGGATCTGGTCGTGGCGAACCTTGACGACGGCCGATCGTCCCGTGACCGCCAGGGCGCGAATTAGGAAATAGATCCCCACCACGTCCCCCAAGGTCATCGACAGGTCCGTGTCCGGAGAGGGCCGACTGCCGGGTAGGGACGCGGCCGCCACCAAGCGACAGGCAGCGATGACGTCGCGCACAAAAAGCGGTTCCGCGAGAAGGGCGAAAGCACCGGCGGCCAACGCCGCCGAACGATGATCTTCCCGACCAATCGCCACGCACGGCACGTTTCGCGTACGGGGGTTCGACGTCGAGGCGCGCAGCAAATCGATCCCAGCCTGCGGGGAATCACCCAGCCTCACGACCAGCAAAGCGGGATTCGCCCCCTGAATCAGATTGCCCGCCTTGATCGGGTCCACCGTTCCCGTGACCGAGTACCCCTCCTTCTCGAATCCCGAAGTCAGGGTATCGAGGCCGCTCGGGTCTGGGTCGAACAGCAGCAATTGCGAGGGCTGGGCCATCTGGCTTCCGGCGGGTCCTGGGCGAGGGCGAAAGGAGAGGTGAAAGTATACGCGGTGTGAGGCATCCGCCAAACAATGCCCCGGTCACCTTCGGTCACCTTCGGTCACCTTCGGTCACCTTCGGTCACCCTCAGTCACCCTCAGTCACCCTCAGTCACCCTCAGTCACCTTCAGTCACCTTCAGTCACCTTCAGTCACCTTTCGGTCACCTCCGGTGCCCGGGCCAGCTCCCTGTGAGTGCCGCCACTGCCGACGCACCTTCAATTCGATCCGGCGAATGTGGTCGCCCATTTGACGGACGAGTCGTTGATGCTAGGTTTCACGGCCCCTTGAAACGACAGGTCGAGTGATTGGGGACCGCATGTCAGGCCCAGTCCGTACCCATCCCAATCAAGCCCCCCTGACGTCCGTCGAGCAGTTGGTCGCGTACTTCCGCTCCGGCGGCAAACCGGTGTCGGCTTGGCGAATAGGCGTGGAACAGGAGAAGGTTGCTGTCTTCGCCGATGGACGCCCCGTGCCCTTCGACGGTCCGACGGGGATCGAGGAGCTGCTCGCGCGCCTGCGGGCACGTGGGTATGAGGGCGTTGAAGAGGGCGGCCGACTGCTGGCCCTGGTCGGTCATGGCGGGACAATCACCGTCGAGCCTGGGGGCCAGGTTGAACATTCCGGTCCCGCAATGGCCACAGGGATTGCCTGTCGCGAGGAATTGGTCCGGCATGTGCGCGAGGTCACCGAGGTCGGCGCTACGCTTGGAATCCACTTCTTGGGTGTTGGCCTGAATTCGTTCGCGAAGCTGGACGAAATTCCCTGGTTGCCCAAGGCTCGCTATCGGATCATGCGAGACTATCTGCCCGCCAAGGGGCGTCTGGCACACGACATGATGAAGCGCACGGCGACCGTGCAGGCCAACCTCGACTATGACGACGAGCCGACGGCGGTGGAGAAGCTTCGGATGGCCTTCGCCGTGACGTCGATCGTGACGGCGCTTTATGCCGCGTCACCGATCAGTGGTGGTCGGCCAAACGGATACCGCAGCTTCAGGGCCGCCACCTGGTTGGAGATGGACGACGATCGATGCGGATTGTTGTCCTTCGCCTTCAAGGACGGTTTTGGTTTTCGCGACTACGCCGAATGGGCGCTCGACGTTCCGATGTTCTTCATCGTGCGCGACGGCGCTTACCGGCCGGTTGGGGGCATCACCTTCAGACGATTCATGCATGAAGGGTGGAACGGCGAGTCCGCGTCCCTGGATGACTGGGAGGTCCACCTCTCCACGCTGTTCCCGGAGGTTCGGCTGAAACGACACCTTGAGGTACGAGGCGCCGATGCCGGACCCTTGCCCATGGCGTTCGCGCTGGCTCCCATGTGGCGCGGTCTGCTCGACGACCGTCAAGCCTGCAAGGCGGCGTGGGAATTGGTCAAGGCGGCGACCATGGACGAACGGGAAGCGCTGCGCAGGGCGGTTCCGAGAGAAGGGATGAATGCCCGTTTCAAGGGCAGGCCCTTGCACGAGCTGGCCGTCCAACTCTGCAAGATATCCGCTGACGGATTGTCCCGCCTCCCGGGCGGCGCGGCGGACGCGGTTCTGCTTGAGCCGCTACACGAACGGGCGGCCGCCAATCGCAGCCCCGCAGACGACATGATGGATGACTTCACGGCCCATGCGGGCGATCCGACCAAGCTCGTCGCCGCCTGGGAATTGTGTCGCTGAGGTGCCGCCCGGATTTGAACCGGGGAATAAGGGTTTTGCAGACCCTCGCCTTACCACTTGGCCACGGCACCGTTTGTTTGCGGCGTATTTAACACGGCGAAGGGGGCGGGTCAGGCTCAAATCGTTTCCGTGCTGGGTCTGGATTCGGAAGCTGGCATGGTGGGCGCGCCCATCCGGAGGTATCGTGAGGCCATCTCGAACTCGAAGAACGACACCATGCGGGTCTCCAGAACCTTCGTCCACATTTCGTGCGCCTCCTGGCCTTTGCCGTCCGCCAACAGCTGCATGGCCCGGTAGAAGTACACCTCGGCTTGTTTGCCACGGGTGTCAGCGCTCCGCAGGAGCGTTGCGTAGTCGATTCGTCCGATTGCGAATGCCCCGAGTTGCCTATACCAGGCGGCGCCCCGTTGCGGTCGAATCTCGGGATGGCGCAGATCGAGCGTGCGCAGAAAGGCCTCCGCCGTGGGATCGGGACTCTTCTGCGTGCGTCTCGTCAGATCGACGATCCACAGTGACGCATAGACCTTTACGTATTCGGACACGCTGCGATCGGGGCGGGAAAGGGCCCGGCGGTAGATCTCCAGGGCGGCGTCGACCTCTCCATTTTGCACCAGGAACGCGACCGAATCGATGTAGGACTGGTCGCGATCACCGTCTTGCTCGATGGCTTCCTGGAACTTCTGAATTCCATCGGCGTGGCGCCCGAGTGCGTAGAGGACCCGGCCGATCTCGAACGTCGCCTCCGCGGAGCGAGAGTAGTTCTTGCGATGCAGGTGCTCGATCATTAGCCGCTCCCAACCCGCCACAGAACTTCGCCAGGCTTGCTCGGCGGCCGGGTGATCACCCCCTATTTCCAGCGCGTCGCCGAGGAGTCTCTCCAGACGCGACCGCCCCTCGACGCCGCCAATCGTGTCGTTGACGTGCGGCGCGGATTCCAGCGCGGAAATACCGTCGCGCAAGATCTTGCTTGCCTGCTGGGGATTCCCGCCCTTCAGCACCAGGTTGGCGAATTCGGCCGTGATTTCAGGGTTGGTTTCCGAATCCTCGCCCTGAGCGCGGAGGAACAGAGGTTCGGCTCGATCAATCAGTCCTGCGTTCACGTAGCTGCGCGCCAGCTCGAAATCGATTTGGGCATCCTTCACGTGGACATCGGCGCCGTGGAAGCGTTTGCGGACCTGGGAGGATCGCTGGCGCATGCGTTCCACTTCGTCGGCGGGAGGGATCGCGGCCCGTTCGGGATCCAGCGCCAAGCGCAATCGCAGAAAATAGAGATCGAGTAGCTCCGCCGATACGCGCGCCAGCAGGTCGCTCGACGCGTTCTTGTCGCCTGCAAGGACCTGCTCCGCCTCCTCCAGTTGTCTGATGGCCAGGAACGGCGTCGATACCAGCTTTGCGACCTCCGCCGACAGAATCAGCATGTCGGGGTTGTCGGGCGCGCGTCCAAGACCCAGTTGCAAGACGCGAAAGGCCACCGCCAGATCGGCGCCATCGGTGGCGGTTCCTCCGAGCAGATCCACGCGCGGCAGGAAGCGACGCGCCAGGCGCAGTGTGGCGTCGGGCCCTGCTGTCGGATCAAGCGCGGCGGCGATCAGGGCGCGGAGCTCGGGTTCATCGCCCGGCTTGTCCGCAAGCGGCGCGGTCGCCGCGGCCGCGCGGTCGAGGCGACCGCACCGCAAAAAGGTCGCGGCAATACTGGCGACGGTTCTTTGCATTTCATCCCCTTGGGCCAGCAACAAGTCACCGAGGGCCTTGCGCGCGTCTTCGCCCCCGGGGAGAGGCTTTTTCAAGATCGTGGAGAATCGCTGCTGGCGTTCGGCGAATAGGGCGCTCAAGCGTTCCGCGACCAGCGGAGCCGGCCAATCGCCAAGGACGGACTGCAGAAGGTCGATCGCCGTGAGGCCGCGCCGGGGAGCGTTGTCGGCGCCGAGGCTGGCCTCCTCCGCCCATGCCAGCAACCTGTCGAAACGGTCGGACCACTCGCGGGTGCCGGGATCGACGGTGACCAGCACCGCGAGAGCCAGGGCGGACTGCGCTTCGGCCCCGCGCGGAGCAAACAACGCGAGTACCAGACGCGCCGCGCCCGCGAGAAGGTTTCGTTCCTCGGGCGGCATGGATGGGGGCTGGGTCCAAATCTCTCCAGGTTCGTAAAGAGTGCAGGCGTCGCGCAAGGACTCGAACACGCGATCGAACACATCGCTGGTCCCAAGATCCCGAGCCTCCTGCCGCAAGCGATCGGCGTCCAAGGTGGACAAGGGGTGCAACAAGTAACGCGCCAGCTTGCCGCGCAGGAGTGCTCGTTCGGGCGAAGCCACGGGCAGGGCCTGGAAGACCAGGCGAGCCTCGACGGCCTCGTCCTCGAACCGGATGTCGCCCAAATGACCGGCGGCAACCTGAAACCGTTGGGTCGGACCTTCGGGGACGGCGACCCGGTGGTGCGCGCACGAGGACGCCACGCTGATTTCAATACCGAGCGCCGCGACGACCAGGAGGGCTCGACTCGAGACACGTCCGACAGGCAAATCCGAAAACGACGGAGACATGGCTTTGATTGTAGTTCGGCGCCGGTCGCGCCGCGCGAATATCGGCGCCACAAGACCTTCGAATGCCGGGTTCCGCGGGACGAAGAGGAAGTGGCGTGGTACCTTGCGGGTTCTTCATGTCAGGGTCGGGGACCGTCTGGTGACCATCTTTTGACCATCCTTTGACCATTTTGGGGACACCGCCCGACGGACCTTCTTGGTCACGTCGTGGCTCAGGCGGGTTGCCGTTGCTGATCGCCCACCGGGGCGCGAGCGCGCTTGAACCCGAAAATTCGATCGCGGCCTTCC
>JADGRC010000333.1 GCA_017881245.1 Pseudomonadota bacterium
GCTAACCTCGCCGGATGTCTCTGCTCAGCGCCCTGTCGTTGCTGATCGTGATGGCGGCCCTGTTCAGCTTTCTGAACTACCGGTTCCTTCGCCTGCCTACGACGATCGGCGTGACACTACTGGTGCTCGCGGCGTCGCTCGCGCTCATGGCCGCGAGCGCGCTGGGGCTACCGGTGCGCCCGCTCGCGATCCAGGTCATCAATCGCCTGGATTTTCGCGAGCTCGTGCTGAACGGCATGCTCGCGTTCTTGTTATTTGCCGGAGCACTGAAAGTTGCCGTCGATTTCAAGGAGCTGCTTGGCCAGAGGTGGGCGGTCGGCATGCTTGCGACGGCCGGCGTGCTGGCCTCGACGTTCCTGGTCGGCGGTCTCATGTGGGCGCTCGGCCGCGTGTTGGGCCAGGGACTCAGCATGATCGAGTGCCTACTCTTCGGGGCGCTCATCTCGCCCACCGATCCCATCGCGGTCATCGCGATGCTCCGCTCGGCGGCGGTCCCGAAGTCCATCGAGGTCCAAATGGCCGGCGAAGCCCTGTTCAATGACGGCATCGGTGTCGTGACCTTCTCGGTCATTCTGGGTCTGATTGGTGCGGCCGGCGCCTCGGGACAGGTGGGCGCCGGCACCGTCGCACTCTTGCTCGCGCGCGAGGTGTTGGGGAGCCTGGTCCTCGGCTTCGCGGGAGGCTGGGCCGTCTTCTTCATGCTTCGCTCCGTCGACAACTACCAGGTCGAGATCCTGCTCACGTTGGGGCTTGCCACCGGGCTTTACGGACTGGCGGCGCAGCTTCACACTTCCGGCCCGCTGGCGGTCGTCGTGGCGGGTCTGCTGGTCGGCGGCACAGGCCGGACTCACGCCATGTCCGCCCGGACCGTGCAGCACCTCGACACCTTCTGGGAGCTGGTCGATGAGATCCTGAACGTGGCGTTGTTCGTTCTCGTCGGCGTCCAAGTGCTGGTGGTGGCGTTCACAGGGACGGTTTTGCTCCTGGGCATCGCCGCCGCCGCCTTCGTGCTCCTGGCGCGATTCCTGAGTGTCGGGGCCACCGCGGTGGCGCTAAGACGATTCATTCCGTTCCCGCCGCACGCCGTGAAGATCCTGACCTGGGGCGGCCTGCGCGGCGGCCTGTCGCTTGCGATGGCGCTCTCGCTCGGGCCACAGATTCCCGGAGGACAAACCATCCAGGCCATCACCTACGTGGTGGCGGTCTTTTCGATAACGGTACAGGGCCTGACGTTCGGTCGCCTGGTGCGATCCGGCGCGAAATAAAACAACCCCTTGAGGAGTTTCCCCATAGGAACGATGCGGTGGCAATCAGCGCTTTGTGCCGCCTTGGGACTGGCGGGATGCGTGGCATTTCCGCATCCCATGACGGGTCAGGACCTTGTCCGCCTCGACTCGGGTGACGCGCTGGTGGCTTATCTCGGGCAGTCGGACGCGAGCCCGACGGTCTGTGATTCCCAAGCCAGGGGACCGCACCTGAGGCATTTCGACGGCAGCATGCGGACGTCGTTGGTCCGCGGACTGACCGATGGACAGATCGACCCGGCCCTGTGGGGTCGTTGCGTCGACGCGGCCCTCGACGGGGCGACCCCCGGAGACGTTGCCCTGCTGCTGGACGCCATCGGCAAGGGCTACCGTTCGACCATCGAGAGCAGCGTCTTCGAAGGGTCCCCGCCCCTGCAAGCCCGCCTGACCGCCATGCAGAGGGTCTTTGTCGAAGGCCCCAGCCGGTCCGATGGCCACCCCAACCTGGTTGCGCAGCCCATGCTCGACGACGTGCGCAAGGCGCTCGATGCCCATCGACTGGGACCGATTGCAAAGCGCTTCGCCGAGGAGATCCTGGCCATCGCCGATCTCGATCGGGGGCGCTATGGCGGTCGCGCGGTCGACGTCGCGGTCATCGACGATCTCTATGCGCGTCGCAACGAGACGCTGCTGCGGCGGTTCATCGAACACGTCCCGTCGAGCGACCTCCGCGACGAGGCACGGCGGCGCGTCATCCGCTTGCGGATTGCCGCTTCGCCCTTCGCGGAGGTCCGTGCTTCCGCTGAACAGGTGGAAGCGCGGGTCTTCCAACAAGGATTCAACCGCATTTCACCGACGCAACAACCGGCGTTGCACGCCTGGCTGGATAACCAGAAGACCGCGAGACGTGGCGTGCTCGTGCGCCAGGACGTTTCAAAGCAGAGAGCCACCCTGCTTGGGTACGGCGATCGCCCGGGTTTGTCGGTGCTGCCCGAGTTGTCACTTGTGGGTACCCTTTGGGTCGAAGTTACCGGGTTGTCACGGCCAATCACGCTGTGCCAGGCGCCCAAGATGCTCGATCCGTCCCCCTGCATCGGAGCGGACGACGTGAAGGTTGACAACCCCCTCGCCTACCTCGATCAGGGCGGCGCCTTTCACCTCGTCGATCACATCACTGCGGCCGACGTTGTCAGCCTGGCTCGGGCGGGTCAATTCTTTCACTTGCCGATTAGCGTGGGTGGAAGCCGGTTGTTGTCCCTAGATTGGTGGCTCCACTTCGAGCAGCCCCAGGGCCTCCTTTTTGTCGCCGGTGCGCTGGGAAGTGGGCCCAATCTCACGGTGGCGATCGATCACACCGACCCCGCACGCTTTTCGTTCAGCGTGTCGCGCGCAGGAGCTGACTACCGCGCCGTGGTTGAAAAGGCCGATTTGGCCGCGTTTCGAGTCGTGTCTCGGGGCGCCGCAGGTTTCTCGGGCTCCACCGGTATGACTGGCTCCGATGGCTCACCGGGTATCGATGGAGCGGGCGCCAGCTGCCCTTCGACGGCGGGGGGCGACGGCAGTCGGGGCGGCGACGGCAGCAACGGGGGACCGGGAGGCGACGGTGGCCTGGGTGGCAACGGTGGCGATATTCAAGTCCAGGTCGACTGCGGCGCGACAGGCTGCTCACCCCAGGTCCTTGATTCGTTGCAAGGGATCATCGTCAGCGAGGGGGGACCGGGGGGACCGGGGGGACCGGGCGGCCGTGGCGGCAGAGGGGGGCGCGGCGGATCGGGTGGTTCAGGCACGAGCTGTATCGACAACAGCGGCGGCAGCGTGAGCTCGCTTGGCGCGGGCAGTTCGGGGATGGATGGTAACGACGGTTCGAGCGGCATCAGCGGTGGCGACGGACCACCGGGACGCCCGGGCCAGATCCGATTCAGCGTCAGGACGGCAAGGTAGGAAGTGCGTCTGCATTTTGGACACCGGGCACATGCTGCTCGCCTGGAACGGTGCATACGTTCGCTGGACGCCAATTCTGGGTTTGAGCGGAAGAAACGGATAGAGGGGAAGCGACCACGCGATATAGTGTCTTCAGGCTCTGACACCAATGCGGACAATCATTGTGTCGTTGGTCCTCGTGCTCCTTCCCGCAACGGCGCTCGCGTATCCATCGTCCGTCGTGTTCAGCCCGAATGGCGAGGTCAAGCCTATTGGTACCGTCGGCCTTCTCGCCTATGGCGCAATCAACGTCGCACCGAAAGTCACGCCGGCGTCTTCCTGGTTTGCCATCCAGGCGGGACTCCTCCCACAGTGGAAGTATGGCGCGTCGGGCGTCTCGTTCGGCGGGCTCGAGGCTGGGTGCGACATCATCACCCCCTTCGACACGTCCAAGGGCGCCATCGTGAAGCCAGTGCTGAACGTCAAGCTGGGGGCGGTCACGGAGGGGCTCTACGCGCCGAGTATTTCCTTCGGACTCATGGAAATGTCGCCCTCCCATGAGAGCATGGACTTCACGTACGTCGCCGTGACCAAGACAGTGCGGCTGTCACCGGACGCCAAGTCGTACGGTCGGCTCACGCTGGGCTACGGCGTCAACGCGGGCAGCCGCGCGCAGTTCAACGGGACGCTTCCATTCCGAAACACACGGAGCGCGCTGATGGCCGCGTACGAGACGCCGCTCATCGCCGGCCGCCTTGGCTTCGCAGTGGACTACCTCGGCGGGACCAGCGAGATCAGCGATACCTACGTGGGCGCGATCCTCAACATCACGAACACGACCGCGCTGGCGGCCGGCGCCTTCTTTGCCAATGACCGGACCAACGCGCCAGACGACGGCGTGTTTTTCGCCCTTGCGGAAACCTTCGACGTCGCGAAACTCACAGAGAAGCCCTGAAGTCGCCTGATGTCTCCGGGCCGTCTCGCCGACGTCGCGCAGGCGGTAAGTGGGGATGACAAAGTAGGGCTGATGGTCACGCATGAAGGAAGCTCCGCCGTCGACAAAGCGACGGATCCTCGTCATCGCCAGGGGCGTGCCACCTGTGGAGACATTGCGGCACGCGTCAACAGGCGGGCGCGGCAGAAGCGGCGACGTGAACCCCTGCAACGTGCGAGTCAACCAACGTCGCCCAGGCGCGTTCTGAAGGACCTGCACACGAGCGGGCGACGCTTGAATCGGCCTCGGTTTGGAACGGCAGTTGGTCTCTGTCTTGCAACTGATCTTGGACTGCGCAGAACGTTGCGGTGAAGGGCGACGCCGAAGATCTTGCGCGAGGCAACTCACGTGACCACGGGACCGGCCATACTTCTCGTCGAGGACGATCAGGCTCTTAGCCGTGTCTTCACCATGACGCTCGAGGCCGAAGGGTATCGAACGATTGACGCCGAGACCGGCCAGCGCGCGCTTGAGGAAGTCAGAACCAGGAACCCGGATCTCGTGCTGCTGGATGTGGGCCTGCCCGACGTCAACGGTTTGGACCTGGTTCCGACGATCCGAGCCAACAGCGCCGCCCCAATCATCATCGTGTCGGGCCGCGGAA
>JADGRC010000038.1 GCA_017881245.1 Pseudomonadota bacterium
ACGGCCCTCTCGATGGCGCCGGGCGCGTCGACCGAGCGCGAATCGATCTCGGTCCACCCCTCGGGGATCGCACGTGCGATGAACGCAGTACCCCGAATGTCCGTGATCGTGCCGGGCGCCTCGCCCGCGCCCAGCCGGTGCGCAATCTCGACGACCGCGCGCTCGGCGTTGCCGTAGACCAGCAGATCCGCGCCGGCATCGACCAAGACCGATCGATGCACCTGGTCGGACCAGTAGTCGTAGTGGGCAATGCGCCGCAGGCTGGCCTCGATTCCGCCGATGACGATGGGAACGTCGGCGAACGCCTCGCGGCAACGACGCGCATACACGATGACGGCGCGATCGGGCCGTTTGCCGCCGACGCCTCCGGGTGTGTACGCGTCATCCGAGCGCAAGCGTTTGTCTGCGGTGTATCGGTTCACCATCGAATCCATGTTGCCGGCGGTGATCCCGAACATGACGTTGGGACGACCAAGGGCGGCGAAGGCCTCAACACCGTGCCAGTCCGGTTGCGCGATGATGCCGACGCGAAAGCCCCGCGACTCCAGCAAGCGCCCGATCAGCGCGGCGCCAAAACTGGGGTGGTCGACGTAAGCGTCGCCGCTGACCAAGATGATGTCGCAACTGTCCCAGCCGAGCGCGTCCATCTCGGCGCGCGACGTCGGCAGCACGGGCGCAGTTCCGAACCGTTCCGCCCAATATTTTCGGCGCGCGAACAGCGTCGCGGGAACCAGATTCGGCGACACGACGCGAAAATCTCCAGGCAACCCGGCGGGCGCCAAAACCGCCCGCGACGGCCGGGCGGCTTCATTCCTGATCGGTGATTGTGGCGTGCCCATGAACCGGCCGGCCCTTCCATAGCACGGGGATCCGTTGCCCGCCCGGTTTGGTGGTGGGTCAGTTGCCCACGGTTTTAAACCGTCGGTCGATCAACGCGGCGGGCAACGGCGCAGTGGCCTGGTCACACCTTGGGGGATGTCAGCGACCGTGCGCCGCGGCCTTCGCGGCGCGCGACTTGCGAACGGACTTCTCCGCCCGTTTGACCGCTTTCAGCTCGACCGAAACGGTCTTGTCTACATCGGGAACCGCCGACGCCGTGGCTTCGATGTAACCCTCCAGGCGCAAGCGAAACGAGACCACAATCTGCGAGGACGTGACCGGCAAGGTGACAGGCGTGGTCCCGACCGTCTTGCCCGCGCCATCGACAATCTGCGCACCGGACGGCGTCGAATTGAACGTCACCAGAACGAACGTTTCACCGCTGGCACGGGCCGTCGACCCTCCGAGTGACGGCCGCGATACCCTACCCCACAGCGCGCGCCCACCGGCCACGACGCCCCAAAGCACCACCAGACCCAAGGCAGCGGTCGCCGCGATCACGAATCTGCGCTGCCGCACGTCGCGCGCGAACCGGCCGCGTTCCGCGGAGGCCGCGCCTCCAAGCCGCGCGGTGTGAACGCTGGCCCCGGTATGAAGCTCCCCGCGACCGCCCGAACTACTGGCCCCGGTGTCGGTACGTTCGGCGCGCGGCGGTCCCGCCACGGGGCGGGGTGAAAAATCGGGCGCCGGAAACTTCGCGGCACGGGTCGCGACGGTGGCGCCCGGCACGAGCGGCGCGGCCGAAGCCACCAGCGTCGAAGGACCGGCGTCGCCGGCCCGAGGATTCTGCCCGCTCTGACCCGTCTGACCGGTCTGGCCGGTCTGGCCGGTCTGGCCACTTTGGCCTCGCCCCTGCGCCCAATCCTCGTCGCGCGGTCCGTCCGGGGACAGAGAACGCATCAAACGAAGCACGGTGCGGCTCGAAGACCGGAACGACGCCAAGTAGTTCTCTAGGTCCGCCAGCATATCTGCCGCGGACGTGTACCGCGCGTTCGGATCGCGGGCAGTCGCGCGCGCGACGACCAAATCCAGCGCCGGTGGCACGTCGGAATTCCAGGTCGAGGGGGCGGCGCTCGGCTGCGCCAGCAGATCGATCTTCTTTTGCAGATCGTTCTGCGCGCGAAACATCACCCGACCCGTCAAGATCTCGTGCAACACGCAGCCGACCGCGAAGACATCCGCGCGCGCGTCGATTTCGCCGCAGGTAATCTGCTCGGGCGCCAGGTACGCAATCTTCCCCTTGACCACCTTGCCCTCGTCGTCGGCGACCAAATCAGCGGCGCGCGCGATACCAAAGTCCAGCACCTTCACGGCCCCCGTGTCCGCGATCATGACGTTCGACGGCGAGACGTCGCGGTGCACGATCTGCAGCCACTTCCCTTCCGCGTCGCGCAGGTTGTGAGCATAGTCGAGCGCAATCAGGACCTCGCGCGTGATTTCGGCGGCCGCGACCACCGACATCAGCTTTTCCTGCTGCCTCAACTTGGTCAGCACCTCGCGCAGCGTCAGGCCGCGGACGCTTTCCATGGCGATGAAATACGCCCCATCTGATTGGCCGAACTCAAAGATCTGCACGATGTTCGGATGCGCCAGCAGCGCCGAGATCTTCGCCTCGTTCACGAACATCTGCGTAAATCGCGACCGCGCCGAAAGCTCCGGCAAGATGCGCTTCACCACCAGCTCGCGATGAAACCCCTCCGGCCCCTTGACGGCGGCCCGAAACACCTCGGCCATTCCCCCGGCGCCGATCCGCTCGATCAACTCGAAGCGCCCAAAACGCGCCGGTCCAGCCGTCGGTTCCCGACCGCCAAGAGGTGTGCGAACGTGGGGCGATGCGCCCAAGGCATGAACTTCATCGGCAGGAATCGACGCCGGCGTGAGGTGCTTCTCCGCGATGTTTGCGCTTGTTCGCGGCAGGCGACCGGCGGTGGCGGTGGGAGAATGTGGGCGACACGCGAGGAAGTAGCCGGACCACGCCGCGAAACGCGGCGAAGGGGCAATTGACGGCCGCCATCACTTCGTCTAGAAATCCGCTGCCGAATCGCGGGAGTAACTCAGTGGTAGAGTGCCACCTTGCCAAGGTGGACGTCGCGGGTTCGACTCCCGTCTCCCGCTCAACCTAACCGCCCGGAAACCCCGGGCATTTTCTTTGTCCTCGGCCCTGTCTCGTCCGGGATGTGCCTATTTGCGAGGGCATGTGCCTAAGAATGTGCCTAGTTGAGCGCACGTTTTGAGGCCTCCTGCTGGTGTTTCCTCGTATCAGTAGCGTCCCCGGCCTTCCCCATCGGCCCACCCTGCACCAGCTTCAGCATACCCTCCACCGCGGCCTTCTTTTCTCCGACGTCGACGTGTGAGTAGTGCTCGGTCATGCGCTGGGTCACGTGGCCCGTGATCGCCCTGGCCACCTCCCCGCTGGCCACCCGCCTGATGAGATCGTTCGCGGTACGCCGGATGCCATGCGACGAGAACCGCCGCTCGACCTTGATCTGCGCTGCCGATCGATCTTCGCCGTTGACACCTGCGTCCTCCAGTTCCCTCTGCGGATGCGGATGATGCCCCGCCCCTCGTCGATATCCTCCCACCGAAGCGCGCTGACCTCGCTGAACCGGCTCGCGGTGGCGAACTGCGTGAACGCCATCGCGTACCACTGTGGCCACCCCTCCTTCAGCGCCGCCATGAACCGGGTCATCTCCTCGACGGTGAGA
>JADGRC010000334.1 GCA_017881245.1 Pseudomonadota bacterium
CGTCGGTGAATTCCGCAGCGACGCCTTCGATGGAAAAGGACTTCTGGTGATGCCACAACGAGGAACCTACAAAGGGGAATTCAGGAACGGAATGTACGACGGCACAGGGATGCTTGTTCTCCAGGCAGGGAGCACCATCAGCAGTCAGTTCAGAGGTGGCCTGCTTGATGGCCCATGCACGCTGAAGCTGCCGAACGGGGCGGTCGCGAAGGGAGAGCACAAATACGGTGTTCCTGATGGCATGTGGTCACTTGAGGATGCCCACGGGAACAAAAAGGAGTGGTTGATCAAGGATCGTATTCCCACGGAGATCAAGGAGGTCTTGAAGGGTATCTAGCAGGATTGGCGCGCCACGATCCGGTGTCGGCCTCCGACGTGCGTCAGAGCTCCCGCCAAGGGATCGCGGTGACGCGATCGGTGAGCTTTCGCGCGTGTGGGACGCGGCAGATCAAAAATCCGCGTTTGGCGCGTTTCGAGTAGGTGTCCGGGAACAACTCGACGTGACGGACGTCGGCGGGACGGGGATTCTCCGTCCATCTGGTCTCGATCGGGATGTCGCGACCGGTCTCGATGATTGCGTCCACCTCGGCGACACCCGGTGCCCACGCCACAGATACGCGGTGCGCGCCACAAGCGCTAGAGCGGCGAGGTCCAATTGATGGTGTTGTCGCCGGTGCGCTGGCTGCGCGTCCCGCCGCCAGCTCCGTGCCATTCGGGGATACCGAACGGCAGATCTTCACGGGGTATTTCCGCGACGTCGTTCACGCCCATCGGCACGGCGTAGGGCGCGAGGTCCACCTGCGTGGGTTTGTCAGGCGTGACCGCTGCGTTCAGGTTGGCGAGACTCGCGTTCCAGTTTGGGACCACGATCGCATCGCTCGCCGACGGATGATGCAGCTGGAACCACGGAACACCCGCCGGCCGCCCCGGCCAGCTGTTGATGGCAAGATCGGCGCCGTTTCCGAAGCTGACAATCGCCTGAATCGCGTTCTCGGCGACAACCTTGTCGAACAATCCATTTCGGCAGTTGAGAATCGGGGGCTCGACGGCGATGGCGTTCATCGCGGCATCCATCTGCCCCTTGATGCCGAACAGAAACGTGTTGAGCATGACGTAGGACTTCACGATGCCGAGCTTGTTCAGCAAACGCTGTACCCGCTGCCCCGACAAGCCCACGAGGTTGCGCTGTGCCAAGATCTCGTCGGTGCTCGGATCTTGTCCGACGATCAAGAGCTTGGCCGTGCCGGAGAGCCGTCCCCGGTAGTAGACTGGGCCAAACTCGATCCTGAATCGCTGCGAGGGGTGGCTGAGATAGTGTGCGCGCGGCGCTTGAAAAAAGCGCTTGGCCCACGATGCATTCGGACCTTTGTCGAATGTGAACGTTGTAGCCATCATGCCTAGCGACTGTCGTATACGACGTCGGCGTCGTCAACAAGGCCGTTTTCGGCCACTGCGGAGATTCAGACGATGCTGAGGAACACTGAAAAAGGCACCGCCGTCGCTCACCGACGACGAAAAACCAGCACGTCCGGATCGATCTCCGGAGGCAAGAGCAGGGACGACAGAGCGCGCTCCCGTTCGCGGTCGCGCTCGAAGGCGCGCTGTTCCTGGTAGGCCCGCTCGGCACCGGCCGCGAACCGGTGCCGGGTCGTGAGGACGATGTATAGCTCCACCTCGGGCGTGCGGAAGATTTGCTGCTCGAAGGGGTTGTCGGCCGGCGGAAACGAACAGATCACCACGCTCGGTCGGTACCTGCCGAGCGCGCTGACCGCGTCCAGACGCTCGACGTCGGTCGGGTAGGTGATGGCGTGGCCCCAGCTCTGGTCATCGACGGCCTGGATCTCCATCCCGGCCGCCGCCAGGAATCGGGCCAGGGTCCCGTCGCCCGCCGCCACTTCGAGGGCCGGTCGCGTCCCCACCAGGCTGACGAGCGCCTGAATGAGCTCGCGAGAATAAAAGCAGTAGATCCCCTTCGGCTGGACCAGCGGCATCAGCAGCCGTCGGTCCGGTATGAACCGCCACCAGAACCTGAAGGCGCTCAGGGAGACCGGCCTGCGGTCGAGGCCCCGCGCAAACATCAGCCGCTGGATGAGCGCGCCGCTCCACAGCCCGAGTTGAACCCGTCCGCCACCGCTATCCGGTGACTTGCCGGTCGCAACCTGCGTCACCGCCGCCCGCAGCACCTGATCGGCCGCCAGCCTGGCCATCCGTACGCTCCCGAGGTGGGGCAATGCCAGCGACAAATCCTTGGCGGTGACCCGCGAGCGCCGCAAGCGCGCGCGCCAGGGCCGGGCGGCGAGCTCCGCCTGCCGGACGAAGGCCACCAGCGCTTCGGGACGCTTTGTCTGGGTGGCGGCGACCAGGCTCGTGCCCACCGTCTGCCACTCGGCTGGATAGCGAGCCTGCAGCTCTTCCAGCGTCGACTCCTCCAGGTCCTTCAGGGCGGCGTCGCGCGTCCGGGAGCTCATGGGTGCGGCGGCTCAGACGATACCGGATGCCGGTCGAACGATCGACATTTCGCCGTTCCCGCTCGCGCGCCAACGGCGAAAGTGTCCGCGAGTTGATCGGGTAGCGGCGGCCTGTACTGTATGCGAGGGAAGGCCGAGCGTTTCGAGGAAGGGGGTCCTGACGTGAGTTCATGTTCGACTCGCATGAGGTTTCGGTCGCCGTCGCCGTGGTTCGTGCTGGTCTTCGCGGGAGCTGTTGCGGCATGCACGCCCGACTCTGATGCCAATCCCGTCGGAGACGGCGCCGTGGCGGGGTCCCCAACGCCCGACGCGGGCACGCCTCTCGGGTCGGGCGGCACCGGTGCTGCGTCGACGGGAACCGCCGGTGATCCAGCGCTCGATTGGACCCAGCCGCCCGCCCCCGAGAGCGCGGGCTCGATGGTCGTGCGTCGACTCAGCCCCAGCGAATACGACAACATCCTCGCCGACCTCCTGGGCGACACCACGGCTCCGGCCGAGGATCCATCGCACCCGTGGGACCGTGATCCCACCAACGACAGCGGATTCATGGTACCGACGAGCACGCCGGACTCGCTCGGGCCTTATCTCCAGAGCTCGGCGAACACGGTGGTCGAGACCGCGCTCGCGGCAGGAAGGCTGGGCATCCCCTGCACCAATCCGCCGCCTGCGGCGGAGGCGGCGTGCGTGACCGAGTTCATCACGACCTTCGGCCTCAAGGCGTTTCGACGCCCGCTCGAGGCTGTCGAACTGGCGGACGCGCAGTCGCTGTTCGACACCTCACGTGGGCTCGGCCTCGGCTTCGCCGACTCGGTAGCGACCATCGCCAAGGGAATGCTGCAGTCAGCGAGCTTCCTCTACCACTGGGAGATCGGGCCGACCAAGCCGACGGTCGGGCCCGATGGCCTCGTGCCCCTCACGCCGTGGCAGATCGCCTCGCGCTTGGCGTCGAACCTCTGGAACGGGCAGCCCGACGAACGGCTGCTGCAGGCAGCCGGGGCCGGCGAGCTCTCGACGCCGGCGAAGATCGCCGCCGAAGCCGCCCGGCTGATCGCAGACCCGAGGCACGCCCGGGCGCTCCTCGACTTTCATCGACAATGGCTGCTCAACGTCGGTACCCACTTTTCCGACCTCGCCGGGATCATCCCCATAGGCGGGCTAACGCCGGAGGCGGTCCGCGGACTGTCGACGGAACTCTCATCGTTCCTGACGTCCGTGTTTGTGACCGGCGACGGAACCCTTGCGACGTTTCTCACCAGTCGCCAGGCTTTCGTGAATCGGGATCTCGCGGCCATCTATGGCGTTCCCACCCCGGCCACGCCCTTCGGAGGGGTGATGCTCGACCCGACAGAGCGGGCAGGTCTGTTCACGCAGGTCGCGTTCCTGGCCGAGTTTTCGCACGGCGAGATGGACGCCCCCGTCTACCGAGGACTATCGGTGTACACCAAGCTCCTCTGCGGCTACAACCCAGGACCAGATAAGTTCGGAGCCGGTATCGAACAGTCGGACAGTTTGACGACGCGGCAAACCTTCGAGGAACACTCCCGCTGCGGCGTTGGCTGCCACACCCGTTTCGACCCCCCTGGCTTCGCCTTCGAAAACTACGACGGGACCGGCAAGTTCCGCACGACCGACAACGGTCAGCCGGTGGATTCGACCGGCACCTTCGTGACCCCGCTCGGAGCCACCGTGACATTCGCGAATGCGATCGATCTGATGCGGCAGCTGGCCGCGCTGCCCGAGACCGCCATGTGCACCGAGCGACAGTGGACGCGCTACATGCTCGGCCGAATGGAAACCACTTCCGATCTCGGCTCTCTCGAAATCGCCTACCAAAAGGCAGCGGCGACCCCGGGGTTCTCGCTGCGCGACATGCTCACCTCGTTCGTGGCTTCGAAGGCGTATCTCTGGAGACGCCCCGCCCCAGGCGAGAACCTCTGACCCGAGTGTCTCATCTACGACGGATCGCGCCGGGCCTGTCACGCGAACACGCGCGCGTGAATGGTGCCGCCGGGAGCGAGCTCAGGATGAAAGGTGGCGCCGACCACGTTGCCTTGACGCACCATCACCGGCTCCCCTTTCAGCGCGGCCATGACTTGCACGGTCGGGCCCGTTCGCCTGATGCGGGGCGCGCGGATGACGAGAATCGTAGTTGCGACAGGGTCGTCTATGGTTGCGAATGAATCGCTTATGAGTTGAATCCGAGTGGAATGGCCGAGCGGAACAGTGGAGCGACGCCACACCGCTTCACAACCTCGCGCCGGATTCGCCGCGCTATTTCAGGTAGGTGGCGAGGCCAATGTTCTGATCGCGCAGCGCCTTGGCCACGGCTCCCGCGACTTGCGTCGCACCGGCCGCCTCGAAATGCGTGTGGTCGTCGCAGAAGAACTTGCCTACGGCGCTGGTGGTGGATGTGAAGTCGAGCGCGTTCGGACAGAGGCCGAGACTCGTGTACAGGGCCGCGGAAAGTTGGGTCAAGTCGATGATGGGGACGTTGTTCGCGGTGGCGGCGGCCTTGGTCTCGGGCCCGAATCCGCGGTTGGGCGTGACGGTGGCGCCCGTGCATTGCATCATGCTCGTCGAGGTCAAGAAGATGGCTTGCGCGCCACGCATCTTGGCGGCTTGGGCCATGTCGCCGAGATAGGTTTGAAAGAGGGCGGAACCGACGTGCCTACTCTTCATGCAGTTCGCGTCTCCGTCGTTTATTCCAAACTCGACTAGAAGGTAGTCTCCGGCCTTCATTCCGTTGAGCATGGCCTGCCAGCGCGATGAATACGTCTTCGGACTGACGACGCATTCCCCGGTCGCGTCCGCCATCGTGGTCACGTTTGGATCGTAAAGCCAGGTCTGAATACTCCTGCCGCCGGCCGCGCTGTTGACGACGGTGGCATTGCCGGCGAAGTAGGGTTGGAACTGGCTGCCCCAACCACACGGGCAGGCCCCGCTGCAGGGCTGCATCGTCGAGTCGCCCGCCAACCAGACGGTAATCTTGCCTGTCGGCGGGGGTCCCCCGTCGCCCGGCGCGATCGAATCGGCACCCGCGTCCGCGGTCGTGGCTCCGCCCGTTCCCACCGCGGAGCCGGCGTCAGCTCCGGCGTCCCTGTTGCCTCCGCCACCGGGTTGGGTGCCCCCACTCCCGCTGCCGCCAGAGACCATGTTTCCGCCCGTGTTGGCCGGCATTCCACCCGAGCCACCCGACGAGCCCTGACTTCCGCCGGTACCGTGGTCGCCGCCACTATTGGGTGCGCCACCGGTCCCCGGCAACTCACCCGTGGCTGAATTCCCTCCCGTGGCGGCAGTTCCCATCCCACCGCCGCTCGCTCCCGGTTGCGCCGCTCCACCCGTTCCCCCTTGGTCGCCAGGGGCGCTGGCACCACACGCACCGATAAGGGGTGACGCTGTCGCCATGAACAGGAAGAGCAGACGCTCCCGCGGGTTTTTGTACATGGCCTTCAAATACCCCAAGACCAAGTGCAAGCCGACTCATGCGCTCACTCCGTTAGGTCGGCGCAATTCGACCCGTGACTGGAAAACGTGGGACAAACTCACTGAATACGAGCACGGGTCTATGACCGGCTCGCCCAGAATCACGGCGGCCCGAGATACCCAAAAGGGCCGATGGGTGGTCCCTGGGTCGGGGCAACCGGGTCGGCCAGGGCGGGCGGGTTAGCCGGGGCGACCGGGGGCGGCCGGGGCGCACATTGACATCACGTTGCTATAGCATCAGTATGTACGGATGCGGACGACCATCGCTATCGACGACGACGTCTTCGAAAAATTAAAGGTGATGGCACGTAAGCAGCGCACGTCGCTGCGTCAGGTCGTGGTCGAAACGCTACGACGCGGACTGAGTTCGCAAGAACCCCGTCGGGAACGTCGAAAGCCGTTCCACACCAAGGTGTTTCGTAGTGCGTTCCGTCCTGGCGTCGATCCCATGCGTCTCAATCAACTGGCCGATGAGATTGAAGTGGCCCGGATCGCGGAGACACCAAAGGCCAAGTCATGATCATCCCCGACATCACTCTCCTGATCTATGCTCACAACACCGCATCGGCCGCGCATGATCGGTCGCGCCGTTGGTGGGAGGACCTAATCCACCGCGAGCAACCCATCGGCCTTCCCTGGGCCGTGGTGTTTGGGTTTGTCCGGCTCGTGACTCATCCGTCCGTCATGGCGGATCCACTCCCTCCCCTGGAGGCACTTGCGACGGTTCGAAGCTGGATGGATGAGTCGAACGTGAGCATCGTCGACCCCGGTCCGCGACATCTCGCGATCACGGAGGATCTTCTGAGAGCAACCGGTGTCGCTGGGAATCTGACCACCGATACACACCTCGCCGCATTGGCCATCGAATACCAGGCAGATCTGCACTCGAACGATGCGGACTTTGGCCGGTTTCCGGGGCTGAGGTGGAAGAACCCCCTGGCAGCGTGAGGTTGTAGACTACCGGCCGCCCGATGCCCGTCCGCGCAGGCTTGGGAGGAAGTGAGAAGCGACCGGTCGCCGCCGACCCCGACTAGAGAACCTTCACCCGCACGCCGATCCGTCGTTCGAGCAGATCGAAATCTGATCGGTTTGACGTGATGACCAGGGCGCCGCGCCGCCGCGCGGTCAACGCCAAGAGCGCGTCGTTTTGGAATTCGCGCCGCTTGTGGGGGTCCCATCCTTGCTGGTCCCCGATGTCGCGAACCAATTTTCCGGCATCCCACCAGTCGTCCCCGTTCGGCTCCCACACCTCGGTCGCGAGCCGGTAGAGAGATTCCACGGTCCAGCGCGCCTGCTGGGTCCGGGCGCCACGGCGCAGTTCGGACAGCACGACCGCGGCGTGGCGCACGACGAACGCGACGTGAATGGCCCGCACGGTCTCGGCGTGAAGTCCCCGCTCCCAGAAATCGATGTAAACGTTCGTGTCGAGGACGGCGGAACGCATCGCTTAGGGGGAGAAGCTACCGGACGGCAGGCTGCCTCGCGTTTTGTCCATGAACCGAGCCAGCGCTTTCATTCGAGTGATTTCACGGAGCGCCGCCCTCACGGTCTCCGCGTCGGTCTCGACGCCAAGAGCACGCCGTGCCGCTTCGAGTTCACGCTCGTCGATGAAGAAAGACTTGCGCTTGAGCTTCGTCGCCATATGCCTATTGTAGCATTGATAGGCATACAAAGACCCTGTGGGCGTGTCAAGGGCGGCGCGAAGCTGGGGATCGGGGCTGAACGGGGGCTCGGGACGCTCCAAAAGGGGCCGATGCGTGTTCCCTGGGTCGGGTCAGCCGGGGCGACCGGGGCGGCAAGGGCGACCGGGTCAGCCGGGGCGACCGGGGCCGGCCGGCCGCAATCGAAATGGGGGTGCGCGCGGACCAGCATTCCGTTACCGTAGAGTCGAACCATGTCCGAATCCGCGGCATCCCCGATCCCAGTCGGCGGAAGCTTTTTGTCCCAGCGCTACGCCTTGCGGCCCGGGGCGTACGACGAGATGATCGGGCCGGATGGCGCCGTTCGGCCCGCCTGGCAGACATTCGTGGGGTTTCTGGATGGTTTGGGCCCCGCCGAGTTGCGGCGGCGCTGGGAGCAGGCGCAGCAACTGATTCACGAAAACGGGATCAGCTTCAACGTCTACGGTGACGCGCTGGGCATGGAACGTCCGTGGCGACTGTCGCCCATTCCCGTCGTCATCGGCCCGGGCGAGTTCGCGGCCCTGTCGGTCGGCCTGACGCAGCGGGCCCGCCTGCTCGATCTCCTGTTGGCCGATTTGTATGGTCCGCGTCGATCGTTGACCGAAGGATGGTTGCCGGCGGAGATCGTGCTCGCGCACCCCGGTTTTCTGCGCGCGTGCAGCGGGACCAAGCCACCCCTTGGGCGTTGGTTGCATCTTTACGCCGCCGATCTGGTGCGCCCTCCGACTGGCGAATGGCAGGTGCTGAACGATCGCACCCAGGCGCCGTCGGGCGCGGGCTATGCCCTCGAAAATCGAATCGTCGTTTCCCGCGTGTTGCCGGACGCCTTTCGTGACTGCAACATCCAGCGGTTGGCGCTGTTTTTCCGGGCCATGCGCGAGACTTTGGCGTCCTTGGCGCCGCACAACCGGGACAACCCGCGCATCGTCCTACTCAGTCCCGGGCCGTACAACGCGACGTATTTCGAGCAGGCCTTCCTGGCGCAGTACCTCGGTTATCAACTTTGTGACGGCGGCGATCTGACGGTCCGCAACGGGCGCGTCTTCATGAAAACGCTGGGCGGACTGCACGGCGTCGACGTGATCCTCCGGAGACTGAACGACGACTTCTGCGACCCGCTGGAGCTGCGCGGGGATTCGACGTTGGGCGTCCCCGGCCTGCTCGAAGCCGTACGCGCCGGTAACGTCGCCGTGGCCAACGCGCTTGGCAGCGGGGTCTTGCAGACGTCCGCGCTGGTGCCTTTCCTGCCACGCTTATGCCGGGAGCTGCTGGGGGAGGACCTGAAACTGCCGTCGGTCGCGACCTGGTGGTGCGGCGATCGCGCGTCGTTGTCACACGTGCTCGATCACCTGGACCAGATGGTGTTCAAGCCCGCGGCGCCCGGCGGTTTCACGCAACCGGTGTTTGGCCAGCGCCTGACCCTCGACGAACGCGAAGAGCTGCGCTCCCGCCTGCGGGCCAAGCCCGGTGCCTTCGTGGCGCAAGACCGTGTTCAGGTGTCGACCACGCCGTTCCTCGACGGCGCGGATGTCCACCCGCGCCAGCTGCTGCTGCGCAGCTTCCTCGTGGCGCGCGAAGATTCGTACGCCGTGATGCCGGGGGGACTCAGTCTGGTCGCCGGGCACCCCGACGACTTGGAGATCTCGGTTCAGCGAGGCGCCGGCAGCAAGGACACCTGGGTTGTCAGCGACGGGCCCGTCAACACGTTCAGCATGTTGCGACCGGCGTCGCATCCGGTGCAGCTGTCCCGTGGCGGTGGCGATTTGCCGAGCCGCGTGGCCGACAACCTGTTTTGGCTCGGTCGCTATTCCGAGCGGGCCGACACAATCGCCCGCCTGGGACGAACGCTGAGCCTGCGCCTCGACCAAAGCGATCCACAGCTCGTCGAGCAAGGCGAGCTCGGCGCGTTGTTGCGGGCGCTCGCCGCGATCACGCTCGCCCCCGCCCCCGCCGCGGTGGCGGCCGGTGAAAAATCGGCCTCCCCGGCGGAGGCGCGCCTACCAGAGCGTTTGCTGCTGGATGCCCTTTTTGGAACCGAACGCCACGGCACGTTGCGCGGCACGGTACGCGAAATCCACCGCGTCGCCGGGATCATCCGCGATCGGATTTCGATGGACACGTGGCGCATCGTGACGGCGCTCGACCAACAAATGCGCGAAGCGGACCGAGGCGTGGGTCGTCGCATGCTGGCGGTGGTTCCCGCGCGCCTCGACCGACTGGTCATGACGCTGGCGGCGCTGTCGGGTCTGGCCATGGACGGCATGACCCGCGGTGAAGGGTGGCGTTTTCTGGACATGGGACGCCGCCTCGAACGCGCCACCAACCTCGTGACGCTGTTGCGGGAAACCTTGACCGAACCCACGCTGCCCGAACGGGAAGGTCCCCTCCTCGAAGCAGTTCTGGAGGTCGCGGATAGCGGCATCACGTACCGTCGTCGATATCTGGCCAGCCTGCAGGCGGCGCCTGTCGTCGACTTGCTGCTGACGGACGAAACCAACCCGCGGTCGGTGGCGTTCCAGCTCGCGGCGCTGGGGGAGCATCTGCCACAGCTGCCCCGCGAATCCAACCGCGTCGGTCGCAGCGTCGAGGACCGTCTGGTTCTGGCGTCGCTTTCTCGGCTGAGATTGGCCGACGTCGAGGCGATCTGCGTCGCCGACCCCGACGGTCGGCGGCCGGGGCTGGACGCCCTGCTGGCAGAGTTGGAACGTGACCTGCCTGCTTTGTCCGAAGCGCTGAGCGGGAGCTACCTGACCCACGCCACCGTCTCGCGGCAGCTTTCATCCGCGAACATCTCACCGGATGGGCCGCGTTGATCTACCGCGTGTCCCACCTGACCGAATACGTGTACCGCCAGCCGGTCTCGTCGTCCCATCATCAATTGCATCTATTGCCGCGCGCGCATAAGCACCAAATGAATCGCTGGGAGGAACTTTCGGTGGACCCCGCTCCCGCGCGGCAGCACCATCGCCTCGACTATTTCGGCAATCGGACGACCCACGTCGAAATCTTGGAGCCGCACCGCCGGCTGGCGGTCTTGAGCCGCAGCGAGATCGACATCTCGCCCCGCCCGGCGCCGGTGCCAAATTCGTCGCCGCCATGGGAAACCGTGCGCGATCGCGTCCGCCAGGACGTCACAGTCGATCAACTGGCGGCATACGAATTTTCGTTCGCGTCACCGTACGTTCAGCTCTCGCCCGGAATCGTGGACTTCGCCTCGAAATCGTTCGTTCCCGGACGCCCGATCGTCGATGCCGCCGTCGATCTGATGCACCGGATTCATTCCGAGTTCGTCTATGACAGCACCGCCACCAACGTCTCCACTCCCGTCGACGAGGTGCTGGCCCACCGTCGCGGCGTCTGCCAGGACTTCGCGCACCTGGCGCTGTCGTGCCTGCGGGTCCTGGGTCTTCCCGGCCGCTATGTCAGTGGCTATCTGGTCACGGCCGTTCCCGGCCAGCCCCGCCTGATCGGAGGCGACGCTTCACACGCTTGGTTCCAGGTGTACTGTCCCGGACCACGGGAGGCGCAGGGGCAGGCCCAAAGTTCCACGCAGGGTCAAGGCCCCTGGCAAGGCCAAAGCCCCTGGCAAGGCCAAGGCCCTTGGCAAGATCAAAACCAACCGCAAGGCCAAGGCGCGCCGGGGCAGGATCAAGACGACAACTGGATTGACCTTGATCCCACGAATGACGTGGTTCCATCGGACAAGCACATCATGGTGGCTTGCGGGCGCGACTTCGGCGACGTCACGCCGTTGCAGGGCGTGATCCTGGGTGGGGGACGTCACACCCTGCGTGTCATGGTCGACGTGGCCCCCCTACCCAGCGATGCCGATGCCGATCCCGACGCTGACGCCGTTGCTGGTGCCGGCACCGACGCCGACGCCGACGCCGACGCCAGCAACGACGGGGGACCCGCGACGGGGTAACGGATTTTTCGCGGAGCGACTGCGCACCGTCGACCTCCATGGTAGGTAACGTCGGCAAATCGCGGGCATCGAAAACGGCGCCCCAGCAGTCAATCTCTCGGCATCGCTAGTCCGCTCCAAGGCCCAATCCCATGCGCGAACAGAACAGCCCGATCATCCAGACCATTCTGGCCCTGCCCATTTTCCGCACCGAATGGGTGTTGTACTTGCTGCTTGGCCTGTCCGTCGTATCCATCGGCGTAATGATTGAACGCTGGTTCTTCTACAGACGCCGCGCGATCGACCTCGATTCGATTCGAGCCGCCCTGTCGAGAAGCCTCGACGCGGGGGACTACGAAGGCGCCATCTCGGCCCTGCAAAAACACGATTCGCTGGAGACCAATGTGGTACTCGTCGGATTGAAGGCGTATCAGAAAGGACCCGAGTCGGTCGAAGATCTAATCGCTGGAGCTCTCGGTAGCGAGAGGGCGCGATACGAGAGTCGCTTGGGGTTCCTGGCCACGCTCGCCAGCAACGCCCCGTACATCGGCCTGTTTGGCACGGTGCTCGGAATCATCCGGTCCTTCCGGGATCTGGCCACCAACATGGCCGAGGCAAGTTCCGCCGTCATGGCGGGCATCGCCGAGGCGCTGATTGCCACGGCAGTGGGTCTGCTGGTCGCGATTCCGGCCGTGGTTGCCTACAACGCGTTTCGGGGCCGCGTGAAGAGCTCGGTGACGGGCTGTCAAGGTTTGGCGCGAATCGTCCTGTCGCAACTGAAGTCCACCGACGGCACGGAACCCGTGCAATCGAAGGCATCGCGGGAAGCCCAGGACAAGATCACCGCCGGCGCGCCCGCCGCGGAATGAGGACCGGGATCCATGGCTAGCCTAAACGAATTGGACGAGGACGAGGGGCCGCTTGCGTCCATCAACATCATTCCCTTCGTCGATATTGTTCTCGTGTTGTTGGTGATCTTCATGCTGACCTCCGCCACGATCGTCCGGGCCAGCTTGAAGGTCGAATTGCCAAAGGCGGCCAGCGGCGGCGGCAAGGTCGAAACGACGATCAATCTGCTTTACAACAAGGCGGGCGAGCTCTTCTTGAACGGCGACAAGCAGGCGTCGTTGCAAGCCGCCGCGTCGTTCATCCGAGGCGAGGCGGCCAAGAACCCCAAGGTGCAAGCCGTCATATCGGCGGATAAAGGCGTCGAATACGGCAAGGTGGTCGAGATCATCGACACCGTGAAGCAGAACGGCGTGACCGGATTCGCTTTGGACATCGAGCGCGGGCCAACGCCCGCCGCGATCGAAGGCAATGCCGTGCTACCGGCGGGAACGCCTGCGCCCCCGGCACCCTGAACTCAGGTCACGCGGTTGGATTCCCCGTCTTCTCATATCGCCGGTACGCCTCCTGGAATGCGTGGCAACCGGCCATCGAGCAGACGCACGGGGCTGTCCGTGCGCAAGCGGACGGAGCGCCTGGTTGCCCGGCGACGGATAGCCCAACACACCCGTCGCCCACCGACGCCGGCGCAGCTCGCGTTCGATCCGCTTGCCCGCCCCGGCCACGGCTCTGGGCGCCGTGCGGCCCGATTCTGGATCGCGACCGTTTGCTCGCTCTTGATACACGTCGCCGCAATCGGCGTCGGCGTGTCATTCCGCTCCAGACGGTCCGCGAGCAGTGACCGACAGGAGGTGAAGATCCTGGTGCGGCAGAAGCCGCCGGAGCCACTTCCCGAGAAGAAGCCCGAACCGCCGCCACCGATCGAGAAGCCCGACCGAATCCCGCCGAAGATCGCGAAGGCGCCGCCGCCCGAGAAGAAGCCGGAGCCGCCGCCCCCCACCAAGGCGCCGCCCATGCGCGTCGTCGGGCTCAGTCTGGAATCGACGACCGAGGGCGGGGCAGGGCCGACGTTCGCCGTCGGCAACACGCGCGCGGGCGAGACGGCCACGCGCGCCGTCGCCCCCAAGGACGTGAGTCCCGTGCCTCCCGAGCCAGCCCCTAACCCGATCGTCGCCCGTGGTCCCGGCAAATCGAATCAGGTCGCCAGCCGCGTTCCCGTCGCGGGAGTGAAATACGAGAATCCCAAGCCACGGGGGGGCAATAAGCTCAAGCCGCCCTATCCTCCCACATTACGAAGCCAAGCAATCGAAGACGATGTGACCGTGCTGGTCGCAATCGACGTGACCGGAAAGGTCACCAGCGTCAAGGTCATCAAGCCATCGCAATATCCCGAGATGAATGAATCCGCTCGTGCGACCGCGCGCCAGCAGGAATGGGATCCCGCGACCAGGAACGGTGAGCCGATGCCACAATCCCTGAGCTACACCTATCGTTTCAGGTTGGAAGACGAATGAGACGAGGGGCGTACGCAAAAGCGGTCCTGAGCGCGAGTCTATTGGCTGGCGCGTCGAGCCTCGGTGGCTGCCGCCCGGACTTCGCGCCTTACAATCGTTTGACGTCGTTGCGTGTGATGGCCATCCAGAGCGAACCACCGACTCCCGACCCGGCGGAGACGGCCACCCTACAGGCGCTGGTTTACGCGCCTCCCGGCGCTCCGCAGCCGACCTATTCCTGGAGCTGGTGCCCGTTCACGGGTCCGGCGGGAGAAGGATATCCCTGTGCATTCAACGGCTCGCCGCTCGACGACGCGACATTGGCCGGGTTGCTGGCGGCCGCGCGGGTGAAGCTCAACCTGCCATTGGGCGATTCGCCCCCCGCGCTGGATCTCGGGTCGACCCCAACCGCGCGGTTGACGAATTCAATCGAGCCGGAGATCTTGGACGCGATCTGCGCGGGGGGGCTGATGGACATTCCGCCGAGCGACTGCGCGAACGGATTCCCGTTCCGCGTCAAGCTGCGAATTCGGATGGACGGGGCCAACGGAAATCCCGCCGAACAAGTGGATACCGTCGTCACCGCGCGCTGGAGGCTAGACGCCGCGACCGCCGAGAACGGGAACGCGAACCCCACGATCGACGCACTCTTCGCCACCCTCGTTGGAACGACGCCACAAGAGATCGACGACCAGGCGCTCTTGACGTTGCCCCGCGACGTTCAAACGTCCATCCAAGCGACGGTGCCGGACGGAGCCGCCGAGACGTATGCAGGCCTAGATGACAACGGACTACCCGCTACCCTGCGCGAACGACTTTTCCTGACCTGGTTCATCGAGTCCGGCGATACCGAATACGCCCGGACCAGCTTCATCGACGGCCGCACAGTGTTCGAGGACCTGGAGAAGAATCACTGGACGCCCGCCCTGAAAAAAGACTACGCGCCGGGCACGTCGCGCCTGTTCGTCGTCATTCATGACAGCCGGGGTGGTGTCGGGTGGAAGGACGGGATCGTGAACCTGGAAAGCGCGCCGTGAAGCAGGTTTCGATCCGGCACACGCGCACGACCCTGGTCGCGACCGCCGTCGTGATGGCTCTGATCGTCGTCGTATCGCCGCCGCCCGCGGCGCACGCGCAATCAGCCGAAGGCCTGAACATGACACACCCCGACCAGCCGGCGGCCGGTACCGAGGTCGAGGCCAAGAAGCTCACGAAGCTTCCCAAGCAGACGAAGTTCGTCGAGGCCGAGTATCCGAAACAAGCGCTGGAACAGAACGTCGAGGCTGACGTCATTTTGCTTCTGGACATCAGCGCGATGGGAAAGGTGGACTCCGTCGGAATCGCTGAGCCGACGACACCAGCCGACATGGGATTCGACGAGGCGGCCATGATCGCCGCGCAACAATTCGAGTTCGAACCGGCCGAAATGGATGGGCAGAAGATCCCGGTCCAGATCACGTACAAGTACAAGTTCAAATTGGCGGCGAAGCCACCGACACCCCAGCCCCCCGCAGCCGGAAGCCCTGGCCTGGCATCCCCATCAGGAAACCAGGGGCCGGGGCCGGCCGTCCCGGCCAAACCTGCCGCGGCGCCGGTCGTCAACTTCGCTGGCGTGTTGCGTGAACGCGGAACGCGGCTGCCGTTGCAGGGCGTCCTGGTCACGGTTTTTCGCGATGACGGCCAGCAGGCACTGGGTTTCGAGGCGACGTCCGACGCGAAAGGGGCGTTCAATTTCTTCGACCTGACGCCAGGCGACTGGAAAGTGCTGGTTGATCCACCGGGATTTTACCCGTACCGCACCACGGAGACGATCAGACCCTCCGAGCGCATCGACGCGGTCTATTTCGTGGAGCGCGGCTCGTACAATCCGTACGACGTCACCGTCACTGCCACGCGGCCACGCAAGGAGGTCAGCCGGACGGTCATCACCGCCCAGGAGCTAGACAAGATTCCGGGCACGTTCGGAGATCCCCTGGCCGTGATCCAAAACTTCGCCGGCGTGGCGCGACCGCCACCCTTCTCCGGCTTGCTGATCATTCGCGGCTCTGCGCCGCAAGATTCGCGTGTGTTCGCGGACGGCGCGGAGATTCCGCTCCTGTATCACTTTGGTGGACTGCGCACGGTGCTTCCGGTGGGGATGATCGATTCGCTTCAGTTCTATCCGGGTAATTTTTCGCCGATGTACGGACGCGCCATCGGTGGCGTGGTCGACGTGCAAATCAAGAAACTGCAGCCCAAGAAGGTCAGCGGGTACGCGGATCTGAACTTGTTTGACTCCGGAATATTCTTGGAGGCTCCGCTCGGCTCGAAGGGCGGTGTCGCGATTGCTGCCCGGCGTAGCTACATCGACTATCTGCTTAACGCGACGGTTCCGTCGAACGCGCCCGTCAACCTGATCACCGCGCCGCGGTACTACGACTATCAGCTGGTGGCCAACTACCGGCCCACGCCGGCGCACGATCTCCGTGCTTTCGTGTTCGGCTCCGACGATCTGCTTGAGCTTTTGTTCCGCAATCCGGGGGCTCTGACGGCGCAAATCAGCAACAACTCGGCGTCACTCGGCACGAAGTTCTACCGGTCGTTGTTGACGTACAACTTCGTGCCCAACGACCGCTTCGAAAATTCACTGCGCATCTCGCAGGGACGCAACTGGACCGACTTCAGCTTCGCGCAGTTCTCATTCCATCTGAACACGTACCTCAGCCAGATGCGCGACACGGTCCGATACAAGGTGGCCGACAGCCTCACTTTGATCGCCGGAGCGGACGTCCTGTTTTCCAAGACCGACGTCTTCGTGCGCCTGCCGCTTCCCCCGCAGGAGGGACAACCCATGGCGGCAGGTCCCCCGGATCTCTCGCAGGTGCGGACCACCGATCGAAAGGGCATCTACCTCTGGTCGCCCGCGGCGTTCGTCGAGGCTGAGTGGAAGCCGGTCCCAAGCCTGTTGCTGTTGCCGGGATTCCGGATGGATTACATGGACGAGGTCCACGAATGGGTCGCGCAGCCGCGCATGACCGCCCGCTTTTCCGCGACCGAGCGCATGACGCTGAAAGCGGGAGCCGGATACTTCGCTCAGCCGCCGACGCCGGACGAGACCGATCCGTCGTTCGGAAACCCGGCCCTCAAGGCAGAACACGCCGTTCACCTGTCGTTGGGCGGCGAGTACAAGCCCCACCCGTGGCTCACGCTTGACGCCACCGGTTTCTACAAGACCATTTCGAACCTGGTCAGCCGCACCGACGCGCAGGTCGTCGACGCGAGCGGCATGACACGACCTCTGACTTACGACAACAACGGGCGCGGGCGCGTGTTTGGGTTGGAACTGGTGGCGCGGCACGAATTCACCGGCAAGTTCTCGGGTTGGCTGGCGTACACGTTGTCGCGCTCCACGCGTCGCGATTCGGGGGCGACCGAGGATCGCTTGTTCGACTACGATCAGACCCACATTCTGGCGGTGCTCGGCAGCTATCTGCTACCCCGCAATTGGCAGATCGGCGCGCGATTCCGCCTGGTCAGCGGAAATCCCATCACGCCCGTCGTGGGCGCCGTCTACAACGCCAGCAACGATCGTTACGACGCGACCTATGGCAAGGTCAATTCCAGCCGTTTGCCGATGTTTCACCAACTGGACGTGCGGGTCGACAAGCGGTGGATTTATCAGCGGTGGATGTTGAATCTGTATCTCGACATCCAAAACATCTACAACCGCGCGAACGTCGAGGACTTCGACTACAACTTCAACTACGCCAAATCGAGCCCGCAGCAGGGCCTGCCGATCCTGACGATCCTCGGCGTGAAGGCGGAATTTTGAGTCTGCCGACGCCCATCCGCCGCCGGAGCTCTCGGTCCCTGCAAACGTTGCTCGCCGCGGCGGTGGGCGTCGTGGTCGCTATCGCGGGGGCGCGGGCGGCACGCGCGCAGTTGCTGGAGCCACCGCGATCTCGCCAGGGCTACTACTTCGCATTTGGCTATCAACTGGCGCTTGGTCACCCCATGGAGGACGGCGAATCCTGGGGTGTCTGGCCAGGCGGGAACCTGAGCATTCGTTTTGGTCAGCTGATCACGCGCCGGTTCGGCATGGGCCTGCAGATCAACTCGGGCTCCACATCGGGACAAGGCCAGAAGGCGGCCGCGGGCGGTTTGGAGCTGGAGGCGCAATGGGAGTTGGCGCGCAATCTGGCGGCCTATGGCGGGGTCGGAATCGACGTCGTAAGCCTTTCCACGGTCAACGGCCAGGACAAGAAGTCGCGCGGCACGGTGGGTTCCGGTTACTCGCTGGGTCTCGGGTACGACTGGTTCTTCGGCCATAGGCTGACCGGAGGATGGGCGGC
>JADGRC010000335.1 GCA_017881245.1 Pseudomonadota bacterium
AAATGGGCGGCGACACCTGCGATCCGGTGCACCGAACTTGCTACGCCAAGAGCGCGCACATCGGCGATCCTTGCCAACACCGTGCGAACTGCCCCCTTGGTGCCTACTGCCGGCTCGGCGATCCGGGCTTCCCGGGAGGCGCCTGCCTGTCTCTCGGTTGCGATTCCGCGGCGACAGCCGGCGTGGATCTGTGCCCACCTGGCGCCGTTTGTGTCTCGCGTGGCCCGGATAGTCCCCTGCAGTCATGTTATCCGGGCTGCGTCCCTGGCATCCCGTGTCATCGGGCGGCGGAGGGCTTCGTGTGCGAGGCGTCATCGACCGCACCGGCCGCCGCGAAGATCTGTATGTGGCAGGGCGGACCTTAGGGAATAAAGGTGAAAACCATGACGCTTCTCCGACCGGCGGCTTTCATGGCCGCGGCTTTGTTCGCGTTGCCGTGGGTCGCAACCGTCGCCTGGGCGGCCCCGCCTTCGTCCGTCCTGCCTCCGGCGTCCGCGCCGCCGCCAGCGGGAGGTGGGCCCATCGGTTCAGCCGCTCCCCTGGCGCGTCCTGCCGCAGCCCCGGGCGCGGCTATGCCGAGCCCCGTGCCACCGACCGCCGAGACGACGGCGGCTCTGCCGCCACCAGTCGAGGCTGGGTTGACCGCCGCAACTCCGGAGGTGCCCGCGGTGCCACGCGTGGTCGTGACGGGCGACGTCGCACCGTCCGAGTCGGACCATGACGCAGTGGTGGGTACCTGGGGCGTAGAGGTTCGCCCCGTGATTACAACGTTGCCCGTGTTCAGCCGGCGAGCATCCACCGGTTGTCCCCTCGCGCCCGTGGCGTCCAGCACGAGTACTCCGACATCGCCGTCGATGGAGGTTTCCGATTGTCCCGCCATTGGGGTCGGCATGCTCGGCGTCCGTCACTGGGTCAACCGCAACCTCGGGTTGAACGGCGGCGTCGCGCTGGCTCTTGGTGGTGGCAAGCAGGGCGACCGTTTGTTGGACAGCTACTTCGGGTTCGGTCCGGCCGTGGGCCTTTCGATCCTGCTTGGCAATTGGCGCCATCTGTCCGTGGCGGCCAGTCCCGGCTTGTCCTTGGTCTGGTTCAAGGCCGCGGGATCGGCCGCCGCCACTTATGTGGCGGATCTGCGCGCCGATCTGGAGGGGGAGCTGCATTTCGGTTTCATCGGGGTTCCGGCCCTGTCACTAGGGATAAAGAGCGGCGTCGCCTTGCGATTGGAGAAGGCGGCCGACCTCACGCTGTGGTCCGCCGGCGTTTCCGGGGTCACCACGCCGCGGGGACTCGTGAGCGACCTGACCTTGCGTTACTATTTCTAGCCAAGTCGGGCTTGGGCTCCGTCGAGCCGGCCCACACAATACATCGATGCCGCCGCCGCGCTTGCCACCACCCGACGCCGATCTGGTCGAGCGACGTGAGATCTTGGACGCCAACGGAATCGCGCGGGCGCTGAAGCGTATGGCGTACGAGATTGTCGAACGCATCGGTCACGACGGCGAGGGCATCTACCTGGTCGGGATCAGAACCGGCGGAGCCTATCTGGCCGCACGTCTGGCTGGACTGATCCGAGAGCAAAGGGAGATCCCGAATCCAACGTTGGGGGCGGTCGACATCACACTGTACCGCGACGATGTTTTTCGCGGTCTGCCGAAACCCGAAATTGGTCCCACCGAGCTGCCCGAAAGCGTCGATGGGCGCAGGGTCGTGCTGGTGGACGACGTGTTGTTCACGGGCCGGACCATACGGGCGGCGATGGACGTGCTGGCGGACTATGGCCGCCCGCGCGCTGAAAGCTTGGCCGTCCTGGTGGACCGGGGTCGCCGCGAGCTGCCGATTCAACCGGATTTCGTGGGTGTGGCCGTGCAAACCACGGCGACCGAATCGGTGCGCGTCATGTTGAAGGAACGTGGCGAGATCGACCGCGTCGTGCTGCGCGAGCGCCGGATATGAGCGTCTTCCCCCACAAGCACCTGCTCGGAACGGAACGACTCTCAGCCCGCGATCTGACGACCGTGCTCGATCTGGGAGACCGGTTCGCCGAGATCGCCACGCGCCCCATCAAGAAGGTCCCCACGCTGCGCGGAAAGACCGTCGTGAATTTGTTTTTGGAAGCCTCCACGCGCACGCGCACGTCATTCGAGATCGCGGCCAAGCGTTTGTCCGCCGACGCGATCAACATCTCGGGGGCGTCGTCATCGACGGTGAAGGGCGAGACGCTGCTTGACACCGCGAACAATATCGACGCGATGGCGCCGGACGTGGTCGTCGTTCGCCACGCCCAGGCAGGTGCGGCCGACCTGCTGTCGCGGCGTCTGCGCGCGGCGGTGGTCAACGCTGGTGACGGAGCCCATGAGCACCCGACGCAGGCCCTGCTCGACTGCTCGACGATTCGGGCACACAAAGGCCCGATCGCCGGTCTAACCGTGGCGATCTGCGGAGACATCACGCACAGCCGTGTGGCCCGATCGAACATTTTCGCCCTCGTGACCTTGGGAGCGCACGTTCGCGTGGCCGGCCCCCGCACCTTACTGCCGCCCGGCATTTCCGAACTGGGCGCGCGCGTCCATGACCGCATCGAACCCGCGCTCGAAGGCGCCGACGTGGTGATGATGCTGCGCATCCAGAAGGAACGATTCGGTACCCCGCTGTTCCCCAACACGCGTGAGTATTCCCGCTATTTCGGTTTGAACGAAAAGCGCCTGGCGCTGGCCAAACCGGACGCCATCGTGATGCACCCCGGCCCCATGAATCGCGGCGTGGAAATCGATCCGGAGATCGCCGACGGAGGGCGCGCGGTAATCCTTGACCAGGTGGCGCGCGGCGTGGCCATCCGGATGGCGGTTTTGTACCTACTGGCTGGGGGCGAAAGCGGCGTCGAATAGGCAACGGGCTGCTGCGATTGACCGACGTTGGCTCGCGAAGGCGAGAGCGAGCGAGAGCGAGACGCCGGCGGCGGTAGGACGCCGCGCGCGAGGGGGACGCCTTTTCGGTTGACGGGGCGGGCGGCAGAATCTATGGAGAGGGCGCTTTGGATCTTTGTCTGCGCGGCGGCCGGGTCATCGACCCAGCGAGGAATGTCGATTCCGAGGCGGACGTACTTTTGCGCGACGGGCGCGTGGCGCGAGTCGACAAGGGAATTGCCGCGACCTTGGCGGCCGGCACGCGGGTGCTGGACGTTCGGGGTCTTTGGGTGGTTCCGGGGCTGATCGATCTGCACACTCACCTGCGAGAGCCCGGACAGGAGTACAAGGAAGACATCGCTTCGGGGACCCGATCGGCGGCGGCGGGTGGATTTACGGCGGTGTGCGCGATGCCCAACACCGTGCCACCCAACGACTGCCGCGCCGTCACGGACCTGATCGTGGCGCGGGCGCGGGCCGCCGGGCTGGCGCGGGTGTATCCCATCGGCGCCGTCAGCAAGGGGCAAAAGGGCGAGGAGCTGGCTGAGATTGGCGAGATGAAGGACGCGGGCATCGTGGCCATCTCCGACGACGGACGGCCCGTCATGAACGCCGAGTTGCTTCGCCGCGCGATGGAGTACGCGCGGACGTTTGGCCTGCCCGTGATTCAACACTGCGAGGACTTGACGCTGTCGCAGTCCGGCGCCATGAACGAAGGCGTCGTGTCGACGCGGGCCGGGATCCGCGCCCAGCCCGCCGCGGCGGAGTCATCGATGGTCGCGCGCGATATCGAGATCTGTGCCCTGACAGGGGCGCGTTATCACGTGGCGCACGTGAGCACGGCGGAATCGGTGTCGCTGGTGCGTGAGGCGAAGCGCCGGGGATTACCCGTGACGTGCGAGGTGACTCCCCACCATCTGACCCTGACCGATGACGCCTGTGCCACGTACGATACGCACGCAAAATGCAATCCGCCCCTGCGCACGGCCGTCGATCAGGCGGCGCTGCGCGAGGGACTGCGTGACGGGACCATCGATGCGATTGCGACGGATCACGCGCCCCATTCGTCAATTGAAAAGGATGTCGAGTTCGAACAGGCGGCATTCGGGATGATCGGCCTCGAGACGGCGGTGCCGCTCTCCCTGGAGATGGTTCGTTCCGGCATCCTGTCCCCCGCCCAACTGGTGTCGTTGATGTCGACACGACCGGCGGCGGTTCTTGGCCTGCCCGGAGGGACCCTGGACGCGGGGACCATAGGCGACGTCACCGTCATCGATCCGGAAGCGGCCTGGACGGTGGACCCCGCCTCGTTGCGTTCACGGTCAAAGAACACGCCTTTCGGCGGCCATCGAATGACGGGTCGCGCGGTCCTGACAATCGTCGCGGGCGGGATAGCATTCGCCGAGGAGAAGCGATTTGCCTGAGAGTACCGACAGAACGATACCGGCCCTGCTGGTGCTGGAGGACGGAACCGTCTACCGGGGATGGGGATTCGGCGCCGACGTCGATTCCGCCGGAGAAATTGTATTCAACACGGCCATCACGGGATATCAGGAGGTCATCACGGACCCATCTTATCGCGGGCAAATCGTCACGATGACGGCGCCCGAGATCGGCAACGTGGGTGTGAACCCGATCGATTTCGAGTCCAGTCGACCGTGGTGCGCGGGTTTCGTAGTTCGCGAATTGTCCCCGGTGGTCTCCAACTGGCGCGCCGACTCGGATCTCGGCCGCCTGCTGATGGACAGCAACATCGCCGGCATCAGTGGCATCGACACCCGCGCGATTACGCGGCGCCTCAGGCAGTCCGGGGCGCAACGGGCCGTGATCACGCGAAACGTCGGGAATCCGGCGGCGGCCGTCGCGGCGGCTCGGCGACACCCGTCGTTGGAGGGTCGCGACTTGGTTCGGGAGGTCACGACCGCCGCACCCTATGA
The DNA here is from genome assembly GCA_017881245.1 of Pseudomonadota bacterium. Taxonomy (GTDB): domain Bacteria; phylum Myxococcota_A; class Polyangia; order Fen-1088; family Fen-1088; genus FEN-1088. The sequence continues at coordinate 4,841 of JADGRC010000335.1, forward strand.
GTGGGACGAGACGATCTGGCAGGGGACGCGCTCCCCGATCTCCGGGCAACATCGCTCGCTCGACCAAAACCACGCGATTGACCAAGCCCAAGACCAACTTCACGAACAATTCCAAGGCGGGCCCCCACGCCCTAATCGACTGGCCGATCAGTTCGCCGACCGCCCCGCCGTGCGGCACCATGTGGTCGCCTATGACTACGGAATCAAACGCGGGATACTGCGCCGCCTGCGGTCGGACGGCTGCCGCGTCACGGTGGTTCCTGCGACGACCAGTGCCAAGGACGTGCTCGCGCAAAGGCCAGACGGTGTCTTTCTGTCCAATGGCCCAGGCGATCCGTCGGCGTTGCCATATGCCGTCGATGCCGCGCGCGAGTTGGTCAGAACCGGGATTCCGGTTTTTGGGATTTGCCTCGGTCATCAGATATTGGGTCAGGCGCTGGGCGGAAAGACGTACAAGCTGAAGTTCGGACATCACGGCGCCAACCATCCCGTCATGGATCTTGGTACGCGCAAGGTCGAGATCACGTCTCAGAATCATGGATTCGCCGTCGACGTCGAATCCATGGCCGGGCGCGCCGTGCTGACCCACGTCAGCTTGAACGACAAGACCGTCGAAGGAATGCGCCACGACAGCTTGCCCGTGTTCAGCGTTCAATATCACCCGGAGGCGTCGCCCGGTCCGAACGACGCCTGTTACCTGTTCGATCGATTCACGAAGCTGATGGACGAGCGCCGGCGGACTTGACCCGGCTTGCCCCGGTCCACGAAGATCCCCAGTCCCGTGATCGTGATTCAGTCATTGGTCGAACGCCTGGCCGCGGTGTTCGCCCAAGGTGAGAACAAATTGGAGGCCATGCGGGCCCGCGCGGAATTTTTCGAGCGGGCTGGCAAGGTCTTCGACGACGACGGCGATCTCTTCGAGTCTCGGATGGCTTCGTTTCTCGAGTGGTACATCATCGAGCGCGGGTTCGACAACGGTCCGCCGCCCGCCCTGCGTGTCATCTGCCAGCCACCGGGTCGATTCACCGACGAGGAGCGACGCGCGGCTGTTCACCTGCACGCGAGCCACCGGAGCCTGTTCGAGATCGGATCCACTGCGGACGGGCGGCTGGAGCTCGATGATCTGATCGGGGGCGCCCGATTCTGGGTGAAGGAACGACGCGGCACCGGCGGGTTCGAAGCCGGAGCGTTGTTCGAGGCTCGTCTGTTGTGGGACGGTGAGTCGGTCGTGTTCGGGAAGACCTTCCTGTTCCATCCGTCCGATGTGCGGGAGCGCGTCCTCGAACTGGTGGACAAGGCGGCCAGGGCCGGAACCCCGGCGGCGGACCTGCTATTTCAGCTATCGCGCCTGCACGTAAGGTGGCACCGCTTCGGGCACCTATCCGCGGCGAAGATCTACGCCGGAGAAGGCTGAGTGGGCGACCCGCCGACCCCGAGGTCAGATAACGACGATCTTGCAGCCGTACAAGACCTGAACGTTCTTCAACGTTCCGGCCATCAGCTGATCGCAGGTCGTCCCCGTGAACGTGATGGACGTCTTTGTCGTCGGATCGGTGTAACGCCATCCGTTCGGGTCGTCCTTCACTTTGGCGGCGCCATCCACGGTTACCGACACCTTATTCATGTCGGCCTGGTCACCCGGCGTGGTGAGAGGATAGGTGCACATGCCCATGGTCACGGTCTGAATCGCGGTCAGCGCGGCCACCAGGTCGGCGGTATTCATGATCGAGTAATACTGCGTTGTCCCAGGCAGGGGATACCCGCCATTCATGGCCATGCTGCTCAGGGTCGCGTCGCCGGGGCCACCCGTCGTGGCGATACCGATGACGAACGTGGGGAACCCCATGGCCTTCACGGTAGCGACGGAATCTATGGCCCCCATGTCGTCGGTCATCTGGGAATTGCCCGCCAAACAGTTGGGTTGCCCATCTGTCGCCATCAAGATGAACTTGGGATTGGTGTCCGTCGCGGCCAGACTCGCCAGGTATTCCCCCGCGGATAGCTCGCCAGCCGCCGTGGGCGTGCTGCTGCCGGGCTGATTCGCGGGAGCTGCGATGGCCGCGGCGATGGCGGCCGCGTTGTTCGGTCCCGGCGCGACCGTCGCACCCGCGGTCACACCGCACATCATGTCGTTCCCGAAAAACTTGATTCCCCAGTTGATCTTCGTTTCAGTCATCGCGGCGACGGCGTTGATAGCCGTGGTGACCTGCGACCACTTGGAGTTGGCGCCGCAATTATTGCCGCCTCGCATGCCACCACCGCGCCCACCACCGCCTTGGCCGCCCATGCCCTGACAGTTCGTGCCGGCCGCGTCCATAAGCATCGAGCCCGATCGATCGAGGACGATCAACAAGTCCGGCGGCGGGGCCAGCACGGAAAATGGTTGATTCTGGCAGTTCGCGTCCGGCGTGGGACCGTTGTCAGCCGATGCGTCGGAGGCATTGGTATATTCGCGCGCGGCGTCGGGCAGATTGACGACAGGCTCGACGAACGTGCCGGCCGAGTTTCCCCCCATGCCGTTTCCAGAGCTTCCGCCCGTGCCGAACATGTCGGAGTGCGGTTTGAACTGACACGCTCCGGTCAGGGAAAGAGAGACTGCCGCCACGGTGAGCAGGCTGAAGCGATTCATGCCGACCTCCCTCTGTCTGTGAGAACCGAGGCTTAATATACACATTTTTCTAGTATAGCTACGGAGAATTACGGGTATCGGGAGATGCGCAACAGGGTCGGGGCGGGCGATCAGGGTCGGGCGCGCCGAAGCGCCAGTTCGCGGCCGCGCTGCGCCTGGGGATTGGTGGGCGCTGTTTTCAGAACCGCGTCATACTCGCTGAGCGCATCCCGGAAGCGGTCCATCTTGTAGAAGGCATCGCCGAGCAAGAGGTGCGCTCCGACGGCGTCGCCGGAAGTCAGGGCGGCTCGACCAAGACGAACGGCGTCGGGAAAGTTCCCCTTGGCGAAAGCGGCCCGTCCGCGAACCAGATCGTCCGACGGCACTTGGGACGTGGCCGATCCGGCGCTAACGGTGGTTTGCGCAACGGCTGGTCGCTTCAAGGCGATGGTGGAGTGACGGGAGGCCGAGCGGGGCGAGGACGCGGTTGGAGCCGCCCTGGTCGCCGTGGTCCCGCGGAGGATGGGCAGACGACCGACGACAGCATCGGACCTGGTGGATCCGGGTCCATGGGCGGGCCCGGAGACATCGACTCCCGCCGCGTGGACTCCGGCAAGGATCCCCGCGACGGGTGGACGCACCGGCGGCGCCGTCTTATCCAGGCTGGGGGTGGACCCTCCCCGAAGGGCCGCCGGCGTCGGTTGTGCCCCCGACAGCTCTGGCGGAGCCGGCCTGGCCAGGGACGGTGATGAACGGGGCGTGTCCCACCGCGGGCCGCCACGGAGATCCCCGCGCAAGATCAGCACCATGGACGCCAATCCCAAACCCGCGACCACGCCGCCCGCTGTCAGCCAGATCGCCGGTGCAGGGGGCCGCCACTTACGGGCGTTGGTGGTCGACAACTCCGGCCGGGAAGCCCCAGGACTTCCCCCCGGAATTGGCGCCTCGTCGATCGCGGATAGCCCGCTCATGATTTCGTCCTTCAGCGCGGTCATCGAAGGGTGGCGATCAGCCGGAGCCCGGGACATCGCGCGTGTCAGAAGGCTCTCGATGCGCGCGGGGACTTCAGGCCGGAGCGATCGGACGGGAACGGGATCTTCGTTGGCCTTCTTGTTGAAGACGGCGATGATGTCGCCGCCGCCGCAAGGCGGGACCCCCGCCAGCATTTCGAACAACAGCTCGCCCACGGCATAGACGTCGGTTCGCCCATCGGCGGGTTGGCCCGCGACTTGTTCGGGGGCCATATAGATGGGGGTACCCACGGCGGCATCCGGGCGGGTCAGGCCGACCTCCTTGCCCCGGGCATCCTTGTCCAGATCGCTGTGCTTCGAGATTCCGAAGTCCAAGACCTTGACGAAGTCCTCATCGTCTCGGTGACGGACAAGCATGACATTCGCGGGCTTCAGATCGCGATGAATGATTCCAGCGGCGTGCGCGGCGATCAACGCGCGGCATACCTGCGCCGCGATCAGCAGGGCGCGTTCGATAGGCAGCGGCCCCTCGCGCGCAAGCAGTTGTTCCAAGTCGACGCCATCCAGGTATTCCATGACGAAGAAGAACGCGCCGTCGGGGGTCGTTCCCGAGTCGGTGACGTCGACGATGTTGGGATGACCGATCCGGGACGCGGCCCGGGCCTCGCGTCGAAAGCGTTCGACCACGTCCGGCGTATTGCGAAAGCTGGAATGCAGCACCTTGATTGCCACGCGGCGACCAATCTCGATGTGGTGACCTTCGTAGACCCGCCCCATCGCCCCCTCGCCACAGAGGCGACGGACGAAATATCGAGCGGCGATCGTGGTTCCGACCCGCTGATCCTCGTCGTCCGACGGGGCGGGATGGCCCGGATCGGGGTGGGCGAGATCACCGGCTTCCGGCGCGGCGGGGGGAACGGATTCGAGGGCGCCCGACGCCGAGGGCGCGGCGCGATCGAGCGGCGAGGGGAGTAAGTTGCCGGCGGGCAGGCCCCCGTAAACGCGGTAGGGCATTTCGGAGACTTCCCCCAAGGCATGCGCGCGGTCGGGGCTGGCCCGGCGATCGTCTAGCTGGCGCCTCCGCCGGATGCGCGCCATAACGGATTCGGGCTGGAACGGCGACCGCTCAGGCATCCTTGGTATCACACCCGTGGCGGCCTTCGGGTCAGCGACCTCACCGCGATCGCGCGAAGCGGGCTGCGCCGGTACAGGCGCCGGTGCGGGCCGCGCGGCCTGCAACATCGCGTTTCGCGCGCCGGGCTCCGAATTCCAAAGCGCTGGGTCGACGAGACGCGGTTTGACTGGCGCGGGGGGGGTAGGGGCCCCAACGGCCACGTCGGGGGCTCCTGCTGCGGCGATCGGCCCGGACAGCAAGGCTGACGCCTCGGCGAGCAGTCGATCCCGATCGGCGCGCTCCGTGTCGATCTGATTCCGGAACACGTTCGCCATGAACCTCGCCAGCGTGGCGGCATCGGTTGCGGGGGCGTGCTTCGCCAGAAACGACGCCAGGTCGGCGCGAAGCTCCTCACCCGTCTGGTAGCGCTCCGCCGGATCGACCGCAAGGGCGCGCATGACGATCTCACTCAGGTCCGGCGGCACGCGCCCCGTCACGGCGGAAGGCGGTGTGACGACGGGATGGCGTACGCGTTCAAGCGCCTCAAGGGTGGAGCTCCTGTCCGTGGGGCGGGCGGGCGACGCCTTGTCAGGCGGTTGGGACGGAAAGAGCTGCCGCCCGGTCAGCATTTCCCAGAGCAAGATGCCGGCTGCGTAGAGATCCGTGCGCCCGTCCAGCGCGCGCCCGAGCGCCTGTTCGGGGGCCAGGTAGGCCAACTTGCCATAGATGATTCCCGGCGCGGTCTGCTGTGCCTTCAGTTTCGAAATGGCCAGTCCAAAGTCGGTCAGCTTGACCTCGCCGCTATAGGAAAGAAGTACGTTGGCGGGCGAGATGTCCCGGTGGACGAGCCCCAGATCGCGATATGCGTGGGCGTAGGCGAGCCCCCGCGCCAATTCCTTGATGACGTAGGCGGCGATCTCGACCGGGAACGCCACTTGTCGCGTGGCGCACTGGTTCCAGGTCGCCAGCAGATCCTTGCCTTCGACGAAATCCATCGCTAGATAGAGCTGCCCCTCTTCGCTCCCCGCGTCCAACACCCCGACCAGATTGCCGTGCGAAAGGCGCATCATCATCGTCGCCTCCTCACGAAAGCGCTGAACGTTGTCCGCGACCAGCAGATGCGGGAGCACGCGCTTGATCACGCACAGCTTCTCCATTCCGCGGCCACCCGTCGCCGCGAGATCAAGCTCGCCCATCCCGCCCCGCGCCAAAGGTTTGAGGAGTACGTACGAACCAAATCGCCGCGGGAAGCCGCCCAATGCCACGCTGCCTTCTTATACCCGCTGGCGACGGCGTTGGACATTTCTGGCTCAAGCTGGTTTCGGCGGGAAGATCGTGCATCATAAAATGATGCCATCGGCATTTCGGTTGCCCCGTGGCGCCGGTGTTCCGTTCGTGCTGCTGGGCATTGGATTGGGTGTGGCGGGGGGCTGTGGCAAGACGGTGACGTACTTCCGGGCCGGGTCGGACGCGGGTGGGCTGGACCTGGCAGGGCCGGGTACGGGGGGAATGGTCGTGCCGGGCAGCGGCGGAAGCGGGACCGGCCAAGCGGGCAATGCTGGGTCGAGCGAGAGCGGCGGAGTGGGCGGGGATACCGGATCGGGCGGGGACGCAGGAGTCGGTGGCTGCGGCGCAAACGGTACGG
>JADGRC010000336.1 GCA_017881245.1 Pseudomonadota bacterium
ATCATCCGTCATGCCGTGTTAAAGATATCTAGGGTTCGTCTCGGTAATATTTCGTTCGAGGGGTTGGCGATGGGCGGTTGGCGCGATCTGTCGAAGGGCGAGTTGGCAGACCTTCGGGCCAAGGCAGGCATGACGAAAGTGGCGGTTCCGACGAACTAATTTCTGAAAGCGGGCGGGAGCATGGCAGGGTAAAGGGTGGCTTGCTCGGCTGCCGGGGTGCGTCTGAAAATGGATTGCCGTGGGTGGGGATGAGCTGAGTTTCACGCGGCGCGCAACAACTATCCTTGAAGGACGGAAATGGTTGTATCCCGTTTTGTTCCCCTATCCCTCATCGCGCTGTCGATTGCGGCGGGCGTCGCCGCGTTTCCCACGGCCGCTTGGGCCCGGAAGAATGGAATTGCCGCCGCGAGCTGCGATGGCTGCCACACAGGAGGAAAACCCCCGACGGTTTCCTTGACGGCGAGCCCGATGAATCCGACAGCCGGTCAGGCGGTTACAGTGACCGTGACGATTTCGCAGACAAACGGGGCGGTGGCGGGTTTCTACTTGACCACCGACTACATGACCGCGGGAGCGTTCAAGATGCTCGATGCGGGGACCCTGGCCAACGCGTATGGCGTCACCCACACGACGCCAAAGACAGGGTCGGGGGGCTCGACGTCGTTTCAGGCGCAGTGGACGTCCACGGTGGCGACGGGCGTGAGCTTTTCCGCCTACGCCTTGTCCGCTAACGGCGACGGAACGCCCAAGGGCGATGCCGGTGGCGAGGCGCACCTCTCCATCGTCGTGGGGTGCGCCGGAACCACGTACTACATCGACCAGGACGGCGATGGGTACGGGTCGTCCGATACGAACTATCGATCGCGTATCGAATGCACGCAGCCACAAAGTTATGCCCCTCGTGCTGGCGACTGCAATGATTTCAACGAGAACATCTTCCCGGGCGCGCCCGAGCTGTGTGACGGGAAGGACAACAACTGCGACGGAAATATCGACGAGAACGTCGTCAACATCCCCTATTGCGAGGACAAGGACGGCGACGGCCATGGCATCATCGGCGGCGCGATGAAGATGGACTGCAAGCCGAGCGTGGGTTTTGGGGATTGCAAGGGCGACTGCAACGACAACAACAACACCGTGTACCCCGGTGCGATGGAGATCTGCGACGGCAGGGACAACAACTGCGATGGAAGAGTCGACGAGGGTGTGCGAATGACGTGCGGCGTAGGCTGGTGTCGCCGCTACGCGGACGGCTGTTCGGCGACCTGTACCCCCGGCGAGCCGATCAAGGAAGTCTGCAACTATTTCGACGATGACTGCGACGGAGTGGCCGACAACGGCACCGACGCGGAGCTGTGCGGAGGACCCGGGCTCCTGTGCATCCTTGGCAAGTGTGTTCCGGGCGAAGGCATGGGATCGGGCCCGGTCATCCAGACCGGAGGCGCCACCGGCACGATGAGCACGACGGGCCCGGGCATGACCGCGAGCGGTGGTCGAACCACCACGGCTGGCACCGGAGGTTTCGTGGGAGCAGGCACGGGCGCTATCGGTCTGTCAGGCGGTGGAACCGGCGGCAGTGCGGCCGGTTCCCTCAGCGGTGGGGGGGCAAGTGGCGGCTGCGCAGTAGTGTCCGGGGTGGGGGGATCGGCGGTTTCGCTTTGCCTACTGGCCGGTGTTGCGTCGCTCGGCGCGGCACTAATGCAGCGACGACGGCGACGGCCTCTTCCAGGGCGACGGCCGCCGCGCTAGAACGTCGCGGTGTCAAAGGTCGCACGCGCCATCCTCTCGGTTTCCGACAAGACAGGGTTGTCCGACTTCGCCCGCGCACTCGGTCGGGCCGGTGTTGAGCTCTTGGCCAGCGGCGGCACGGCAAAAGCGCTAGCGGCCGCCGGCGTCTCGGTCCGCGAAGTCAGTGATTTTACCGGCGCGCCCGAGATTCTGGATGGTCGTGTCAAGACGCTGCATCCGCGAATTCACGGAGGGCTACTCGGCCGCCCGACGGAGAAACACCGCGCGGAGATGCAGCGGGCTGGACTGTCCGCGATCGATCTGGCCGTGGTGAATCTGTATCCGTTCCGTGAGACAGTGGCCCGCGGCGCCGCCTTCGAGGAGATCATCGAGAACATCGACATCGGCGGTCCGGCGATGATTCGTTCGGCCGCCAAGAACCACGAGCGTGTCGCCGTCGTTGTCGATCCCGCGGACTATGGACGCGTCGCCGCCGAGATCGCGGCGAACGGCGAAGTTTCGCCGCAACTCCGTTTCGAGCTGGCCTGCAAGGCCTTCGCGCACACCGCCGCCTATGACGGGGCCATCGCGTCGTATCTGTCGCGGCTGCCGTCTCCGGAAGCCACGCCGATCGCGTTTCCCCGCAGTCAGCACTGGTCCGCTACGCTGGCGCGCACCCTGCGTTACGGTGAAAACCCGCAACAACGCGCGGCGTTCTACGCCAGCGACGGTGGCGCGACCGGGTTGTCCCTGGCGAGCGCCGAGGTCATTCAAGGCAAGGAACTGTCGTACAACAATATTCTGGATCTGGACGCAGCCATGCGACTCGGCGCCGAGTTCGCGATGCCCGCCGTCGCGATCATCAAGCACACCAATCCCTGCGGCTGCGCCGTCTCGGACACCGGCGTTCTGGCGGCGTACCGCCTGGCGCGGGAAACCGATCCGGTCTCGGCATTCGGCGGCATCGTGGCGGTCAATCGTCGGGTGGACGCCGAGCTGGGCCGCGAGATGAGCGAGACCTTCCTCGAATGTGTGATCGCGCCCGACTACGCCCCCGAGGCGCTCGCGGTGCTTGGGGCCAAGAAGAATCTGCGTCTGCTGGCGTACGATTTCGTTGCCGCCGCGGCACGGGAGCGTGCGGGGGCGCCGGTCGCCGAGCTGCGCAGTGTATCGGGCGGATTCCTGGTGCAGACGCGCGACATGGAGACCTCGGCCGCCACGGACGCCAAGGTCGTATCCAAGCGGGCACCGTCGGTGGCCGAGCTGGCGGATCTGGATTTCGCTTGGCGTGTCGCCAAGCACGTCAAGTCGAACGCAATCGTGTTTTGCGGTGGTGGTCGTACGCTGGGCGTCGGCGCCGGCCAGATGTCTCGTGTCGACTCGGTCCGCATCGCCGTCCAGAAGGCCCGAGCGTCGTTGGCGGGCTCGGTCCTAGCATCTGACGCGTTCTTCCCCTTTCGTGACGGCGTGGACGAAGCGGCCAAGGCGGGGGCAGTGGCCATCGTGCAGCCCGGCGGCTCGCTGCGCGACGAGGAAGTGATCGCCGCGGCCGACGAGCACGGCATCGCTATGATCCTAACCGGCGAGCGGCACTTCAAGCACTGACCCTTCGCAATAGCCTGCCACCCCTCGCCAGGCGACGGCTCTTCCGCTCCGACCTCGCGCTGGACATACAATTCTCCCGTGAGGTACTAGGACACCTCCGATGAACCGGATCGGCCCTTCACTATGGCGACACCGATGACGCGATCAATGACAATCCTGCTGGTGGGGGGCGGGGGACGAGAGCACGCCCTGGCCTGGACGTTGTCTCGGAGCCCGCGTGTCGGGACCATCGTGGTCGCTCCGGGTAATCCCGGGATCGCGCGCTTGCCGAAAGCTCGTCTCTCGCCGGTCAGGGCGGAAGAAACGGACGCCGTCGTCGCTCTAGCCCGGGCGGAGGCCGCCGATTTGGTGATCTGTGGTCCCGAGGGTCCGCTTGGCCTCGGCCTTGGGGACGCGGTCCGGGCAGCGGGGTTTCCCTTCTTCGGCCCGTCGCGGGCAGCGGCCGAGATCGAGGGCAGCAAAGCTTTCGCCAAACGCCTGATGGCAGACGCCAAGGTTCCGACGGCGGCCTTCGGCGTGTTCGACGACATCGCGGCGGCCGAGCGGTTTATCGACGCGCAGCCAGGCCCGGTGGTGGTGAAGGCCGATGGCCTGTGCGCGGGAAAAGGCGTGGTCGTCGCGGCGACCAAGGAGGAATCAAAGGCGGCCGTACGCCGGATGATCGGCGACCGCGAATTCGGCGCCGCCGGCGCGCGGGTCGTGTTGGAAGAACGCCTTTTCGGCCGCGAGGTGTCGATGATGGCGCTGTGCGATGGCGACCGCCTGGCATTGTTGCCATCGGCCGAGGATCACAAAGCCGTGTTCGATGGAGATCGAGGCCCCAACACCGGCGGCATGGGAACGTATTCGCCGTCGCCCCTGGTCGACGATGATCTGGAGCGCGAGATCGTTCAGCGTATTTTCGAGCCGACCGTCGCGGCGATGCGCCGGATGGGACGCCCTTTTCAGGGAGTGCTTTATGGCGGCCTGATGTTGACGAAGAATCGAGGTCCCGTGGTCATCGAATGGAATTGCCGTTTTGGCGATCCCGAGACCCAGGTCGTGATGGTCCGCCTAAAGGACGACCTTTTGCCCTGGTTGCAGGGCGCGGCCGCGGGTCACTTGCCCGAGGGGCGCCTTCGCAGCGTCGCGGGCGCCGCCGTTTGCGTGGTGTTGGCCGCCGCCAACTATCCCGGCCCACCGCGCGGGGGCGATGTCATCTTTGGCCTGCCCGCCGATGGAACGGAGACCGCCGACGGCGTGCTCGTCTTTCACGCGGGTACCCGGGCGGATGCGGGCCGAAGCGGCACCGAGGCTTTGGTCACGGCCGGTGGCCGGGTACTCGGAATCACGGCCGGTGGCGCCTCTCTCGCAGAGGCGCGCGAACGCGCATATGGCGCGATTGGAACGGCCGCGGGCAAGATACACTTTTCGGGAATGCACTTTCGAAACGACATAGGAGCACGAGGGAGATCATGACCATAGACGTCGCAATCATGATGGGATCGAAGTCCGATCTGGAAACCATGCGGCCCGCCGCAAAGGTCCTGGCGGCGCTGGGCCTGGTCGCGGAGGTGCGGGTCCTGTCGGCTCATCGCACGCCGGCCGAAACCGCCGCGTTCGTTCGCGACGCGGGCACGCGTGGCTGCAAGGTGTTCATCTGCGCGGCGGGGGGAGCGGCCCACCTGGCCGGTGCCGTGGCTGCCCACACGACTCGTCCCGTCGTGGGCGTCCCGATAGCGGCCGGAACCCTGGGTGGATTCGATGCGCTGTTGTCGACGGTCATGATGCCCCCTGGAATGCCGGTGGCCACGGTGGCGGTGGGGGGGGCGGAGAACGCGGGTCTGCTGGCGGCGCAGATTATCGCGCTCGGGGATTCCGGCTTGGCGGCGAAGGTGGAGGCTGAACGCGCGGCGCGCCGGGACAAGGTGCTGAAGTCCGACGAAGAGGTGCGGGCGGAGTTCAAGGTCCGCTGACCGGTCGGCCCATGGCGCACGCGTTTCCCGAAGAGATCACCTTCGCCGCCGAGGCCATCCGACGCGGCGAGGTGGTGGCGTACCCGACCGAGACGTTTTACGGTCTCGGCGTGAACGCCCTGGATGAGCTGGCGTTGGTGCGCCTGCGAATGTTGAAGGGGCGCGACGCCAATAAGCCGATTTCGGTGTTGGTGAAGGGACCCGAGATGCTGGAGCGTCTGTGCAAGACCGTGCCGCCGCTCGCGCGTCGTTTGATGGCGGCATACTGGCCGGGGCCTCTCA
>JADGRC010000337.1 GCA_017881245.1 Pseudomonadota bacterium
CCTGATTCTGTTCTTCCTGACCGTCGGTATCACCGTCGATCGGTTCATGTACATCTCGAAGTCCAAGGTGGACACCGAGAAGCTGATGTCGCTGCTCAAGTCCCAGATCGTCGCCGGCAATATCCAGGGCGCCATCAACACCTGTCAGGCAAGCCCCTCGCCGGTCACACGCATCATCGCCGCCGGGTTGCGGCGCGCGGGTGGCAGCGACCACGACATTCAGCAGGGCATGGACGAGGAAGCCCTTCGCGAGCTTCCGAAGATCGAGAAGCGTACGGGGTACCTGTCGATGCTTGGGAACCTGGCGACGTTGGCCGGGTTGCTCGGAACCATCACCGGTCTCATCAAGTCGTTCGCGGGCGTCGCCGGCGTTGATCCTTCGATGAAGGCGACGATGTTGTCTCGCGGTATCTCCGAGGCGATGAACTGCACGGCGTTTGGCCTCGGCACCGGCATCATGGGCCTGGCGACCTACGCTTGGCTGAACGGCATGACCCAGCACATCCTTGATGGCATCAATCAAGCCACCGTCGAGACGTTGAACCTGGTCGTGGCGGGGCAGCAGCAGGGCGGCCACGGGCAGCAGGGTCAGTACTAAACCTCCTGTTTCAGCCTTTTTTAGGAGGTCATACCCATGAGCGTTTCAGTCGATGAAGGTGGCAAGGGCGGTAAGAAGTCCGTCAACGCCGACCTGAACCTGGTTCCGTACATCGATCTTCTGACGTGTATGGTCGCGTTCCTGCTGATTACGGCGGTCTGGTCGCAGCTCGCTCGCCTTGAAGCCCACCAAAAGGGCCAGGGGCAGGCGGGCGAGGACACGCCCCCCGAGAAGCAGCTGAAACTGGTGGTGGTGGTCAACGACGAAGGTTTCAACGTCGTGGCCGACCAGGACCAGCAGCCCCTTCCCAAGAAGGGGACCGAATACGACTATGAAAAACTAGCGGCCGAGCTGAAGAAGCTGAAGGACGCGCACCCGGACAAGACCGACATCCAGATCGCGTCCGAGGACCAGATCAAATTCGAGATCCTGGTCAAGACAATGGACACCGCGCTGACCGCGCGATTCCCGGATCTGTCGTTAATCGACGCCGGCGGCGCCGGTATCTGACGGGGAGATCACGCGATGCCCATCAAAGCACCCCATACCCATCTGTTTGACTCGGTGAAGCTGGAGGTCGCGAAGGCGAAGCTCAGCCACGCCGGTCGAAAGAGCTTGTACGCGCCCCTGAATCTGGTCGCGTACATCGACATGATGACGATGTTGGTCATCTTCTTGTTGATGTCCTTCTCAGCGACGGGAGAGATCCTGTTCGTCCAGAAGAACATCGTGTTGCCGAACGCGCAGAACTGGGCCGAGCTGGAACGCGCTCCGGTGATCGGCGTCAGCCGTGACGTCGTGACGCTGGACGGATCTCAGGTCGCCACGGCCGACGAGCTCATGAAGGATTCCAACACGGGAGACTTCAAGATCTCGGAGCTGCACGACAAGCTCGTGACCCTGAAGAACAACTACAAGCTCCTTCACCCCGGCGAGGAGTTCAACGGAATCGCGATCATCCAGTCGGACAAAGGCGTCGAGTTCAAGGTCCTGAAGAAGATCATGTACTCGGCGGCGGTGGCCGGCTATCAAAACGTCAACTTCGCCGTAATTCCAAAGGCCGGCGTGCCGGCCGGAGCCCAGTAAGTCCAGAAGAACAAGGCGCGATACGCGTCCACGCAACGGCCGGCCCCAATCGGGAGCCGGCCGTTCTTTTTTTGCGCACTGGTGCATCCGACCTTTGAAGCAAATTTTCGCCTCCGGCATATCTCCGGATCATGTAGCGAATCCAAGTACCGGGAGGTCCAGCTTTGCTGGACCGGCCCCGACGTTAAGCATTCCGAGGGGGTCTCGCAGGGGGCCTTCCCAGGCCCCTTGCGGCGCCCCGAGGCCCTTGCGGCGCCGAAGTCGCGCGCGTCAGTGCATCGGGGGGACGCCCGCCGGTTTCGCGGACGACTGAAAGGTGACGGTTAGCTTCACTTCCTTGCCGTCGCGCAGGACATGTGCGGTGGCGGTTTCGCCCGGTTTGCTGGCGCCAAGCGCGTACATCAAATCCTCGACCGACCGAATTTCGTGGCTGCCGAGGCGCACGAGAATGTCGCCCCGTCGCAGGCCACCCGCTTCCGCGGGGCCACCGGCGCGCACGCCCGCCAGCAACACGCCCGCCGTTCCCGGGGGTGGGCCGGCGTAGTCCGGAATGGTGCCGAGCGACGCACCGAACGAACGCATGTCACCCCCTCCCGGAGCAGGCCCTGGGATCTGCTTCAAGGTCAGGCGACCGGGACGGGCGGCCAAGTCGCGCGCCAGCGCCGCGACGGCGATGGCGATCTGGCCGGCGCCCGCCGCGTTGATCTTGTTCGCGGTGTCGCTCGGGCGGTGATAGTCGGGGTGATTCCCGGTAAAGAAATGAACCACGGGAATGCCCGCGACATAGAACGGCATCTGATCACTTGGCCCATATCCGTCGGCGCCGCCTGCTGTTCCACCGCAATCGATTCCAGCTTTGGCGCAGGCCGCATCCAGCAACCCGGGCCATTCGTCGGCGGACCCACGGCCAAGCACGGTCACGCGGTTGTCGCGCAGGCGGCCCACCATGTCGAGGTTGACCATCGCGACGACGTCGGGCACGCCGAGCGGCGCCGGAGGTGTTCGCACGAAAGCCGTCGATCCCAAGGTGCCCTCTTCCTCTCCCGAGAAGGCGACGACCACCACGTCGCGCGCCAGCACGCTCGGGCGCGCCGCCAGGATGCGCGCCGCCTCCAGTAGAGTGCCCACGCCGGACGCGTTGTCGTCGGCGCCGACGTGAGGCTGTTTACTGTCGGGGGCCAGCGAATGACGTTCGCCGAGTCCAATATGGTCGTAGTGCGCGCCGATCACAATCGTGCCCGGCAACCGCGCCGACTCAGGGACGCCGGCTGGGATACGCGCCACGACGTTGAACGCCGGCGTACGCGTCACGGTCAACGCAACCTTCAGCGCGGCGGGAACGCGCACCTTCTTTTCCAGGCGAGCCAGCGTCGCCGTAAAGGCGGCGCGGCGCACGAACAGCACTGGAATACCGGCGTCGCCGTAACCCTCCGCGTGTACCCCGGGGAGCGGCCCCTCGTCGGGCGCCTTCCATGCTTTTTCCGCCTGGCCGGCCGGAGGAAGGGGCGCGTCGACGACGATCAGGGCGCGGGCGCCCCTCTCGCGCGCGGTGAACGCCTTTTGCCGGACGTCTCCGTAGCGGCGCTGCTTGTCGCCGCCTGCGAAGACGGGAGAATCCGGTGCGAACCGGCGCACCACGACGATTGCGCCGCGGACGTCCAGGCCCTTGTAGTCGTCGACACCCAGCGTCGACTCGACGATGCCGTACCCGGCCAGGACCAGGGATCCCCTCGCGGTTCCGTGTCCCGAATACGCGGCCGGCGTGAACGCGTCTCGCGCCTGCGCCACGCCCGCAATGGTCAAGGACGTGTCGACCCCAATCTTCACCTCCGTCGGAACCTGAAACACCTGTCGGAAACTGCCGCCCTCCCCGGCTGGGAGCAGCCCAACTCGTTGCAGACGCGCCTCGACGTATGTTCCGGACGCCTCCAAACCCGGGGTACCGATTCCGCGCCCGCCGCGTTCGGGATCGGCCAGCCACGCGATGTCGGTCAGAATCCGGTCCGCTGGTGTCTCGGCAAAACGTCGCACCACGCGTTCGTCCCAGCGGGCCACGAAAACGTTGGTGTCGTGGGCACCGGGCGGCGTGGCGCGGTTCGAAGAGAACGCCAGGTGCCGACCGTCGGGGGCGAACATGGGAAAGCCGTCGAATCCGGGCGCGGTCGTCACACGCTCCAGATTCGCGCCGCTCATGTCGACCGCCCACAGATCGAATTCGCGTCCCCGCGGATCGCCCACGTTGGACGAAAATATGATGCGTGACTGCCCCGGAAAAAACGACGGCGCGAACGACGCCGCGTCGAGATACGTGATCTGCATGGGGTTGGCGCCGTCCGCGTCGGCGATCCACAACTCGAGTTTGGTCGGACGAACCATGCCCTTCTTCAACATGGCTTGATACTCGTCACGTGCGGGCCCCGGCGCCGGGCGGGACGCCCGCCAAACGATGTGCGAACAGTCGTTGTCGAAAAATGCGCCGCCGTCATATCCGATCTGGTTGGTCAACCGGCGGACATTGCTTCCGTCGGCGTCCATGCGATACAGGTCCAGATCCCCGTCCCGCACGGACGTGAAGACAATGGAACCGTCGACCGGACAGACGGTCGCCTCCGCGTCGTAACCCGGCGTATCCGTCAGCCGGCGCGGATTCGATCCATCGGGACCCGCGCGAAAGATGTCGTAACCCGGGTGCAAGGCCCAGACGTACCCTTGCCGTTGATCCGGGCGCGGTGGACATGCCGCTCCCGCCAGATGCGTCGATGAGAAAATGACGTCGTGCGTACTGGGCAAATAGAACGAGCAGGTGGTGGCGCCGATGCCGCTCGACACGGGGATGGGCACGGGCACGGGCGTAAGCACGCTCATCCGATAGATGCGATCACAGCCGGCGTCGATGGCGCGGGCCTGGAAGATCAGCTCCGCGCCGTTCGGCGACCAGTAAGCCTCCGCGTTCTCCCCTGCGAAGGTCAACTGGTGCAGATCCGCCAGATGCGCCTCGTCCGCGCGGGCCGCGGGAAGCCACGGGGGATTCACGGACGCCGCGGGAGTAATCAACGGCGGCGGTGGCGGTGGTGTTCCACAACTAGAGGCCGACACCACGGCGGCGGTAACCACAACGCTTGCCGCAACCGCGCGAACTGCGGCGGCCGCGATCAGATGAGAACGCGTAGGTGACCAATCAGGCGAGCAAGCTTGTGCGCAACGAGGCGGCGCGGATCGGCGGTGACGTGGGGGGGGCAACATGGAGGGTATGGTCGCACGGCTCCCGACTTTTGGCGCCCGTCAAAATGCAGGCGCCAGCTACAATTTCCGGATGACCCTGACTCTTCGCCTGTACACCGACTTCGTCTGTCCGTTCTGTTTCATCGCCGAGCAGAGCACCGTGCCCGAGCTCCTCCGCTCGTTCGATCTGTCACTCGATTGGCGCGGCTTCGAGCTTCATCCGAGCACCCCG
>JADGRC010000338.1 GCA_017881245.1 Pseudomonadota bacterium
GATCAAGTCCCAGAACGGGATCAAGTCCCAGAACGGGATCAAGTCCCAGAACGGGATCAAGTCCCAAAACGGGATCACCCTCGCCAAGGGCCTTGATGTCCAGGGCGGCCTCTCCTCAACCGAAGGATTGATGACCACGTCCGACGGTCGCGAAGTGGTGACGTACCTTGTGAAATGTGCATTGCCCGCGAATCGCACGCTGATCAAGGCGGATCAGAATGGCACCAAGTACACGTTCCACGGAGAGATCGGCCTCGCTCCGGAATGGGAGGCCGGCTCTTGTGGCCAAGCGTGCCAGGAGTGGGTGAGCGCCTGCATGCTGTCGCTGGTGAACACCACCGGCAAGCACGTACCGGTCTGGATGACGGCGGAGCACCCGGCGGTTGCGTGGGGCCAAGACGCCACCTTCCCGCACCAGGAAGGCGCGTTCTTCGGTAACATCTTCCTCGACGAGCCCGAGGCTTACTACTGTGGTGGGCGCGACTTTGACGTCAAGCCGGTTCCAGGACGCATTGGGTCTGCCCAGGTCGATTCATCCTACGACAACGCATACGGACCTGCGGGTCGATGCGCGAGCGCTTGCACCGGATCTGACGCGGCAAACGGGGCCGACGGATACAAGGCTTGCTCCGGCTGGAACCACGTCATCACGATCTGGCGCCAGTAAATCCACATCGGCGGTAGCGCAGCGACTTCGCAGTCTGGGTCGGCGCTGCAGAGATCCCCGATCGGTGAGCCGTCGTGAAGGCCGTTCGAAACCGGTTGCTCTGATTCTTGTGGCGACTGGCTGATCGCTGATCAGCGCGCACCCAGCCAACGCTCAGAATGGTCGGAATCGACCGGCCACTACCAACTCCGGCAACCCCGGACTAGAGTATCCGTGGAGCAGGTGAAGGTTGTCGACGGAGGAAGCTATGCATCGAGGCCGAGGTGTTCGCCGGCCGCGACGAGCAGGTGAGCAGGGCTGTCGCAGCGGCGAGGATGAAGCAAAGGCGGTCGCGGCGGGCGGTATCGCGTTGGCGCGCCAGAAGATCATAGCGGTTGTGTTTGTGGGTCTACTTGCCGGCTGTGGAGGAGGGAAGCAAGGTGGGGTCATCTTCGCCTGTGACACTGGCACTTGTCCGTTTGGCGCATGCCCTGCAAAGGAAACGACTTGCGTCGAGTATTTATCCGTTTCGTCAGCCCTGGCGATTCCGCAAGCCACGTTGATCTCCATCCTCGGCTCGGCCTGCACGGCGGAGGGTGGCACCGCGGTCAGTTCCTGCTCTCGGGCGAATGACCCGACCTTCGTCGGTGAGTGCGAGACCACGGAGACCGGAGGGACCCTCACGCTCACGACCAAGGAACGGGTGTTCTATCCGCACTCAGAAGGTGTGCCCGACAACTTTGGCCGAGATGGGTGCGTTGACACGACGACAGTCGGGACCACATTCTCTGGATCGCACTGGACGCAACTGTCGACAACTTCAGGGACTGGCGGAGCGGGGGGGCTTGGCGGCGCTGCGGTCTGCAATTCACTGTCTCTCATCGGCACGGTCGCTACCCCGATGGTCGATGGGAGTTCGCCGCCGGCTGCCGGGGGTGAAATCTCGGACGGTGTCTACGTTTTGACGGCGATCGCATATTACGAGTTCTCCTCGCTGCACGTCATCGGGGCCACGGAGACGTTCCAGATCTCTACCAAGTCAGACGGCACACGCCAGCGCTCAGGCATTCAGGTTTCGACCGATGTCACCGCGATCTCTTCCACATTCGCGGAGAATTTCTCGACTACGTCGCCCTACTTCTATAACGCGACCGGCGTCTGCGGCGTAGGATCGTACTCGTTGCGGTACACGGCCACCCCGACCACGATCAAATTCTTCTATCCGTACAGCGGTTCGATAGGAGGTGTGGCGTCATGGTTTGTCGACACGTTCACCAAGCAACCGTAATGCGAAAGAACGCGAAGAGCCGGCCGATGACGAGCGCCTTGCAACCCCTTATGGGACGCGGACTTCCGATCCGTAGTTTACAGAAGATATATTATCACAGTGTAAGGAAATTATAACGTGATATAACTGCCGCATGTTGAAGAAGCTCAGTACGATCGGCTCAAGCAAGGGGCTGATCTTAGACAAGACGCTACTCGGCCTGCTTGGAATCGAAAACGCCGAAGAGGTCTCGATCACGGTGGAAGGCCGCCGACTGATCATAACTCCGCCATTCAAGAATCCGGTCGACGAACTGCGTTCGCGGTTGACCGAGCGACACGATGGGAACGTGGCGGATGCGATGCTCAACGCTGCCACCACAAAGGCACGCGCAGAGACTGTCCGCAAACTGAAGGCTGGCCGTGGCGGCCGACGCTCCTAGAGTGGTTCTAAGAGTAGTTCTGGACACTCAGATCCTCGTCCGCGGTCTCATTCGGCGGCGAACCTCGGCGGCCGTGGAACTGTTCGATCTCGCCCTCGAAAGTCGGCGCATCGTCGGTGTCACCTCGCCGATGCTTTTGGACGAATGCGCGCGCGTGCTCAAGATGCCCGAGATCCGGACCATGGCCAGCCCGCCGCTCGACGACGATCTGATCGAACGAGCGGTCCGCTACATAGGCGAGCGCTTCACCGTCGTGGCGGGCGCCTTCCAGGATGTCGATAGAGTTCCCAAGGACGCCAAAGACAACCCGCTTGTAGAAGCGGCGCTTGAGGGGTCAGCCCAGGCAATCGTGTCAGATGATGGCCATCTGCTGTCGCTGAAGGTCGTAAGGTCGATGGGTTCAAACCGGTCCAGGTCTATGCGCCCGGACCCTTCTTGAAGTACGTGCTCCGATAGTCGCCCGCACCGGGTCTTGGGGCACTTCATGTTATAACGCGAGGTCGAACGGCCGCCCGACCACCACGCGGGGCGCATCCGCCTGACGGCCCGAATGGTCGGAACCGACCCGCCACTATCAACTCCGGGGACTCGGGAATAGAGTGTCCTCGGAGGGGTGGACTGGGTGAGTTGCCCGAATGCAGAAACCGTCGTAGCGGTGGCGGAGGGACGCCTGACCGGCGTTGATCTGGCCGCGGCCGAGGAGCATCTGGCTTCTTGTCAGCGGTGTACGGCCGTCGTGGCGGTCGCGCACCAACGCCTGGTCCCTGGGGCAAGGGCCGCGGGGCGCCGGCAGCCCGTCGCCTTCGCGAGAGGAGCGTCCATCGGTCGCTACGTCATGCTGGAACTGGTGGGCAAAGGCGGGATGGGTGAGGTTTACGCCGCGTACGATCCTGACCTGGACCGAAAGGTCGCGGTTAAGTTCTTGCGGTCGCGCGCTTCGTCGACGGCCGACAGCGAGGCACGCATTCTGCGCGAAGCGCAGGCGGCTGCGAAGTTGTCGCACCCGAACGTGGTCGTGGTCCACGACGTGGGGACCTTCGGCGACGACGTATTCATCGCCATGGAGTTCGTCGATGGGCAAACGCTGGCCCAATGGCTGCAGCAGGAAGGCAGAGACCACCGCGAGATATTGCGCGTTTTCTTGGCGGCGGGCCGCGGGCTCGCCGCGGCGCACGAAGCCGGGCTCGTTCACCGCGATTTCAAGCCCGAAAACGTGATGATCGCGCGCGATGGCCAGGTCCGCGTCATGGATTTCGGTCTGGCGCGACAGGTACTCGCCGAGGGAGAGCAGGCGTTGTCCAAGACTGCCGTCGGCGAAGCAATGGAGCACGTCCGCGCGGGTGGCGCCGCGTGGAATATCAAGCTGTCGGACCCTGGCAGTCCGGATCCAGAGACAGCAGCCGGGGCAGGCGGATACCTCAAGGCGAAGCTCACACGAACGGGTGCTCAGGTCGGCACCCCAGCGTACATGGCGCCCGAGCAGTTCCTGGTGGGCGCCGGCGCGCGGATCGATGCTCGCGCGGACCAGTTCAGTTTTTCCGTCGCGCTGTACGAAGCATTGTTCGGTGAGCGCCCCTTCCAGGGCAACACCGTGGCTGCCCTTCGGGCGAATGTACTCAACGGTGTGGTGCGGCCGCCGCGGAAGAAGGGCCATGTCCATGTCCCGCCGTGGATTCGACAGGTCCTGTTAAGAGGTCTCGCGCCAGACCCCGACGATCGGTTTCCATCGATGGCGGATCTCCTCGCCAGTCTCCAGGACGATCCACGCGGGCACCGACGAAGACGCCTGATGGGCGCCCTTGCCCTGTCCATCGTGGCTGCCCTGGTGCTTGGCGCCCATCGCGTCGGATCGCGCCAGCACCCGCTCTGTTCCGCGGCCGGAGCGCGCCTGGCTGGAATCTGGGAACCGGACGGCGTCATGTCCGAACGGAAACAGTCAATTCGTCGCGCATTTGCTCAAACCGGCAAATCCTATGAAGGGCAGGTTTACACAACCACGGCGCGGCTTCTCGATGACTACGTGGGCCATTGGTCGGCGATGTATAAGGATGCTTGCGAGGCGACCCACGTTCGCGGGGAGCAATCGGCGGCGGTGCTGGACCTTCGAATGGCGTGCTTGCAGGATCGCCTTGAGCAAGTTCGGGCGCTCACGGACGTGCTGGCCGACGCCGACGAGCGAGTGGTCGCCAACGCGCCGACGGCGGTGGGCCAGCTTCCCGGCATCAATCGTTGCTCCGACGTGCCTTTGCTTCGCGCCGTACTCGCTCCCCCCGAAGATCCTGTCATGCGCCAACGTGTGGATCAGCTCAAGGGCGAGCTTTCGCGCTTCGTAGCGCTCCGGAACTCGGGTCGGTGCGAGGCTGCCGAATCGAAGGCGACCGACTTGATCTCCGCTGTGAAGGCGACGGGGTACTTGCCGCTCTTGGCCGACACACTGAACGCCGCCGGGATCCCTTGGGACGGCTGCGTCGCCCCCGCCCTGGCAGCGGAACGTCTGAAGGAAGCCTACGCGGCCGCCACGGCAAGCCACGACGATCAAGCTGCTGCGGAGGCCGCGAGCGTGATCCCGGGCTTCGCTTGCCTTGCAAGGGACCAAATACCGATCGCTCACGAGTGGTTGAGGATTGCCCGTGCCGCGCTACAACGCCTGGGCGCCAATCCACGGATTGAAGCATGGATTCTGGCGAGCGAGTGTGCCCTGTACGGCGCCGAACGCGATAATGAGGGAGCACTCCGCGCTGCCAGACGAGCGTTCGAGACCGTCAACAAGACCCTCGGACCTGAACATCCCGACACGTTGATTGCCGAGCAGAATCTCGGGGACAGCCTCGCCGTCGCTGGACGATTCGACGAGGGGATCGAAACGACGCGTTCCGCGCTGACCAAAGTCGAGCGTCTGCTCGGACGCGATCACCCGAGAGTGGGCGCGCTTTCCTACAATGAAGGGGAGGCCCTGGAAAGAGCAGGCCGATATCCAGAAGCCCTCGCGGCGTTCCAGCACGCCCTCAGCGTTTGGCGCCGCGCGGGGTCCGATTCTTTTTTTGTTTCGTACGGTCTGACCGGCCTGGGAAAGGCGTTGCTCGGAGAAGGTCGACCCGCGGAGGCCATCGCGCCTCTGCAAGAAGCACTGGCCGGCGGCGCGCGAAAGGCCCTGCCCCGAACGGCCGTCGCCGACACGAAGTTTGCTCTGGCGCGGGCGCTCTGGTCTGACCGCGAACAGCACGCGCGCGCCCTTGC
>JADGRC010000339.1 GCA_017881245.1 Pseudomonadota bacterium
CCGACGCGGCGGCTCCGCCATGATCCGTAAGCTATCGAGCCAGCCAGCGAAGTTCAAACGAAACTGGGCCTGGCCGCTTTCACCCGGCCCTGAGATCACCGTCATCTGAGCCGCGGAGATCGGCCGAGGTGCTGTAGGCCGCCCTCCCGTGTCCCGCGCCTCTTCGTGCCCGAGGAGATCCGCGCGGAGGTGGAAAGCGTGAGGATAGTGCCTTTAAGAGATTTGTCCGGCCGCGTCATGTCCGATAGCAAATGTTGAACGAAGCCGCTTCGCGGCAGCCTCGACGTCCGTGGCCCAAGCGCAGGTCAACCCCTGGACGGGGAAGAGGGCTCGGGTGGTGGCGACATGCTGCGGGTAATTGCGGCGCCCATTGGGGGCGCCCGTTACCCAAGGAGCAGCCATGTCAGATGTCGAGCAGAACGAGGATCCCATGACGACGATGGACCGGTTCATGGAGTTGCGGGGATTTGCCCCCAACACCGTGGCAGTCTATCGCCGATGCGCCGGGCGATTCCTTAGCGCCGTGGGGAAGTCCCCGGACCGGGTCACCGAACGAGACATCGAGGAGTACCTGCTCGCCCTGTGCAGCAAGGGTAGCAGCCCCACCACCCGCAACGTGAACCTGGTCGCAATTCGCTGCTTGCTCGGGGCGATAAAGCGGCGGACGGTCGGCGCCGAGATCCCCTTCGCCAAGGTCAAGCGCCAAGTGCCCGACATCCTGAACGGCGCCGAGGTGACCCGCCTCTTCGAGGCGGTCACGTCGCCCAAGTACAAGGCCATCTTCATGCTGGCCTACGGGGCCGGTCTGCGCGTCAGTGAAATCGCGGCACTCCAGGTGAGCGACATCGACAGCAAACGGATGTTGATTCGCGTCCCCGAGGGGAAGACCGGACAGCGGTACGTGATGATGGGTGCACGCGTACTCGCCTCCTTGAGGGACTACTGGCGGGCACAGCGCCCCTCAGGCCCCGAGCTCTTCCCCGGGTTTCACTCCGGGCGCCGCGGAACCAGGTTGAGCCGTAGCGCCATTCACAAGGTCTTGCGCAAGGCGGTTCTGTTGGCGGGGATCACCAAGCGCATTTCGCCGCACAGTCTTCGCCATGCCTTCGCGACTCACCTACTGGATCTGGGCGCTGACATTCGAACCGTGCAGGTGTTGCTCGGGCACAGTCGCCTCGACAGCACCGCGCAGTACCTGCATTTGAGCAATGTGCGACTCAGCTCGGTGAAGAGCCCGGTCGATCTCGTCGGCACCCCCGCTGGCACGACCCTCGGCTGACACCGCGCCCGATGCATGCCCGATGTCCCGATGTCGATCGGGGCGGAGCTGGCCCGCGTCCTGGCCTCGAGCTGGCCGACATTCTTCGGCGACATCTCGATGGCTACCGGCAAAGCCACGCTCTGTCCTTGTCCGAGCAGGCGGTCCTGCGCGACCTCATTTCGTGCCGGACCGCCGCGCTCGGCGGGCATATGGATACCTGTACGGCCTGCGGATTCGAGCGGCCTTCCTACAACTCGTGTCGAAATCGCCACTTCCCCAAGTGCCAGGCTCTCGCGCAGGCTCGATGGGTCGAGGCCCGCCTCGATCGCATTCTGCCGGTGCCCCACTTTCACCTGGTCTTCACGCTGCCGTCCGACCTGCGCCAGCTTTGCCGCCAGAGCCCCGCCATCATGTTCGACATCCGGCTCAAGACCGCCGCCGCCTCCATCGCGACCTTGGCTCGCGATCCCAAGTGGCTCGGCGC
Organism: Pseudomonadota bacterium; assembly: GCA_017881245.1. Taxonomy (GTDB): domain Bacteria; phylum Myxococcota_A; class Polyangia; order Fen-1088; family Fen-1088; genus FEN-1088. Next base: position 1,746 of record JADGRC010000339.1, read on the forward strand.
CAAGGTCCAGCCGGGGGTCACGGCCGTCCTGCACACCTGGACTCGGAAGCTCGAGTTTCACCCGCACGCCCATTGCATCGTCACCGGTGGTGGGCTGGCGCTCGACGGAAGCCGCTGGGTCGCCGCCAAGCCAGATTTCCTCTTTCCCGTGCGCGTCCTCGGGGCCCTCTTTCGCGGCAAGTTCCTCGCCGCCCTCGAGGAAGCCATTCGCGACGACGCCCTTCGCGACGATCTGTCTGACCGGGCGGCCCGTCGCCGAAGACGACGCCTCCACAAGACCAACTGGATCGTCTATGCCAAGCGTCCCTTCGGCGGCCCCGAACAGGTCTTCCGGTATCTCGGCCGCTATACACATCGAGTCGCCATCAGCAACGCCCGCCTGGTCAGCGACGATGGCGACCTGATCGTCTTTCGCACCCGCGGCTCCGAGACGGCGTCCATCCCCCCAGCCGATTTCATCGGTCGATTCCTGCAGCACCTTCTCCCGAAGCGCTTCGTCAAGATCCGCCACTTCGGCTTGCACGCCTCGACCAACGTTGGCGAAGGCCATCGTCTCGAGAGTGCCCGTGCTCTGATTGCCGCTTCCGCGGAAACGCCCCCCAATCCGGACCAGGCACCGCAGGCCCCCTCACGGAGGCTCGCACCAGACCTCACCTGGTCGGTGCTCCTTCTCGTCCTGACGGGAGACGATCTCACCCTCTGTCCGAACTGCCACCAGCGCACCATCGTACGACAGCCGTTGCCACTCACCCGTGGGCCCCCGTCCTATCCGGCTCGTCCATGACCTCCCTCAACGCGACGCTCGAACCTGCCGGTGCCGCTGCGGGGAGAGCTCTGCCCGCAGCCTCCCATTTCTGTCCTCCCAGGCCGCAAACAGCGCGCTTCCTCCAGATCCCCCTGCCCGTGTGCCCGCCCGCGACCCGCACGTCGCCGAGAAACTCCTCGTGAGCCCGGCCGGAGGGCCCAGCTCCGCGACGACGTTTGCATAGCCGTCGAGCCTGCCGCGAAGCGTCTCATCCAACGAGGTTTTCGTGAATGCGGCCTCACGCGGCGGCTCGCTCACGCTCCCCGCCTTCCTCGGTCCGACTCACGAAAACCTATTTCTTCTGTCTCCTCTGGTGACAGGTCCTGAATCGCCCTAATCCTCCGCTCCTGCGGGGGAAAATAAGGACCGGGGCGTCAGCCAAACGCCCCGGTCCGTGTCCCAGACCGAAATGCACGTCGGGGGATGTCGGGGGCGGGGGTTAGTCAGGCGTCGAAGTCGTCTCGGGCCGGCGGATCCGGATCGAACCCGGAAACATCGACGCCGAACGGCAGCTCGGCTTGCGGGGGCGGTCGCGGGGTGTGAAAGGCCGGAGCTTCGATCGGTAA
>JADGRC010000340.1 GCA_017881245.1 Pseudomonadota bacterium
AGAGCCTCTCCGCCGGCAAGATGGGCATGGGCACCCGCGAGGTCGGGGATTTGATCGCGAAGCTCGTCAGCTAGGGCCCGCTGCCTGTCGTGATCGTCGACTGAGCCCGGGGTTCATCACCGTGGAGTGGCCACGGGATCGGCAAAGCCGCCGCGAGCGACGGTAACATCGATCGCGGGGGTGGCCGAGTGAGGAGCGCGGCGGCAGGCCCATGTCGAGCCCGCTTCGTCCACGGACGTGCACATTTCGTCGGATGGGCAACCATGACGTTCGTAGGGACACGTCTGCATGCACACGCCACTTCCGTTGGCGTCAATTCGGTCGAGTCCTCCCCAACAAATCGAGCCAGAGGGACAGTCGCCGGCACTGCGACATGCCGAGCGGCACTTTCCCGCGATCATCCTGCCGTCGACGATCTGATAGTCGCATGCCTGACCCGCGGGACACGAGTCCGGTCGGTCGGGCCGGCATCCCGCCACGGAGGGACTCAGGCAGGTTCCGCGATCGGATCCAGGCAGACGCATGCAGGTCGTTCCCCCGACGCAATCCTCGTCCCCTTTGCAGCCGGGAACGCACGCCCGTTCGCGCGGACTTTGCTGTATGCAGATATCTCCGTTGGCACAAGGTGATTCGGGCCCGCACAAGCGGCGGCACAGCGCATTCACACATATCAGTCCGGCCTGGCAATTGCGGCTGCGTGGCGCAAACATGGGATCCATGCAAGAGCCGCCCTCCGCAATCGGACCGGCGGTCACGCACCGGTAAAGTTGGCCGGTCTTGCTGATTGGCCTGCAGGCCTTTCCGGCGGGACAACTCTTGTCGGCGATGGAGCGGCAGTTCGATTCGAAACAGCCCAGACGGCCGTCATCTCCCATCCAACATACGCTGCCCTTGGGGCATTCCTTCTCGTCCCAGCAGGCGAGAATGTCGGTCCACACCTGGTGAGCATCCTCGAAATTGGCCAGACGCTCCCCCGGGTCGGCCTGAATCTCCCTCGGGCCCGGGCGCGCCACTGGACCGGCGGCTCTTGAGGCAACCGGCGCCGGAGGCACGACGTCCGCCGCGACAGCGTCGGGCACGTGGTGCTCTCGCCTGGTCCACCAAATTGCGACAGCGATCAGAAGAATCGCGGCAGCGGTAAGCGCGGCCCTCACGATGCCGTTCGGTCGCCCAGGGCGCTCGGGCCGGCCGCGGTGTGCACGCGGCGCGGCCTTGGCGCGGGTTTTCATCAAATCGGAAATGGCTCAGTACTCGAAAGAGCCCGAATCGGCCAGAGCGCCGTCAGGGCGCGGATAGTGCGTCTGATCGTCAGCGGGTGCCGCGAACGCAGCGTCGCCTCCGTCCCCTGAGTAGGAGTCGATCGGATCACCTGCCTCCAGATAATGCGTGAGCGTCTCTCCGCCGTTGTTGGCCAGTGGGCCCAGTTGGACGAATCCGTTTCCGAACCAATCGTACGCATATCCATCCGCGCCTACGTAGTTTCCAAGCCGGTTGCCGACAACGCCTATCAGGTTATCGTCGTAGGACACAATCGTCGAGACGCTATCCTGTCCGATGTCGGGTGAGAAGTTGGCGTGGGTAGAAGGTCGGCTGTCAATGTTGCCCGCGATGATGCATTTTCCTAGACTCAAAGTCCCCTGGTACACGCGAATGCCGCCGCCGAAAACGGTCGTCGACGTTGGGTCAGTGCTCGGCGACAGGATTGTGTTATTGGTGATGGTCGTGTACATGACGCGGTTCAGACCGGTACCGCCGATGTAAAGACCGGCTCCCCCCTCGACCTTGCTGGTGTTGCCGCTGATGGTCGAGTTGCGCACAGTGAGATTGCCACCTCCCACGCCGATACCACCACCCCGGGTCGCGGCATTGTTGGAGATCGTCGAGTACTCGACGATCGCGAAACCACCCAGAGGGATGAAGATGCCGCCGCCTGAGAACTGTTGGCCACCGAACGCGTCGTTCGGAGCCTTGTTGTTGTCGAACGTCGAATTCGTGAGGTCGAGGGCTCCGTTGACAAGGGCCCCTGCTCCGGGGAATGGAGGCGCGGTCATCGATATCGTCGAAGTAAACACGTCGTGGCGTGCGGTCACCCAGCCATTCGTGTCGATAAAGATGTTACCGCCGGGCTGAGCAGCGCCGCAGGAGGTGGATGACGAGCAACCGTTGCCATTTCGCAGTGTCACGCTGCTTAGAATGATGGAGATCACGTTGACGTACATCACTCGCGTCTTGCCCTGACCGTCGATGATGGTCGTTGCAGCGCCGGCGCCGTTTAGGGTGATGGGCGCCGTAATCGAGAGATGGCCGAAACCGGACGCCGGGTTTAGCTTGTACGTACCCGCGGGAAGCGTGATCGTAATGTTTCCATTTAGTGCGTTGGCCTCCTCGATCGCGGCGCGCAACGAGCATTTCGGGGTCGGCCGGGAGGAGTCGGCGCATGTGTTATCGCCGGGGGTTTTGTCGTGGGTATCACTCGTAGTATTGACGGTAAAGGCTACCGCACTGGCCGAGCCTTCCGTCACGGCTGCGGTCAGTCCCACCATTAACATCACCAAGGTTCTCAGATGTCGCGATCGTTTCATGTTTTGTTTCTCCTGGTTGTTTCGGACCGGCCCTGGCACCATGCGCGCAATTCGGGAGGCGAGAGACCCCGCCAATGAAACGACCTATTGGGTCACGCGCCGAGTGAGCGCGAAGGTGATTCTGGTGGGTGGTCCATTCAAGCTTGGTCCGGGAAACGGATCCCAAGCTAGGCTTGCGTGATGGGATGCCGCCCGACGGTGGGTGGTGACAAGAAAAACGTAGGTTGGTGGGAGCGATGTTCGTCTTGAGATTGTCTCCAAGCTTGGCCCGCGCTCGGGCCGCCCGGGGACGGAATTGTCGTACAATGATCGCATGCGGTGTCTCATCGTTGGTTCGTGTGGGGCGATTATGTTCGCAATGCTCGCGGCCGGATGTCACGGAGCGACCGGTGGCGGCCGGGACGCTGGCGGCGGCGGTGGCAGTGGCGGGGGCGACAGTGGTGGCGGAGGGGCCGGATTCGGCGGCAGCGACGCTGGCGCCTCCTCGGTCATCGTGTCGGTCGCGCCCGCGACCACCACCCTGGCGCCCGGCTACCCCCAGCAATTCACCGCCACGGTTACCGGCGCATCGGACCCGACCGTGACCTGGAGCGCGAGCGGGGGCACTATCACCGCGACGGGGCTTTTCACCGCGCCCGGGAGCGGCGGCAGCTACATCGTCCGCGCCACCAGCGTCGCGGATCCGCGCAGCAGTGGCTCGGCGCTGGTCACGGTCGGGGGCAGCGCTGCGGTGGTCGAGCCCTTCTTCGACGTGTCCCGTCCCTACGTTCAGGTCATGACCCCCATGCCCTTCGCCACCTACTTCGCGCCCGCGACCATCCGAATCTGGGCGCACGCGCCCGACTACGGCAACGACAGCGTCAACGGCTACGCGCCGAGCGTGGACTTCTACCTCGGGACCAC
>JADGRC010000341.1 GCA_017881245.1 Pseudomonadota bacterium
GATCCTCCGCCTCACCCCGGCGGTGCTGGGCGAGGATACGCTCGACGACCGCCCGTAGGGCCACCCAACCAGGCGTTGCAGTCAGACCCGACCCTCGCTTACGCGAACGTCAGGCCGCTGAACGCCAAATCGTTTGCTGAGCGACAAACAGCTACGTGAACCATGAGCAGCAAGCAGTTTGGTTGCATCTTAGTCGCGACCCCGGTCGTCTGCATACCCCGATGCATACTCCCCGCACGTAACGGCCCGTCACGAAGTGAACGTCCAGGCGCGCCTCGGTTGATCCAAGTGCCTGATTCGTAACGGGCCGTAACGCTCAGTGACGGGGCTCCCGCGCTTTGGGAAGCTGACACTCTACCAACTGAGTTAATCCCGCGAGAGCCCGACTTATGTCTTTATTTCTCCACGATGTCAATTGGTTAGGGGGCGCTTCGCGGCCTCGCTCGGAGCACCATCCGGGCCCGCGAAAGGCCCGTTTTGGGGGTGCATGCTCCGTGCATACTCCGGATCCTCTGAGAGTGTCAGCTGCCGGTACCCGACCATCGAGATGACCTTGCCTACCGCGCGCTGGATCTCCTTTTGTCCAACGGTGCTGTAGAGCTGGGACATCTCCGGCGTGGCGTGTCCGCAGATGCTGCGCTGAACGATGCTGTCGATGTTCGCTTCCCGGGCGAGGTCCTGGAAGGTCCGGCGCATGGCGCGCGCCGAGATCTTCTTGTTCAGTCCCATCACCCGACAAACGTCGTCGAACGGCTTCGTCAACGCCGATGACGTTCGATACCCGCCACCTCTAGCCGGGAACAGGACATCCGAATCCCGCATCGGCCCCTCGGGGAGCTGGTCGACATGCCATCGGAGGATGTCCATCAGTTCTCGTGGGAGCATCAGACGGTAGCGGGTCCCCTGTTTCGTGCACTCCATGACGTCGGCCCCTCTGGTTGTCACAGCCCCGTGATTTCCTCCCACCAGCGCGAGCAGCAGATGCTCGCTGGACACATACTCGTCCTTGAATTCTTGCGAGCGTTTTTGCGCGTGGGCCAGCAGATCCTTCAGGCGACGACCGACGTAAACCTCGGCGGCCGCTCCCTTGACCTGCGGTTGCTCATCCAGCGCTCCGGCCACCGCCACCGCCACCGTCTCGGTCTCGACCCCCATCTTACGAAGCAGCGCCCCAACAATATGCAATAGCGGCGAGAATGACCGTGGATCACGACGGTGGTAAGAGAGAACCGCCACGGGGACTGCATCTTGGTCGTTCCCTGGCGCAACAAGGGGGAATGCAGTGATCAGTAACGAGAGGATCGTGGTGGTCATGCCAGCGTACAACGCCGAAAAGACGCTGGAACAGACCGTTGCCGAGATTCCGGCTTTGGTTGACGAAATCATCCTCGTCGATGATTTGTCGAAGGACGACACGGTCAGCCTGGCGCGAAAGCTGGGCTTGCATACCATCCAGCACCAACGGAATCGTGGCTACGGCGGCAACCAGAAAACGTGCTACCGCGAGGCCCTGCGGCGCGGCGCGGACGTGGTAGTGATGGTCCACCCCGACTATCAATACTCACCGAAGTTGATTCCGGCCCTTGCCCACTGCATCACCAGTGGTCTTTACGACGTCGCACTTGGCTCCCGAATCCTGGGCGGTCGCGCCCTTGCGGGGGGAATGCCCCTTTACAAGTACATTGCCAACCGAATGCTGACCGCGACGGAGAACATTCTCATCGGCGACAAGCTCTCGGAGTACCACACCGGATATCGCGCGTTCTCCCGGCGGGTACTGGAAACGTTGCCGCTGAACGAAAATGACGACGATTTCGTTTTCGACAATCAGATGCTGGTCCAGGCGGTGTACTTCGGATTTCGGATCGCCGAGATCACCTGCCCCACCCTCTATTTCGAGGAGGCGTCCTCAATCGCCTTCGGGCGCAGCGTGCGGTACGGCTTCGGGGTCTTGCAGACGGCGCTTCAATGTCGGCTGGCGCGCATGGGCGTGTTGAAACCTGCCTTCTTGTCGCCGGCAGGAAAGAAACTCACTGACGAGGACCCGGAGTCGCGGTAGCCCGGCACGAAGCTACCGCCACAGCGGGAAGATCAGGCGACGGTACGCCGCCGAAGCCGTTATCGGGATCTCCGCCCAGACGGGCGCGAAGTAGATTGAAATCGCCAAGACGAGCAGCACGAATATCAGTACCGCCTTGGGGAACCGGCGATCAAGGCGCGCGAAGACGCCTGCGATCAGAATTATCGCGAGGCCCCAGGGGGTCAGGTAGTGATACCAGTACGTGGTGATGCGCCCGGAAAACCAGAGCAGCATCATGGACACCCAGGAAACAGCCAGGATGGCCAGCGCTTTGCTGGAACGCACATCAAAAACCTGTTTCCACCGTTCCCGTGCGCGGACGCTCAACGCCACCGCAGCTCCCAGGACGGGCAACGCCAACAGAGACACGTCTGCCGCCACCCAGAGCAGCGGGTTGCCGACGCTGGATGCCAGTCGGATTTTCCCTCCTGCGCGTGCGCTCTTGATCACGATGGGGTGGTATAGGACGAGCCAGGTGTACCAGTGCGACTCCAACGGATTGGTCCCGTGAGCGAACCCCAGGTGTATCTGCTGCCGTCGGCGCATCTCTTCCCACACAGCCATCGGATCGTTCGGATGTCCGATCAACCTGAGCCCGATCATCCAGATCGCCAGGTGCACGAACGGCACCACTGCAAACGAAACCATCGAATACCAAGGGGCACGCCTGAGAATCAAGATTGCGAAGCATGCCGGTAGCCCGACCAGCAACCCGACCCACTTGATCGAAGCGGTGATGCCGACCAGGACCGCACACGAAAGGACGCCACCCCAACCGCGGGCGTTGATCGCCGCGAACATGCACCACAGCACCAGACAGGCCAGGATCATGTCGGGCACCGCCAGGCGCGAATACGAAAGAAAGAAACCGTCGGCTGCCATGAACGCCGCCGACAACCATCCCGCCCTTCGGTCATCGAAGAGCGAACTGCCAATCAAGTACGCCAGCACGATGCTCTGGAGCCCGAAGCAAAGCGGCGCGAACCTCCATCCCACCGGGTTGTTCCCGAACAGCACCATACCCACGCCAATCAAGAGTTTGCTGAGCGGCGGGTGGCAACACTCGGCCGCGTCGGGCTCGCCGATCAGAAATTGGTGCGCGGCTCCGACGTACTGGTGCTCGTCGAAGCCGTAGTGGAACGGATAGCCGACGTTCTGGATGCGCAGGACGACCCCCCCGACAATCATGATCGCCAGGAGCGGACCAGTTACCGGATGCGACAGTCGCGGCGCCCGAGCGACCACAGCCTTCCACCCCAAGGACGCCAGTCTGATTGCGCGGGCAAGCAAGGCGTCGACATTCATCGTGGCAACGTACAGTCCGTGAGAGTTCCGACCGTAAGTGTCTTCGTGACAGGAGCGAAGGCCGCCGCGGGATGGAAACGAACCGAGGCCGACCGTAAGACACCCAGTATGCGGTAGCTGCACTGGACCGTGAACCGGTCTTGAGGCAATGGTCCCTTCAACTCGGAAGAGGTCCACAGCCCCGCGGCGAGCATGAGTTCGTTCCCGACGGTGTTGTACGGTTGAAGGGTCGTCTGACTATCGGACGAGAGCGGGCGGGCCTCGTGCAAGTCGCCACCATAGCCACAGCGCAGCCCCGCGATGACCTGGTCAGACGCACAGGCGATATTGCGCCTATCTTCCTTTACCAGCGTGATTTCCACCAGGCGGGTACTGCCGACGCGCCAACCTTCTATGGATTGCGCGTACTCTTCGCGGTAGCGTTTTCCTGCAAAGAGAACCGCCAGCCCGAAGCCAATCAGGCAAAACGACAGGACCGATACCAACAGGAGATTGCAGCGTCCGCCGTGAGGCGGCGGGCCATCGGTCGGCACCGGCGATCTCTCCCGGAAAAGCGGCGCCTCCGGCTGCTCGCCCATGCGCCCCTCGGCGCTCCCGTGGCCGGTGTCACTGGGTGGGGCCGCGTCGGAGGACATCGGGCAAAGCGCATACATTTTGTGGCAGCCGCAGTCAACTGGACTGTTCAGCGTCAGCGCACCGGCTGTGCTGCTAGCCCGCGGCGGCAAATCCTGGCCGACCGTCCGCGCGACCGTAGGCCGAGCGAGAAGCATCGGATCAGGGCGTGGGCCCGCGCGCCGCCGCGGTCGGACCAGATAAATCGGCCCTGCGCATGGTCACCGACGACAATCAGCGACTCCACCGTCACGGCAGATGCTATCACTGACGACACAGACCTCGCTCCCTCGTGGATTCGGTGGCAGAAAGGGGAACATGGGTGCACTGTCCGCGGCGCTGCTGTTGGCTATCTCGATTCAGGCGCCGGGCACGTGCCCGGCGGGCGCCGACGTGGAACGGCAACTGGCTCCTTTGCTGCCACCGGGATTCGAATCGGCCACCCCGGATGTGGCGGCCATCGACGAGAATGCCGACGGAAGTTTGACGCTGTCCCTGGCGCGGTTTGACCAGGGAACCATTGTTCGTCGACGCCTGCTTCGGGCGCTCAGCTGCGCCGACCAGGCACAGACGGTGGCGGTCATCCTGGCCGTCTGGGAGGCACAGATTCACCCCGAGATCTCGTTGCGTCTGGATCGCCTGTCGCCGCCCCGCACGCCCTTGCCGCCGGCGCCGGTGGTGCCGGATCGGGATGCGCTGGTGCTGCGGGCCAGCCCTCCGGCGCCGACGGGCGGTACAGCGATGGCGTTGGGGGCCGGGTTGGCGGGTGCCTGGCAGCCAGATTCCTTCGCGCCGGCCGGGCGTGTCGATCTGATGCTCAGCCGGACGCAGAGGCCCTGGCGCGGGCGCCTGTCCGTCGTGGGGGTCGGCCCGCACGCGACCAGCTTGCCTCCCGGGCAAGCGAACTGGTGGCGCCTTTATCTGGCGCTGGGGGCGGACACCTCCATCGGTTTCGGCCGGCGCTGGGCGGTGGTGGCGGGGGCGGCTGGCGTGTTTGGGGTGGTGCGCCTGACGGGGTCCGGGTACACGGACAACCGGCGGGTCTGGAACACCGACGTGGGCGCCGAAGTCCTGACGCGCGTCGAGTGGCGCGGGGGGCGGGTTAGGCCCTGGCTGGGCCTGGCGGTGGTGGCCTGGTTGCGGAGCCAAACCTTGCAGGTCACCGGCGCGGATTCTTCCCCGGCGCTTCCCCGGGCAGAACCGATGGCGGCGCTGGGTGCGGATTTTGTTTGGGGACAGTGAAACCTTTGGCTGGCATCGCACACCAATGGCCAGCGTGATACCCCATTCGGTCCGTCCCACGGTTCGCCGAGGTGGGGAACGCGGAGACCTTACATTCGATGTCGTGTATCAAACGCATGCCCAGACCGTGGCGCGGTGGGCCGCGCGCCTGGGCGGCACGGGGGTGGATGTCGAAGAGATCACCCAGGAGGTCTTTGTGGTCGTGAACCGTCGTCTGGCGGAATTTCGCCACGAGAGCCAAATCTCCACCTGGCTGTTCGGCATCACGGCGAAGATTGCGGCCAACGATCGCCGGCGGCGGAAGCTGCGCGGCTGGTGGCTGCGTCTGGTCCCGGGAATCGAGGACCGCGTGGCGGCCAGGCGCGACACGCCGCTGGAGCAGCTGGAGCGCCGCGAGCGCCGCGCACAGTTCTATGATGCCCTCGATGCGCTTGGCGAGCGCCAACGCCGGGCGTTGGTCCTGTTCGAACTGGAGGACAGGAGCATCGCCGAGATCGCAGAGTTGATGGGCTTGCGCGAGGGCAATGTGCGGGTGCTGCTGCATCGGGCGCGCGCGGCCTTTCTGAAGAAGATGACCGCGGGTGAACTGCGTCAAGCCCTTGAAGGGCACGCATCACCATCCGAACGGGAGAAACGGCGGTGAGCGTGTCTTCCGACGATCTCACGCGCTGGAAGGACCGGGGTGCGGACACCCATGGGCTTGAGGATCGCGCCGCGACCTTGGTGACCGACGCCAGCGAGGTGCCGCCTCTGGACGCCCAGGTGTTGTCTCGTATCCGGGCCGACGTCCTGGCACAGCGGCCTCGGAGGATCGTTCGCGACTTCCGTCAGTTCCCTATGCACGTGCGGCTTGCGTTTGTCGCCTGTCTGCTGCTGCTGTCGGTCACCACCGCCGGTGGCGCCAGCATCCTTTGGCGGAAGTATTTTGCCCCTCGGCCCCCGGCCGTGAAGTCGGCCAGGATCGCGTTGCCGGACGCGCAAGCACCGCGACCGATCCATCGGCGATCTCAAGCCCGGACCGAAGCGGTCCCTGAGGAATCATCGCCGGAAGCGGCGCCGGCAATCGACCCCGTTCCGCATGACCTTCCCAACGGCACGTCAACGATCGGGTCGCCGGTTGGCTCGGCGTTTGCTCCGAGATCGCGGGCGCGATCGGCCCCACGCCCGGTGCCCCAAGCCGGGCCGTCCCCTTCGCCCCCCATCGCCTTGCTGGATCCCATCCCGCCGGCGGCCAATGCGCGAACAGGCGAGGGTTCCCCACCGGCCGAGGTTCCCGACCCCGCGCGCCGGGCGCCAGCGGCACAGACCGAAGCAGGTCTGCTTGCGCAAGCGGTGTCGCGGTTACGCCAAATGCATGATCCGCGCGGCGCGCTGGCGACGCTGGGTCAGTATGACCACGCCTTTCCACACGGCGCTCTGGAATCCGAAGCATTGAGCGCCCGACTGGAAGCGGTCCTTCAACTGAGAGATCTGAAAACGGCGCTGGCGCTGCTGGACGGCGTGGTTACATTTTCCGATCCCCTGGGGCCGGACATGTTGTTGACGCGCGCCGAACTGCGCGCGAGCGACGGCCGGTGTCGCGAAGCGCTGGCCGACTTCACGCAGACCCTTGAAAGCCAGGGCGTGTCGCGGGCCAAACCTGCGATCGAACGCGCGTTGTATGGGCGGGCGGTTTGCTTCGGTCGCCTGGGTCAGGACGTCCGCGGCCGCGCCGATCTGGTCACCTACCAACAGCGCTTTCCCGACGGGCGTTTCGCAACCGAGGTTGCGCGTCTGTTGAATGACAGCACACCGATCCAGAAACGTCCGTAACGTTCTCGACGGCCGAGACACGAAGCAGGCCAAGGAGAACAGATGACATTGAACAAATCGCGTCGACCGGCCTACCTGACGTTCATTTGCTTGGCAGCCGCCGCTGGGTGCCACGCCCGCAATCTGATCGGACAGGTGGGGGGGGCGGACGCGGCGGTGGCCGAGGTGGGCGCTGGTTCTGGCGGGAACACCGGTACGCCCGCGGACGGGGGGCCCGGCGGCATCGGGGTGGCCAAGGTCCTCTCACTCAGGGCTGCCATCAGCTACGAGGTTCGCGGGGAGCACCCTGCCGTTGCGACCGGGGATCTGAATGGCGATGGCAAGGAAGATCTGGCCGTCGTCAGCACCGCCGGAAACGTGGGAGTCGCGGGGGGTGGGACAGGGGGAGGGCCTGGGAGCAGCGAGGGCAGCGTGAGCGTGCTCTTGAATAGGGGGGACGGCACCTTCGTCGCGCCGGTCGACTACCCGGTTGGGCAAAGTCCATCGTCGATCGCGATCGCGGATCTGAACGGCGACGGCAAGGCCGACCTGGCCGTGGCGAACCACGGTGGCGGCGTCAGCGTTCTTCTTAACGATGGAGGTGGCGCCTTTGCGCCGCAGGTCAGCTATGTCGCCGGGGCGGGGCCCATTTCAGTGTCGATCGGGGACGTGAACGCGGACGGACGACCCGACTTGGCCGTTGCGAACGACCGCGACGGGTCGGTCAGCGTGCTCGTCAACATCGGAAACGGCGCGTTCGCTGTCGCGGTCAACAACAGCACGGGTGGCATTCCCACGTCGGTGGCGCTGGGCGACCTGAACGGCGATGGCAAGGCCGACCTGGCGGTGGCGAACAGCGTCGCCAGTCCCACGGTCGTGGGCACGGGAGGCAGCGTGGCTGCGGGCGGATCAGGCGGATCGTTGGGCACGGGAGGCAGCGTGGCTGCGGGCGGATCGCGCGGATCGTTGGAAACAGGGGGCAACGTTGGTGCGGGTGGCGCGGCTGGCACAGGCCAGGCGGGAGGCTCCGGTGGATCTGGTGTCGCTGCGGGATCAGGAGGCGGCGCCGGCGCGAGCGACAGCGGAAGTGTCAGCGTGCTGCTGAACACTGGAAACGGCACCTTCGCCGCGGCCGTGGCCTATCCCACGGCAGGCAATTCGTATTCGGTGGCGATCGGCGATCTGAACGGCGACGGCAAGGCCGACTTGGCGGTGGCGAACGGTCGCGGCGACGTGATCCCGACCAGCGGCGGGACGGGGACCGGTGACGCCAGTGGTGCGAACCAGGGCGCCGATGTGAATGTAGGCGTGTTCTTGAACGCGGGAAACGGCACCTTCGCCCCCGTGGTCAGCTACCCCGCGGGCGGGAATCCGTATGCGGTGGCGATCGGCGATCTGGACGGCGATCAGAGGCCCGATCTCGCGGTTGTGAACGCCACCAACGAAGGTGTCAGTGTGCTTCTGAACAGCGGGCCCGGCGTTTTTTCCGCGCCCGCAAGATACGCGGACGGCGATACCCCACATTCGGTGGCGCTTGGCGATCTGAACGGCGACGGTCGGCTCGACATGGCGGTGGGGGGTGGCATCAGCGTGAACGTGCTGCTTAGCGATGGCGCGGGCGCCTTTGTCGCGGGCTTGAACTATCCCGCCGGTGGCGCGACGCCAATCGCGATGGCGGTCGGGGACCTCGACGGTGACGGAAAAGCTGACCTCGCGCTCGCCAACTACAATAACAGCGGGAAGGTGAGCGTGCTCCTCAATACCGGTGACGGCTCATTCTTCACTGCGGTCACCTATGCGGCCGGTGGCATTCCCTGGGCGATTGCGCGCGGGGATCTCAACGGCGACGGCAAGGCCGACCTGGCGGTGGTCATTTCGGACGGTGTGAGTGTCCTTCTGAACAAGGGAAACGGCACCTTTGCGGCACCGGCCAGCTACGGGTCATCGGGGACGAATCAATATGCGGTGGCCATCGGGGATCTCAACGGCGACGGTAAGGCAGACCTGGTGCTTGCGAACGCTGGGGGCACGCCCCCTTCGGAAGGGGGTGGCAGCAATCCTGGATCCGTACTCGTGTTGATGAATGAAGGCGCCGGTACCTTTGCCGATGAAGTCGCGGTCGCCAGCAGCGTCTACCCGGTCTCCGTGGCGGCCGGGGACCTCAGCGGGGACGGCAAGGTCGACCTGGTCTTTGCGAACCGCGACACCAACAAAGTGAGCGTGATGTTGGGCAAGGGGGACGGCACCTTCGCATCCGCCACCAGTTACGGCGCGGGCCGTTCACCTGGTCCGGTGGGGCTGGAAGATTTGAACGGTGATGGGAAGGTGGACCTGGCCGTCGTGAATGCAGACGCGCAGGTCAGCGTGCTTCTGAACAAGGGAGCCGGCACCTTCAGCAGCAGAACGACCTTTCCTACCGGTGGGGTGGGATCATCAATCGTGCTCGCGGACTTGAACGACGACGGCAGGGCCGACCTGGTGCTTTCGAACTTCGGCAACGGCGGCGTGAGCTCAGGATACGTCAGCGTGCTGTTGAATCACGGAAACGGCACCTTTGCCACCGCCGTCAACTATGCCGCCGGGGCACAGCCCGGTGCCGTCGTCGCCGGGGATCTGAACGGCGATGGCAGGGTCGACCTCGCCTTTGCGAACTTCAGCAGCGGGTTCACCAGCGGGAACGTGACCGTATTCCTGAACACGTCCCACTGAACACGGACCACGGACGCGACGCGGATTGCGACCGATTCCCGGGGTCTCTGAGGTCCGTAAGCGATATAAAGGCCCTGTGGGCGTGTCAAGCGCGGAGGGAAGCTTGGGATCGGTGAAGCGAAGGGCGTCGGGACGGGCGGTGCACGAGGCGAACCGGGGGCGATCGGGACCATTTTCGCGTTGGAGGGCAGACGGGTGCCTTTTCCGGCGGCGGGCGGATTGTTTCGGGGGGCGACCGGTTCTGCCGGTCTGGGAGTCCGCCTACGCGTCGGACGGCTCTGCGTAGCGGCGGCGAAGGACGGGGCTCTGCCAGAAGGGTGGCCGCAAGTATCGGGCGATGTTTTCGGCGTCTTGGACCAGGGCGACAAGTCTCATTTTGCCTCCGCAGCGTCCGCAGGTCTCGACAGCCATCTTCAGGTACCGGCGCATCAACTCCTCCCAGGGCGATAGGCGGCC
>JADGRC010000342.1 GCA_017881245.1 Pseudomonadota bacterium
CGTAACTAATGAACTAGTCTACGTATTGTCGTGACCCCATCGGGAATTGAACCCGAGATTACGCCGTGAGAGGGCGCCGTCCTAACCGCTAGACCATGGGGCCAGAGACGACGGTGATACCGCCGTCCGCGTTCGGGAACAAGGATTCGAACCTTGATAGCCAGATCCAGAATCTGGCGTCCTGCCATTAGACGATTCCCGAGAAAATGCCGACTCATATCTAACAGGGAGCATCGACGTGTCAAGCCGCCCGCTGCTGCCGGACCGATCCGGTCGGCCCTGAGTCGTACCTCACGTCTCTCGACGAGTAAACGTTCCTGATCGCACTGTGAATTGTGCTCGGTCCCTACCGGACCTTGGCCGTTCGTGGTAGCAACCTGGGGTTCCGGGTCTGGGACACGTAAGGATCCCCGTTCATGGAGTTGAGCTTCTGGGCCGCGACGGACGTCGGACTTAAGCGCGAGGCCAACGAAGACAACTTCCTGGTCGACAAGAAGCTGTCCCTTTTCGTCGTGGCCGACGGCATGGGCGGTCACGCCTCGGGCGAAGTGGCATCGGACATCGCCGTTCACGAATTCCGGAACGCGGTCGACGCGAACCGCGACACAATCGATCGATTCGCAAAGGGTGATTCGGCCGTTCGTCCACAGGACATCCTGACCATCCTGGAACAAGCCGTGCAAGCGGCCGGCCACGCCATCTTCGCGAAGGGGCAGGCCGAGCCGGAAAAACGCGGCATGGGCACCACGACCTCTGCCCTGCTGATTGTCGGCGATCGCGGCTTTATCGCGCACGTCGGGGATAGCCGCATCTATCTGTTGCGCCGTGGTCAGTTGGTGCAACTGACGGAGGATCACTCCCTGATCAACGAGCTGATCCGCCGCGGCAAAATCGCGAAGGACGGGATTGAAAACTCTCCTTACAAAGCATACAAGAATGCTGTGACCCGGGCCGTGGGCGTCTATGAGAACGTCCAGGGTGACACCATCGACTTCGAGATCCTGCCCGGTGATCAGTTCCTGTTGTGCTCGGATGGCCTGCACGCTTACCTCGACGACAAGAAGACCATCGAACTGTTGTCGCAGGATGACATCACGCAGGCGCCGAAACGGTTCGTCGACCTAGCGAATTCCGGCGGCGGCCACGACAACATCACCGCGGTCGTCGTGCGAATCGATCGTGCGTCGCCGGGGGCGGCCGCGACCGCCGGGGACGATCGCGCCGAGGAGCTACAACGCAAGATCGACGTCCTGAAGCAGATGCCGATGTTTCGGCACCTGACGTACAAGGAAATTATTCGCGTCCTGAACGTTACCGAGGTGAAAGAATTCGCCCCTGGCGAGCCCTTGATCACGGAAGGGATGTCTGGCGAGGAGATGTTCATCCTGTTGAAGGGCAAGGTGCGGGTCCATAAGAACCAAGCCTTCATCACGTTTTTGCTACCCGGCTCTCACATCGGCGAGATGGCTTTGGTGGATCGCAGCCCCCGTTCGACCAGCGTGACCGCCGAGGACCCGTCGCGCCTGTTGATCCTGCGCCGCCGAGAATTTTATGAGATTGTGCGCAAGGATCCGTCGTTGTCGGTCAAGCTTTTGTGGAGCTTCGTCCAGGTCCTGGCCGATCGCCTGCGCAAGACGACGGCGCAACTTTCGGGCGCACGCCTCGAAGCCCACGCGCAGGATATGACCGACGACGTGCTGTTCGACGAGTGACGCAAGCGAATGAACCCAGGGACACCCAGCACCGAATCGGCGGCCGCGGTCGCGGCGCCCGGGTTTCGCATCGAACATGACGCGATGGGCGAGGTGGCCGTGCCCGAGACTGCGCTGTTCGGCGCGCAGACGCGCCGGGCGACACTGAATTTCCCAGTGAGCGGCCTGCGCCTTCCGCGCCGCCTGATTCGAGCACTAGCGTTGGTGAAACGCGCGGCCGCCATGGCCAACAAGGACACGGGCGCCCTGCCCGCTCCGATCGCCGACGCCATTATTCAGGCGGCCGGCGAGGTCGCGGACGGACGCCACGATCTGGAGTTTCCCGTCGACATCTTCCAGACCGGATCGGGCACGTCCAGCAACATGAACGCCAACGAAGTGATCGCCAACCGCGCGATCCAGATTCTGGGCGGCGTCGTCGGATCGAAACGGCCCGTGCATCCGAACGATCATGTCAACCACGGACAGTCGTCCAATGATGTCTTTCCCACGGCGGTGAACATCGCCGCCGCCGAAGCGACCGAGCGCGATCTCCTGCCCGCCCTGCGGCAACTGCAGGATTCCCTCGAAATCAAGGCCCAGGCGTTCGACCACATTATCAAGCTGGGACGCACGCACCTCATGGACGCGGTGCCGATACGCCTCGGCCAGGAATTTTCGGGCTACGTTCAGATGATCGCGAATGCGCGTCGACGGATCGAGACCGCGCGTGGCGCTATGACCGAGTTGCCGCTGGGTGGCACGGCGGTGGGTACTGGACTCGGGTCTTCACCTGACTTCGCTCCGGCGGTGATCGCGCTCGTCGGTCGAGACATCGGTATTCCCCTGACCCAGGCGCCGAATCTTTTCGAGGCATTGTCGACGCACGACAACATGGTCGAGCTGTCGGCCGCGCTGCGTTCCGCCGCCATCAGCCTGACCAAGATCGCAAACGATTTTCGCTGGTTGGGATCAGGTCCTAAAGGTGGTTTCGGCGAATTGCGGTTGCCTGAGCTGCAACCCGGCAGCTCCATCATGCCCGGAAAAGTAAACCCGGTGATGCCGGAAATGTTACTGATGATCTGCGCCCAGGTCGTCGGCAACGACGCCACGGTGGGCTGGGGCGGCGCCGGGGGAAATTTTGAACTAAACACAATGACGCCCGTGATGGCGTTCTCCTTGCTGCAATCCATCGACATCTTGGCTACCGGCTCGCGGCTCTTCGCGTCGAAATGCGTCGACGGCGTCGAGGCGGACGAGGAACGGTGTCGAGATCTGGTCGAACGAAGCCCCGCCCTGGTGACAGCGCTCGTTCCTCGGATAGGATACGACGCAGCCGCGGCATTGGCGCGGGAATCGAGGGAAACCGGCAAAACCATCCGAGAAGTCGCACGGACTAAGGAAATTCTTTCTAACGACGACCTTGATCAACTGCTAGATGTCACTGCCATGACTGGTCGCACGATGGGGAGTGGGGAAAACCGCGATATCGGAACAAATATCGGGAACAAGAGTGGGAAATAAGACCGGGGGTAAACGGGGGACTGATTTGACCGTCTGGGGAGCACGACGCCCCGACGCAAGCGTGCAAACATAGAAAGAGCCTAGTCCACGACCCAGACGTACTGTCTCTTAATGGCCGAGACTCAATCGAAGAAAAACCGATCGGAGTAATCCGACCCCCTCGAACTCTCCCGGAGGATTGTATGAATCGCCCGTTTTCCGAGCGCCAGGACCAGGCGTTCTCCCGACTTCCGTCCCTGGCTCTGCTCGCGAGCTTGATGTTGGTTCCGGTACTGGCGGGTTGCCCCGGGACATTGGACCCGAGATTCCTAAACGGTGGTGGCGCCGGCGGAATGATCGTCATGGGTGGTACCGGCGGGGCCGGCGTCGCGGGTCCCCCGTGCGACGCGCCAATCATGTACTTCCAGGCGACCGATGCGACCGGTTGTGCCCTCGCGGGCGCCTGCCATGACGCGAGCGGGGCCGCGGCACTATCCAAACTGAATTTAGCAGACGCAGGTGTTTGGAGTCGATTGTCAAATGTACCTGCGGCGAGCCCGACCGGCACCAAGTGTCTGGGTATGCCCCTTGTCAATCCCACCAGGCCGGCGGGCGGCGTCCTCATCACTCGCGTGAGCGTTGTGGACGGTTGCGGGCCAGGAACCTTAATGCCTTTTGGCGCTCAGGCCGTGAATCAGCCGATCGCCGCCTGCATCACCAGCTGGGTCAATTCGCAGCTTCCGTAGGCTCGTACCAGGACCATCGTGCCAACTCGAATCGCACTTATATGCGTGGCCGTGTCGGTCTTGGCGGGATGCCCGGGTTCACTTGATCCTGCCTTCCTTCAGCCGGGCGGTGTTGCCCCCGGCAGCGGCACGGGAGGCATGATGTCTGGCGGAACCGGGGGTGGGGGCACGATCTGCGACGCACCGAAGCTGCACTTTGAGTCAACCGATGAAACCCTCGGCTGCGGAACGGGTGGATGCCACGACCCAATCAGTGGTCCAACCAACGGGGTCGACTTGGTCAGTGCCAACGTTTGGAGTCGACTGTTTCAAGTGCCTGCCATGAAGGGGACGGGGTGTATGGGTATGAACCTGGTGAATGCGACCAAGCCGCCTAGCGGCGCCCTCATCAAGCGCGTCACCGATCAGTCGTGTGGGCCGCTCTCGCTGATGCCGTTCGGACAGCTAGTACCGAATCAGGCGATCATTTCCTGTATTACAGACTGGGTCAACTCGCAGCTCCCGTAGCTGCCATTGCCTGCCATTGCAAAGTGTAACGACCGACAACGGAACCTTGGAGCCATGATGACGACCAGGACCATGTACGTACGAATCGCGCTTTCTTTGTCGCTGGCGGCGCTGGTGCTTGCCGGCGGTACGCAACTGGCCCAGGCGGCGCCGAAGCGCCTGGGTATCTTGACATTCAGAGGCCCGGGAGAGGGTGCTACCCGGAATGTCGTGACAAAAGTGGGCAAGGCGAACGGCTACCAGGTTATCGGTGGGCAACAGATCGCCAAGACCGCAAGCAGGCTGAAGGTCTCGTTGGATACCAACGATTCCTTTCAGGTGGTGGCCAAGGAGCTGGGTATCGCCGCGTTTGTCACGGGCGAGGTGTCGAAGAAGAAGGCCACCCTGACCGTGCGCGACGGCTCGGATGGCTCCGTCTCCGCGGAGGCCAGTTGGAAGGGACCGAACCCGCGCAAACTGTCCATGATCGTCGGTAAGACATTCTGGAAGCGCCTGGGTTCGGCCATCGACCGCGGCAAGGCACCATCGGGCGCCAAGCAGGCCGTGGTGGCGCAAGAAGAGGCGGCCCCCGAGACGGGCGCGGACGATCCTGGCGATGACGATGACAAGGACAAGGGAAGCGCCAAGAAGGCCGTCGCCAGCGACGATTCTGACAAGTCGAGCGATAAGGAATCACCAAGAAAGTCCTCGAAGAAGAAGAGTGACCGTGCCAGCGACTCGGGCTCCGAGACCGTCGTCTCGGCGAAGTCGGAGCCGGAGGAAGGCGGCGGGTCCAAGCAAGAGGCGGTGATCGTTTTTGTGGGGCCGCGCGTGGTGTCGCGATCACTCACGTACAATCAGGATCGCAGCGGGGACTCAAAATACAACCTGGCGGCCGCGCCCGAGCTGGCGCTGGACGCAGAGCTCTATCCGGCGGCCTTCTCGTCGAGCGGGTTCATTTCGAACATCGGCGTCACTGCGAATCTGGGATACCTGTTGCCGGTGGTGACGACACCCGCGCCCATGGGAACCGGAAGCTACAAGACCTACGGTTTGAACTGGGCCATTGGCGCCAAGGTTCGCCTACCCTACGGCCTGTTCGGTGCCGTCGCGTTTGGTGACCAAGTCTTTCAGTTGGTCAAACCCGCCGGCGGCATGGGCATCGACGTTCCCAAGGTCGACTACCGCTACGTTCGTATTGGAACGGGCGTGCGGACGAATGTCACGTCCGAAGTCACCCTGATGGGGAACCTCGCCTACCTGCAATGCCTGTCACTGGGGGGGATCGCGACGAACGCGTATTTCCCCAAGGCCACGGGCGCTGCACTCGAGGTGGGCGCGGGCGTGGGCTATCGCATCAGCCCGTTGCTGGAGGTCCAGGCTGGCGCTGAAATGCGGCGCTACGGTTTGGCGATGCACGTACCCTACTCGGCCACGCCACCCGCGCATGTCGCGGGCGGCGCCGTCGACCAGTATCTGATGGGCTGGGCTGGCGTGGCAGTCATCATGGATGGTGAACACGGCGGCAGAGGTCACGGCGAATCGGAGGAGGCAGCGCCCGACAAATCCGGCGACGACGACAAGAGCGACAAGGACGAAGGCGACGACAAGGACGACAAGAAGTAATCGCTCCGCTTCCGAGCCATGTTGCAGAAGCCTCCGTGAAGCGGCGGTCTTCTTCGCGCGCGAGTTCGACATTCCCTCGGCTTCGAAGCATCGATCTTCTCCCGAGCATCATTTTGGTTCTGGTGGTGACCGGATGCCCAGGGACTCTGGACCCAAGGTCCCCTCCGGAGACGCCGGGAGGGTGCTGGGGGCTGGCCGGGGGAAGCCGGTGGAAGCGAGAAACTCAGATCGCTTGCGACGTTTTCGGTCGCGGATCCTGCGTGAATCACATATGATTCACTCGTAGTCATGACCAAAGCGACGATTCGCGACCTGCGCACCAAGTTTCCCTCTTTGAAGCGGGTCCTGGCTCGGGAAGGCGAGCTGCTTGTGACGGACCGTGGCCGTCCCGCGTACGTCTTGCGTTCATACTCCCCGCCGCCCCGAAAGAGTTCGCCCGCTGTCGACTACCTCGCCCGACTGAGTGACCGCCAGCCCCGTCCGATCGCGGCATCGTCGTCGCGTGCCCTTGACGATCACGAACGTGGCGAGCGCTGACAGGATCTACGTGGACCCGAGCGCCCTACGCCGGCTCTACGTTCACGACGACCGCTCGCGAGCTTTTTGCGCATGGCGCAAGCGAGTGCGCGGACCCCTTCCAGTAACTCTTCACGGCCGCGCCGAAATCGTAAACAGCATTTCACTTGCGGTCTTTCGCGGGGATCTCAGCCTTGACGAAAGCAAAGGCGCGTTTGACGATCTGGAGGACGACATCAGCCAGGGTCGCCTTCACCTGGTAGACTTGATGTGGCGACCCGCCCTCATCCGAGCCGCGGAACTCAGTCGCCTGCATACCCCAAGGCTCGGAACTCGAACGCTGGATGTGCTACACGTCTCAAGCGCCCTGGTGCTCGATTGCAAGGTCTTCGTGACCTACGACGATCGGCAGTCAAGACTCGCGAAGATGCTGGGATTGCGAACTTTGCGTCCATAGAACTCCGCAGGTTCTGAACCCGTCGAAACGCCCAGGGGCATCAAACCGCCCGCGCACGCCGAAGGCACATCAAGCTCGCGCGAAGCGTTCGATTGAGAACGGGCCGAGGTCGAATCCTGCGTTGCCGGTCACTATCAGATCCGCGATCGCTTGGGCCGTGACGGGGGCCAGCAGGATGCCGTTGCGGTAGTGTCCCGTGGCGAGGACCAACCCCTGCACGGCCGTCGCGCCGAGGACGGGAAGGTGGTCTTCGGTATAGGGGCGAAAGTTCGACCAGGACTGCATCACGGGCGCGTTCGCCAGCGCGGGAACCAGGGTCTGGGCCAACTCCAGGATTCCCGCCAAACCTCCGACCGTCACTTCCTTGCGGAAGCCCACCATCTCGACCGTGCTGCCGGCCACGACGGTGCCGTCGCGACGCGGGACCAGGTAACCGCGACCCTGCACGGACAGGACGTGCTTGAACACGGGCGGCCTGGTTTCAATCGCGACCAATTGACCGCGCGCAGGGCGCACCACCGACGGTGGTACCCCCGCCCCTTCCACGAGGCCCGACCAGCTTCCGGCGGCGACCACGACCGTCCCGGCGTTGAGCGTGTCGCCGTCCAGCTCGACGCCGGTGGCGATGCCCGCCTGCGTACACACGCGCCGGACATAGCGGCCCTGCAGAAACCGCGCGCCGGCTGCCGCCGCGGCCTGGGAAAAAGCACGCGCCAGGGCCCGTGGATTAACCTGCGCATCGTCTGCAAAATACAGCGCCGAACGCACTGCCGGCCCAAGCTCCGCTTCGCGCGCACGTGCGGCGTCGCCCGACAGCGCCTCGAGGCGCATCCCGCGCGCCGCCTGCCAAATGCGCCGTGCACCGAGCGCCCGATCGTCATCGTCGGTCAGCGCCACGGCCAGCACCCCGGATTTTACGTAGCCAATGTCTATACCGGTCGCCTCGTCGAGCTCGACGGCCAAGGACGGATACAGGGCGCGACTGCGCAGGCCCATGTCCAGCATCGGACCCGGTCCGTCCGCCTCCATCTGCGGCGCCAGCATTCCCGCGGCCGCGCTCGACGCCTCGGCCCCCGGGATGCCGCGTTCGATGACCGTCACCCCAACGCCACGCTGGGCGAGGCGCAGCGCGACCGCGCATCCCATCACCCCGCCTCCGATGATTGCCACGTCGGTGGAGGCGGGCACGGCGGAATCGCGCGGCAGGATCAACGCCCCATCATCAGACGCCATCGTGCGGCTCGCCCGTCAGGACCAGCTTGCCCCGCAGCGACGGGGACATCCACACCTTGTTGTGGGCGTCGACGACGACCGTCGCCGTATCCGGAAACTTCGCGCACAGGGCAATCCCCTTTTCCGGCCCGAGAATGAAGACCGCGTCGTCGAGCGCATCGGCCAGAAACGCGTTCGGCGCCAGGATGGTCACGCCGCGCGACGCGGTCGCCGGGTAGCCGGTCTTCGGATCGATGATGTGGTGGTAGCGCTTGCCACCGAGAACGAAGGCACGTTCATAGTCCCCCGCGGTCGAAAATGCGTGATCCTTGATCGGCATCCGCGCGATGACGTCGCGCGGACCTCCGCGCGGATCGCGAACCCCCACCATCCAGTTCGCCGGCCCCTTCTGCCCCGAAACGTACAGATCGCCCCCCGCCTGAACCATATAGTCGGTCAGTCCAAAGTCGCGCAGGACGGCGGACGCCCGATCCACCGCGTAACCCTTGGCGATCCCGCCCAGGCCCAGGCGCATCCCGCGACGGCGCAACTTCACCGTATTGGCGGCGCGGTCTACGATCACGTCGCGCCAATTGATGAGACGGCGCTGGCGGGCAATCTCGGCGGCGGGCGGAATGCGCTTCTCCATGTCCTCGTCGAACTTCCACAGACCGCGCATGGCCGCGTACGTGATGTCGAACGCGCCCCCGGACAGGCGCGACATCTCCAGCGACTGGACGATGACCTCAACCGTCTCGTCCGAAACCGGCACGGCCTTGCCGCCCGCCTCCGCGTTGATGCGCACCACGTCCGACGCGGGTTGGCCGGGCCATTCCCAGTCGGTCATCAGACGTTCGATGCGACGAATTTCGTTGTAGGCCGCGGTGAAGGCCTCCTCGGCGCTTTTGTCGTTCAGGGTGTACGCTGTCAACACGACGTCGGTCCCCATCGCGTGATACGTCCGCGCGAACACGTGCGCGATCAGCGCCTGCGCCCGGGCCACGCGAGGTCCGATGGTCGGCGCCAGAACCGCGAAAAAGGCGGCCAGAGACAGGGCGGCATGGTGCAGACGGCGATACAAGGACAGTCACGATAGCAGAAAGAGTTGAAACGATGGCGACCGGCGGGCGAAACTGCGCCACCACGGCAGGCGGCGATTGCCGTCATTCGTGACATCAACGGAGACTTCTCGCGTTGCTTCCAGAACCCCACGAAATAGTCGCATCGACCGCGGACGACATGAAGGCGTTTGGCCGAGCGCTCGGTCGCGCGATGCGCATCGGGGACGTCATTGGCCTCACGGGTCCTCTCGGCGCGGGAAAGACCACCCTGGCGCAGGGCATCGGGGAAGGGTTGGAGGTGGCCCCCGATCGACACGTCGCCAGCCCGACATTCGCGCTCGTCAACGAGCATCCCGCGCGCGTCCCGTTCGTCCACGCGGACTTCTACCGGCTGCGCGATCAGACTGAGCTCGCGGAACTCGGCTTGGACGAAATATTCGACCGCGCCGCCGTGGTCATTGAATGGGTGGACCTGTTCCCCATGGCGGTCCCCGACGACCACCTCCACGTCACCATTGGCCCCACTCCCGATGGCTCAAGGACTCTGACGCTGCGTGCTCGGGGCCGGATGAGTACGCGCCTCGTGGAGGCCCTCAAGGACCATTGATGGGCCGAGCGATGGTATTGCGGCCGTGTTGGTCTGCCTCCGGCGAGGAGAAGAGAGCTTGATGGGTTACCGCGCGGGACGCCGCATCTCGTGAAACCACGCACGCACCTGGGCCATCCGGGCACGTTGGTCGTCCGGCGCGTGCCGCTTACAGGTCGCCGCTTCGGCGGAGCCTTCCGGGGCGGCCCAACGCACCTCGACGCAGTCGTTCGGGTTGTAGGCGATCTCGAAGCCCGCCTTGCGCGAAAGTACGTCGGCCACCGTCAGCTTGAAGGGCGTTCCATCACTTCGTTGGTACTCGATGCTCTTCTCCTTGATGCGCAGCGCGTGCAAACGTTCCACTTCCGCCCGAACGATTTCGGGCTTCCGGCCACCCAAATTGAAGAGCTCCGGATGGGACACGATCCGTTCGGGCAAGGTTTCGAGGACGTGCATGGCGATCTGCAGGCGCATGTCGCGTGACGGGGTCGCGTAGTCTTCCCACGGTCCGATGGTCTCGAAGATCTTCGCGCCCTCGGGCATCGGCACGACCGGATTGTTGTTCTCGCGCATGTATTTTTCGCCGTTGTCCACCGAGCCCAGGCGCGTCACCAGTTGCTCGACCAGGGCGTCCAGCGTTTCGCGATGGGCGGCCGCCGCATCAAGACCCCGCGGATTGATGAATTTCCCCATCCGCGCGTAGAAGGCGTCGCGCGCCAGATCTTGTTGTTCGATCGAAAAGGGCACAAAACGGTGATCGGCGCGCAATGCCGCGTTCGGGAGCGGCGCCAATTTGCCGTCACCGCCGCGCACCAAGGGACGAAATGCCTTGAACCCAGGTCCCGCGCCCACGATATCGTTGGCGTACAGGAAGGTCCCTTCCCAGAAACGCTTTCGCCCGACGGAGCCGTCGGGTTGGCCGTCCACGGCCAGAAGGATGCCCCCAGCATCGGCCCCCTGTTCGATCCACTTCACCAACATCAACACATGGCCATACGGATCGGCGAAGACCGTTCCGGGGCGCAAGGTCTCTCGGCCCAGCTTGACGGGATAGTAGTCCGTGCCATCGTCGCTGAGCGCCGTGCGAGCGCTGCCGGAATGCACCTTGTTTCCCAGCAACCGCAAGAATTTTTTCATCGCGCCGAGGGGATCCCGCGGAGCGCCCGGGATCGGTGTCTCGTTCGTGATCAGATCTCCGCAACGTGGCGGACGCGAATCGGTCCCGCGGTCGCAATCACGCAATCCAAAAGGCAGGCCCACCTTCCAACTGAAGTACGCCCGCAGAAAATACGGCAAATCGGCGCAATCGGGCGCGGCTGTCAAAGCGGATTTTGCCTTGGCATCGTCTTCCCCCAATCCGAGGTAGTCGTGGAAGAAGTTCCGATCGCTATCCCGCAGCGCCTGCGCCAGCGGGCGAAACCCCAGCGTTTCTCCTGCTGGTGCGTCGAACAGCGATTCGATCCAGGCCGAATAGAAATTCTCCGTGGCACGATCCCAAGCGCGCGACGCCGCCCAAGTTCCCGCGGTCACCACCCGTCCGGGTGGCCGCCGGCGACCACGAGGCGCGACGTCCACCACGCGACAAGCAACCGTCTTGCTGTCCCGAACGAGCTCGATCGTGTAGGAACCCCCATCCACGCTGGCAACGCTCGCGTCGTAGCTCCACGGCGCCCCGCCCCGCCGCACCGTGCGCAGGGATTCGCGCCGGCCGCCGGGCGCGGTCACGACGATCTCGGCGGCCCCCTGCGCGTCCTCGGAGACTGCAAGGACGCGAAACGGTCGCCCGGCTGTCGGGCTCTGCGGGGCGATCCAAATCTGCGCCCGGTCGCCGCCTCGCGCGTCGCCCCCATCGGAGCACGAGGACAGCCGCGATTTGGCCAGGGCGAGACCTTGGGCGGGCACTAACACAACCCCGAACAGACACAACCCGACGACCGTGAACGGTGCCCGCACTCTGGCCCGCGCTCTGGATCGAAGGCTCATGTCAACGTCTTCAGCAAGCTGGGAATGTCTCTCCGCACGATTTCCCAGATCATGGGCACGGCTCGCCCTCGCACGGACGGTAAGGCATCTAGAACCGAATTTTCTCGAAGTGCACCAGGTCCGCGAACGCCGCGAACCGCTCCCGAATCTGGGACAAATCGAGCGATCGAAAACGGTCCAGGCTGAAATCCTCGACGGCGAACGAGGCCAAAACCGAGCCCAGAATCATCGCCGTGCGGATGGTTTGCGGCGTGGTGGAACCCGAACGGGCCAGCCAGCCCATGAACCCACCCGCGAACGAATCGCCCGCGCCGGTCGGGTCCACGACATTCTCGATGGGGAACGCGGGCGCCGAGAACACGCCCGCTTCGTGGAACAGCAGCGCGCCCGCGTCGCCGCGCTTGATGATGACCGCGCTCGGCCCAAGCGCCCGGATCGCGCGCGCCGCCGCCGGAAGGTTCGTTTCACCGGAAAGCTGACGCGCCTCTTCGTCGTTCAGCATCAACATGTCCACGCGGGCGAGCAACCTCAGCAGGTCGGGCCGCCGGCCACCAATCCAGAAATTCATGGTGTCGCACGCGACGAACCGGGGCTTGCCCGCCTGCTCCAGCACGTTGAACTGTAACTGCGGGTCGATGTTGGCCAAGAACACCAACTCCGATGCGCCCCATCCCGCAGGCAACTTCGGCCGAAAATCCGAGAACACATTGAGTTTGGTCGCCAGAGTCGTACGGGTGATGAAATCCGGCGAGTACACGCCCGACCAGCGAAACGTTTCGCCCGGAACCCGTTCCAGGCCCGTCAAATCCACACCGTGCCTTTCGAACAGGGCGGAGTGCTCGGCCGGAAAATCGGTGCCGACGACCGCGACCATGCGCGGAGGCGCCAGGAAAGACGCCGCCACGGAAAAATACGAGGCGGCGCCGCCCAGAACCGACGTGCGTTTGCCGGCCCGCGTTTCCACGTCATCCAGGCCAACGGAACCGACGACCAGCAAAGAATGGGGCTTTGGTTCGAATGTCACAGATACCTCCCGTACAAGATCCGAAGCCGCTCCCGCGCCTCCGGCGCAATGCCCTCTCGGGCGGTCAAGATCGCATGCTCGGCGGAACGCGCGCAACCGCAGGTTCGTGGTCCGGCGGAAAGTGGAACTAACGCTTTGACCACGTCTTGAGCGCGCGCGATGTTCGCGGCGAGGACCGTGACCACCGAAGCCGCAGTGACCCCTTCCTCGGTGGGGCGCCAGCAGTCGTAGTCGGTCGACAACGCCAGCAGTGCAAAGCACATCTCGGCCTCCCGGACCAGCTTGGCCTCGGTCACCGCGGTCATCCCGATCACATCAGCCCCCCATCCTCGGTGCAGCAGTGATTCAGCGCGCGTCGAAAACTGCGGTCCCTCCATGCACACGTAGGTTCCGCCACGGTGCAATCGGGATAGGCGTCGCCCGGCGCCCCCGGACGGCCCAGTGGGATTTCGTACACGTTCGTCCGCGGGTGCGACGGCGGTCCCCGTTTCGGAGGCGGCTGTAGCCACAAGGTGACTGAAAGCCGAACAAATCGGATCGGCGAAGCTGACGTGCCCGACGACCCCAGCACCAAAGAACGTGGATTCTCGCCGGTGGGTCTTGTCGATGAACTGGTCAGGTAACACGAGATCGCCCGGCAGAATACCTTCGCGCAACGAGCCGACCGCCGAAATCGACAGGACCCTCCCCACCCCCGCCTGCTTCAGGGCGTGAACATTCGCCCGGTAGTTAATCTCCGATGGCGACAGGAGGTGGCCGCGTCCATGGCGCGAGAGGAACACGATCCGCGCGCCCGCCATGCGACCAATAACCAGCGGACCCGATGGACGACCGAACGGCGTGTCCGTCGGCTCCTCGCGAACGTCGCTCAAACCATCAAGGTCGTAGAGGCCGCTGCCCCCGAGAACGCCCAGGACCGGCGGTTCCGTGTCCGTTCGGATATCGGCGCCGGCGTTCCTTTCCATCACAATCGGCGTTCTTGCTACCATGAAACGGGCAGGCTTGGGATGGCAGCCGACGACAACAGCCAGGGTACGTCAGGCGCCGTCGGTGCGCTGGCCGATCCCGTGGCTGCGCTGGCCGGCGACGGGGATTACGCGGCAGCCGCCCGCTTGGCCGTCGCGCGCGGCGATCTCGCGCGCGCGATCCTCCTTTATGAAAGAATCTGGCGCTTCGCGGACGCCCTCCCTTTGGCCTTGGCTCTTGCCGACCGGCCGTTGGCGATCCGGCTGGCACTGGACGCGGGGGACACCGCCACCGCGGCGCGCATCGCCGCGGATATTCCACGAAGCGCAAACGCCGAAGCCCGGGCCGCCGCGGCATCGTTCGCGACGCGCGGTCGACATTGGGAAGCCGCCCGTATGTTCGAAGGGGCCGGCGAGCCGGCCCTTGCCGGCGAATACTTTCGCCGCGCGGGAAATCTGCTGGATGCCGGGCGAATGGAGGAGCTTGCCGGGCGCGCGCGCGAGGCCGGAATCGCTTACGAACAAGCTCTCGCCGCGGCGACAAGCCCCGAGGACGCGGCGTCGGTTCATCTTGCGCTTGGACGATTGCTGGGGCGCCTTGGGCGACACCAGGACGCGGCGCGCGCGCTTCAAGGCGCGATGCGCTCCCCCGATTCGGCGGTACGCCTATCCGCGGGGCGTGCTCTGACGTCCGAACTCGTGGCCCTCGGTTTTCGAATCGCCGCTGCCGAGATCGTGCGACGGCTGCGACGCGAATGGCCCGACCTGCCCGACTCGCCGGACGAGCTCGCGGAGCTGGACGCCGCCGCCGTTTCGGCCGGAACCTCGACGATGGGCCAGATCGTCGCGACCCCTGGCCTCCTTCGACAACGCTTCAAGGTTCTAAAGTCGTTGGGAGCGGGCGCCACCAGCCACGTCTATCTGGCCGAGGACACCCTGCTCGGACATCCCGTTGCCCTGAAGCTTCTGGCAGTGGCAACCGGTGCCAGCGGACCCGAAAGGCAGGCCTACCTGCGATTCACGCGCGAAGCGGAGGCGGCCGGGCGATTGCGCCACCCTAATATCGTCGCCCTTCAGGACGCCGATCCGGCAATGGGCCTGTTCGTCTTGGAGTTGATGTCCGGGGGCACCCTGGCGGATCGGCTGAAGGAAGAACGAGTCCTGTCGCCCGGGGCCGTGCGGCGCTTGGCACTGGATCTCCTTTCCGCCTTGAGCGCCGCGCACGAGGCCGGGATGGTCCACAGGGACGTGAAGCCCGCGAATATCCTTTTTGATGCGATCGGAAACGCCAAACTGGCCGATTTTGGCGCGGCGCACTTGGTCGACTTTGGACAGACCCAAACGGCGGGATTACTGGGCACCGTCGCGTACATGTCGCCTGAGCAAATCAGCGGTGGTGCCATCGGCCCGGGTGCCGACCTCTACGCACTGGCCGTGACCCTGTTCGAGGCGCTCACGGGACGTCTGCCGTTCCAAGGGCCCGACATCGTCGCCCAGCACCTAGGCGACGACCCCCCGCGACCGAGCGCGTGCGCGACAATGACAACGCCCGCGCAGATGATGACGACCACCGCGACGCTGACGATCCCCGACAGCGTGGACGAAGTCCGCGTGACCGAGGCCCACGACCGCGTCCTGCTGCGGGCGCTGTGCAAGGCCCCGTCGGAGCGCTGGACCTCCGCAGCCGAGATGGCAGATGTGATTCGCGCCTTGTGGCCGGGCGAAGCGGCCGACGCCGGGATCTCCCTGCCGGCAATCGCCGGGGTCGCGCCTGTCCCGCGCCCGCCACCGAACGAAGCGCCAAGCGATACGCACGACACCGGGGCACCCGATCTGCCCCTCGGACGCTCTGCGCTGGGATCGCTCTTTCGAAGGCACGATCCGGATCTTGGCAGGCCCGTCATGATCGAGATCCGCGATCGGCCCGTGACTGACCTGGACCTGGAACGCCTGCAAGCCCTGGCCGCTGTCGGTGGTCCCCACGTTCAGCGCGTCCTGGCGTTGTCCGACGATTGGCGAACGGTTACATACGAACTCGCGGAGGGTCCGCGGGTGTCGCCGGTGGACCTATCGCCGGGGCATGCGGCGCTCATGGCCGGGGCGAGCGCGCTCGTCCACGCGGCCGTTGCCTCGACGCCAGATTCGCCTTACATGGTGATCATGAGTGCAGGGGGGCCCGTACTGCTCGTCGTCGAGCCAGTGGCGGCTGACCCCGAAACGGAGCCCGACACCGAAGACCCGTAGGAGCTGCCGCAGCGGGAGCACCATCGCGATCCCGGACCCTCTCACGCTCAGGATCTCCCCGCGCTCAGGATCTCCTCACGCTCAGGATCTCCTCACGCGAGAAGATAACCCCCTGTATGCGCGGCGCCAGCGCCAGCACTCGCCTGACATCCGTGGCCGCGCCTTTGCGCTCGGCTTGCGCCGAGCGCCCTTTATCCGGAGCGGTCCGGATCCGGTCCGGATCCGGAACAGAGTGCTCGCGAAGCGAGCGCAACCAAGCGGCCTTGCGAGATCCATGAGGGGGTGGACTTCGCGCCGCGCGGAGCGGGGCTGCCGTCGTCCGAGACCCGTCCGGGACCC
>JADGRC010000039.1 GCA_017881245.1 Pseudomonadota bacterium
CCATCATCCGCCCGTCGGCGTTCCAACACATTCAGTTCGGGCCAGACGCTGGCGGTATCAATTGCCCGGGCCGTGGCGCGCGACAGCCCCCGGATTCGTCCCTGTACCCTTTCCATCGAATCGCCACCGTCGCGGTGGACGGCGGCGAACACCCGGCGCGCCACGTCGGCAGCAACGCCGAACCGCGCCAGAGCGGCCAGCATCTCACGGCCATCCAGGTCGCGCAGGTTCAACTGGTCGCGAGGTGGCTCTGCATCGGCCTTCACGCCTCAGTGATAACCCGGGCCCCGGCTGGTGTCACTCGCCCACGAACGCGGCTTCGCCGCCGCAAGGGGCCTGGGAAGGCCCCCTGCGAGACCCCCACGGAGTTACTTGACGGCGAGGCCGGTCCAGCGAAGCTGGACCTCCCCGTGCTTGGATTGGCTATTGGATCGGCGGAGATGAAAATTTACCTCATTCGTGAACATTTCGATCGGGTAAGGCATCCAATGCGGCATTGCCGCGCCCGGGCTCGTTAGCCCGTGTCTGGCCCGGTGTCACTCCCTGGGCGGCGCCTCGCCTCGCCGAAAGAAGCCTAAAGCATTCTGACCGAGCAGCTTCGCCAGCCGCTCCGGAGGCCACCCGCGCCTCCATA
This sequence comes from Pseudomonadota bacterium, assembly GCA_017881245.1. Classification (GTDB taxonomy): domain Bacteria; phylum Myxococcota_A; class Polyangia; order Fen-1088; family Fen-1088; genus FEN-1088. The sequence continues at coordinate 635 of JADGRC010000039.1, forward strand.
GAAGCTCCGTCAGCCTGGGCAAATCGGCCGCGTCCCGCATGCCCCGAGGCAGAAACATGAACCCGTCGAAGTCCGAACCGAGCGCGACCGCGTCGTCGCCAGCCACGGCCGCCACGTGTTCGATGTGGTCCGCTATGCGTTCGATCGTGCAAAACGCGCCGCCGAGGTACGGCGCCACGAAGATGACGCCGACGATGCCTCCGGCTCGACCAATCGCCCGAAGCTGATCGTCGTCGAGATTGCGTGGGTGCGCATGAACCGCGGCCGCACCCGAGTGCGACGAAAAAATCGGCAGCGCCGACCGCTCGTACATGTCCCAGAACGTGCGCTTGCCGGCGTGGGCCACATCCAGGAAGATGCGCCGCGCATTACACGCCGCGACCAGTGATTCACCCACGTCGGTCAGACCGCGATCTTCCTTCGAACGGCAGGATCCACCGGCGGCGCTGTCGCGTTCCCACAGGGGACCGATGAAGCGCACGCCCGCGTCCGCCAGCCGCTCGACACCAGCCTCGACGTCCGCGTCGATGGCGTAGCTGCCCTCGACCCCCAAGATCAGGGCAACTCGTCCGGTTGCCCGCGCGGCCTCGATCTCCGTGGTCGTCCGCGCCAGGATCAAGGCGTCCGCGTGCCGCCGCGCCAGCTCTCGCGCGTGGTCCAGTTGGCGCCAGAAGCGGATGCGGCCCGAGTCGAAGCGAAATCCCGAAAACAACAGGCACCCGAGGGCATCGATTCCCCCCCTGCGAATGCGCGGCAGGTCCAAATCCAGGCGCAGAGGATTCCAGAATGTCGCCGTGCCGTTTTCCTTGGAGATGTCGTGGGGAAAATGTGTCAGCTTGGTCAGCAGATCGTTGTGCAGGTCGAACACGAAGGCGTCTCGATGAAACGCCGCGACCTCGGGACTCACCTCGACGGGAAACCCACGCACAGGGTCAGCCTACCATCGGCGTACTGCGCAAGGGTACGGCGTCAGGAACCCCGTGGTCCTGGCGCCGGCGCGGCGTCGACTCGTCGAGTTGTGGATTGAAGAAGGCCAGCGGAAAAAAGCCGCGTGAGCTGATCGCCTGGCAGGTTGCCGCTGTCGACGTCGTGGCGCGCAGCGCGCTTGGAACCAAGGTGACCGGCGGCAAGGAGACCGGTCATCTGGACCTCTCGCACTACCCGTTTGATCCCATTGATCGCCCGGTTCTATGGAGTGAGCAGGGCTTGAACCTGCCCCGCCAGAACGACCAAGCGTAGTCCGCGGGCTACCCGGGCGTCCTCCAGCGCGCCAAACGCCATCATGGGCACCTATCCTTCCGCTGGTGGGCCTGCCGCGCAAGGTGCCAGACAGAACAGCGTTGCGTGTCTGGACGCTGTGGTCGCGCCGTCAGTCGGCCGCGGTCCTCCGACCGACGGCCTTCGGTCGAGTCGAGGCGCGTGTAGGGGCCGTTTCCGTCTTCGCGTGGCTGCCCTCGAAACGTGGATTCTGCGGATGGCGCTTGTAGACCAGGATCGTGCGTCCCAGAATTTGGACGATGTTCATACCCGGCTGCTCGGCAATGTGTTCGGCCGCCGCGAAACGATCGATCGGGCATTCCGCTTCCAGCTTGATCTTGCAGAGCTCGTGATCGAACAGGATCTGGGTCAGCTGGCGCACGACGCCGGGCGTGATCCCATCCTTGCCGATGCGCACCAGAGCGTTCAGGGCGTGACCGTGCGCGCGCAAACGTCTACGCAACGGTGCCGACGGCATGAGGGACTGCTTCTTTTTGCTGGTGGGCGCTTGAACGGAAGCGGACGGCGACATGATGGGGCGCCCCTATAGCACGGAAATCCGCGGGCCGGCCTACGGCGCGGAGAAGGGATTCTTCAGCTCGCTGGGGGTGCGGGCGCCCGCGGGCTTGGGGGCCTTGTCGGCTGGCTCCGAGGGAAACAGCGAATCGATGGCCTCACGGGAAGAGCGCCGCGGGCGCCCCCCGTCCTTGCTTTTCTTCGATCCCGATCCCGCCGCCGTACGACTTGTCGTTGCCTCCGCCGCCCCGGACGGCGCGGCGGGGGCGATTCGGGAGCTGCCTGGAGCGACCTCATTGGGCTCTGCCGACACAGTCCCCGTCGTGGGCGCCGACGCACCCGGCGATCCGCTGCCAGCCGTGGGCGCGGGAGTCGCGCCCGTTGTCGCGGGGGCCCCCGCCGGCACCGATCCCGATCCGCCGGAGGGGCCGCGCAGGACGAAAAATAGGATCAGCCCCAGCGCGACCACGGCCGCCAGCGTTACCACGACCATGTTCCCCAAGCGGGCACGCGGGGGCGGTGCCTCGTGATCGTGTGAAAATATCTCCGTCTGCGAACGCCGGGCCTCGGGGTTCGCTTGCGCCAGCGGCGTGGCGACACGTCCCTGGACCTCCCTGGTGGCGTTGGGCAACGGCTCCGGGACCACCACCGCCGGCCCCGTGGTCTGCTGCGGGATGGGCACAACCGCTCGCGCCTTCACGCCGGTGCTCAAGGTGGGCATTCCCGTCGACAACGAAATGGCGCCACTTAGATCGGGCACGTGACCAAGCGGCGCAATAGCCTCCACGAATTCGCGCATGCTCTGAAACCGCTTGCCAGGATCCTTTTCCATGGCCCGGTTGATGACCGCCTCGACCCGCGGTTCGATGGCCGGATTGCGGCGACCGGGTGCGATCGGCGTCTCGAGCATGTGCTTCGACAGGATGCCCATGAAGGATTCGGCCTTAAACGGAACCTCGCCCGTCAGCATGTGATACAGAATGCAGCCGACCGCGTAGATGTCGACACGGTGGTCGACCTGTTGTCCCTGTGCCTGTTCGGGGGACATGTACTCGGGCGTCCCAAAAATCATTCCCGTACGCGTCAATCGGGGCGCGTCTTCGTCCAGCCCCAAAACCTTCGCGATGCCGAAATCCAGCACCTTGACGAATTCCCGACCGTCATCGCGCGGGACCACGAATACGTTTTCGGGTTTCATGTCGCGGTGAACGATGCCGCGCTCGTGTGCCGCGCGCAGCGCCTTGACGATCTGCAACACGATGGGTTGCGCGCGTGCCCAGGGTAAAGGCCCCGAAGCCTTCAGGAGCTGGCCGAGATCCTGACCGACCAAGTACTCCATCGCGATGAAGACGTAGCCCTCGGGCGATTGGCCGAAGTCCGTGATGTCGATGACGTTCTCGTGACCGATGCGCGAAGCGCTCTTCGCCTCCTGCAAGAACCGTTGAACCAGATCACTGCGTCGCGTGAGATCGGGAAACAATACCTTCAGCGCGATCTTCTTCTCGATGACGACGTGCTCGGCCAGATAGACGACACCCATCCCGCCCTCGCCCAGCTTTTTCAGGATGCGATAGCGCTCCGACAGCACCCGGTTGAGAAGCGGATCCTCGGAATTAGGCGCTACGGGTCCTCCCACCGTCATCAGCTCATGAATTTAACATGAACGGCGGCATCAGGGCGGATCGCCCAATCTGCGAACCAGGTGTTTCACCCGCAAGCGCGCTCTGCGGGTGCCACGAAACGTGTCGAGATCGGCGACGGCGAGCAGATCGATAGCGGCTCCCCGGCCCGGATCTTGGTCGGCCATGTTGAAGCAGATTGCTTCTCCCCGCGCGCCCCCGCTCGAAAGGTTGAGCTGCAGGTGCTTGCCGCCGACGACACGGGTTTCCGTCGTGAGCAACCCCGGAATCGCCAGCAGCGGCTCGCCATTCCCCGCGCCGAACGGCGCCAAGCGGCCCAGTTCCTCGGCCAGGCCGATGTTGACTTCGGCGAGATCGACGATCCCGTCGACGAGCACGACGGAATCCGCGCGAGCGCCCGTCCGTCGATCAACCTCGGCGAGAAAGGCGGCGCGAAATCCTTCCATTTGGTCGGGGTGCAGGCTGACACCGGCCGCGGCGGCATGACCGCCGTAGCGACCAAGATGGTCCGCGCAAGCGGTCAGCGCCTCGTGCAGATTCAGCCCACCGATCGTCCGCGCCGATCCACGCCCGACGACGCCGTCGAATCCCACCACGACAACGGGTCTGGCAAAGCGATCCACGAGGCGGGCCGCGATGATGCCGACCACGCCTTGATGCCAACCCTGCTGACCGACGACGATCGCGGGGGCCTGGGACCAGGGCTCGGCCGCCGCCAACGCCTCGGCCCAGACCTGTTCCTGGATGCGCTGGCGTTCGCGATTGACGTCGTCGATGAGGGCCGCCAATTCGCTGGCCCGGGCGTCGTCGTTCGCCAACAACAGGTCCAGCGCGAGCTGCGCGTCGCCCAGACGCCCGGCCGCGTTCAGACGCGGCGTCAGGCGAAAGCTCGCGTCCGTGGCCGCGATCGGCTGATCATCGGGTAGCTGCGCCAACCCGATCAATGCACGTAGACCGGGACGTCGCCGCGCCGATAGCACCCGCAGCCCCGCGAAGACGAGGATTCGGTTCTCGTCGACGAGCGGAACGAGATCCGCGATGGTGCCGAGCGCAACCAGATCCAGCAAGTCCCGAGCATCGAGCTTCGACGCATTCAGCCGAGAGCGCAGGGCCGCCATCAGGTAGAACGCGATGCCACAGGAAGCGAGCCCCTTGAAAGGAAAGGCATCGTGCGACTGGCGCGGATTGATGAGAGCGTGAGCGATGCGTTCGCCGCTGGGAATTTCATGGTGATCGATCACGACCACGTCGATCCCGCGTTCGCGCGCCCGCCCGAGCGCCGCGAAATCGCTGGTTCCGCAATCGCCCGTCACGATTAGGCGACAACCCTGCTCGGCGAAGGCATCCACGATCTCGGGGGGCAGCCCGTAGCCGGCCCCCCGGCTGGCGACGCGTGGAACGACCGTCGCCCCGAAGGCGCGCAGGGCTATGGTCAGCACCGCGGCGGTCGTCACGCCGTCGACATCGTAGTCACCAAATACGCCGATGGTTTCGCCGTCGACGATTGCCCGGTCGAGCCGGTCGAGCGCCCGATCGAGGTCGGCCATGCCCGCCGGTGGTCGAATCTCCCCCAACCGAGGCGCAAGAAAGCGCGCTATCCCGTCCGACGCGCCCTGCCCGCGGGACAGCAAGATGCGGGTCGTCAAGGGGCGCAACCCCACGCGGGCCGCCAGATCCGCGACGGCGGCCTCGTCGACATCGCGCAGCCGCCAGTTCAGCGTCTTCATGGGGCGGTCACGCTACCATTCCTCGTGACCCGTCGCGGATACTTCGAACTTTCAACTCCGACGAACGCGCGGGGCCAGCTCCAGCGCCACCTTGCCCTTTCGAAACGCCCGCACCGACCCCGATGTCTGGGATACGACAATCGCGATCGCATCGCTGTCCCGCGAAATCCCGGCCGCCGCCATGTGCCGCGCCCCCAGCCCCAAGGGGACGTCCACTTCGCGACCCTGATCGAAGTTCAGGTAGCGTCCCGCCGCGAGGACGACGCCGTCCTCGCGCATGACGACGGCACCATCCAGAACCGCGAACGCGTGCAGCGCGTGGCGCACCTCCGGATTCATGATGTTTCGCTCGTCTTCGGAATAACCCTGAAATGGGTTCAGCGTGAGCTGGCGCGACTTCTCCATCACGTTGGCGGCATCCCCCACGACGAAGAGCGCGCCGATCGGCCGTCCCTCCCATCCCTCGACACCGACTCGCACGGCCAGATCGAACAGAGCGTCGAACACGCCAGCCGAGACGCCCTGCGCCTGAAGAAAACCGAACGACCCGTCCTGGACCTCCTCTGCCACGGTGACGACTAGGATGGAGTCGGGCAACGCGGACGGCACACGGGCGAGTAGCCCCACCACGACGTCCCCTTCGTGGAACAACCCGCGCGCGATCCCCGCTACGATGGCCAATTTCAATTTCTCGGCTCGGCCCAGATCGAATTCGGGAACCGGCAACACGGGAATGCCCTGGGCCTCTATCACCGCGCGCTGTGTGCTGCTGGCGACCGCCTGGACCAGCTTCCGGCGCGCCTTCGGATGCCCCCTGAACAGCTCTTCGGGGATCTGCTGGTCCCCCACGCACAGCAGGTGATCGAAGTTCGCCTTGCCCGACAGGGCGATGGCCGCCTTGATGGTCTCGACGTAAATAGTACTGGCGGCCTTCTTCATTTCCTGTCCTGACGGATGGCGCGCGTCCCTCGGCGCCTCCGTGGCCCATCCTACTCCCGAAACGGAAGGCCCCGACACCGGCGGCGGAGGCCTCCGTGGTAAAATCGGTTGCGTTGAAATTCCGATCGAGCTGGCTATTCCTAATCGTCACGCTGGCCGTGATCGGATTCGCGTTCGATTTCATCACGCGCTCCCGCCTGTCGGCCACCACCGTCATGCAGTGCCAGGGCGAATACAGCGACACCCTTCAGCTCCAATCCATGCGCACGCGCGAGATCGAACAGGGTCCGCGCGGTCAATACAGCTATCTTGTTCGAAGCACGGCCAGGTACGAATGTCCCTTCTTCGGCGCGGACGGAAAATTGCGTCGCCGCCGGATCGTCGCCAGCGAGCTCGGCTCCGCTTTCGCCTATGAAGCAACGGGTAGCGAAACTTTCCTGCTGACCAACGAGCACGTCGCCTCTTGGCCCGACGTTACGGACGGCGCTCATCGGGTGGACGGCGTGCCGGATGGCTGCAAGCGCGTCGACGACAAGCTGCGCATTGTCCGCGACGAGCGCGACGACTTCGAACCCGGTCAGATTGCCCTGACCCGTGTCGCGGTCGATCCGCTCCTCGACGCCGCGGTGTTGAAAGCCCCGCAGGCCCTGAACGTGATTCCCTACAAGGTTGGCAAAAGCGCCAGTATTCGACAGGGAAACGCGATCCGCGTTCGGGGATTTCCCCTGGGCGTCATGCAGGCGGTCAGCGATGGCAAAATCGTGAACCCCTACGACCGAGACCAGGAACAGGGCTGGGACCACGTGGATTTTGTCGTGGACGCGTTGTTGTCCGAGGGAAACTCGGGCAGTCCCGTGCTCGCCGTGTCGTGCGCGACGCGGGAGCTGCAGCTCGTGGGCATGTATCACGCCGGTTACAAGGGACACAGCGCGCTGAACGTCGTCGTCGGCATCGACCAACTGGTCGAATTCATGCGTCGCAAGAAACGCGTTCCACGCGCCCTGTCGGAAGCGGGCAGCGGCCTTGGCGCCAAGGAGCGCATTCGTCTGATCGAGGCATTGGGTCCAAGTGCCCTGCCTTTGTTTGATTTCGGCGGGACCACGGTTCGCGCGGAGGAGCGTGATGGAACGTTGACCTATCATTTTTACGGCAAGCAGTTTCCGCTCGATGATCGCCGCGTATTGGTGATCGAGGATCTGCCTAAGGAGGGTGCTTTCGGAGACGTGGGACGGTTGTTCGTCCTCGGGCCATCGACGGCCTTGGGATCCGGATCATGGCGCGCATGGCCCCCCGCCGCACTCGGCGCGGACGAGCGCGATCTGGTCGCACGGGTCGTCGATTCCCTGCGGGTTCAGGTCCAGCACACGCTGGACTATCGTCGAACCTTGTCGAATCCGGGCTCCGCGGAAGACCGGCGGCGTGGCCGCGATCTGTCCCGCACCCTCGGCCGGGACGCAATTTTGGCGCGGGATCTCGACTCGTCACTGCTCGAGATGACAGAGCGATTGTCCGTGGGTCACGACACGCCAGCCCCGCCAGCGGGCGCCACCGCCGAAAACCCACCGTCGTCGTCGCCTGCGTTGCCGTTGCTCCTGGAGCCCGGGGGCGTGGACGGTGGGACCTGGCGGTGAACCCCGGAAAATCTGCCTTATCCGAATGGCGAGGGCACAGCATCCTGCTCCCCAGCGCCGGCAGCGCCAATTCCGGGTAACCGAGCGCAGAGGAAATCGGGCGGATTCGCAAGGCGACACACGCGCACCGAAACACCGCCACGATGGTGAACGTATCGATAAGCTTCCAGCCCGATGGACGGTACGGAGGACGCCGACGGCGGCGATTGCACGGAGGACACTGCGTGCACAACCTTGAATCCACGGGCACCGTGTTAGCGAAGACCATCTGCAACCGCGACTGTCCCGACGCGTGTGGAATCGTCGCGACGGTGCGCGACGGTCGGGTCGTCAAGCTGGCAGGCGATGCGGAGCATCCGATCACGCGCGGCTTTCTGTGTTGGCGGACGAATCACTTCCTAAACCTGCAATACGGATCTGAACGCCTGACGACGCCGCTGCGCCGGGGCGCGGACGGCATTCACCGGCCCGTTTCGTGGGATGGCGCTGGCCGAGCGCGTGGGACTGGGCGAGCAGATGGCCGGTACCGCGCGCCAATGGCAGGATGGGATTCTGTCGCCAGCGGCACGTGGCGCTGGAATGACCTTGGAGGCGCTGGAAGCGGCGCCCATGCGCAATCCCCTGTCCCCGAAGGTGTTGTTCGCGGACGGCAAATTTCCGACACCCACCGGTCGCGTGAACCTGATCACAGCGGCTCCCGAGCCCGTTTCGCGGGCGGAGGAATATCCGCTTGCGCTGTTGTCGTTGTCGTCGGACCGGTCGCAGTCGTCGCAATGGTCGCGTTCCAATGATGGGCCTACGGGTGGACCGACGCCGTGCACGGTGCACCCGTCCGTCGCGCGGGCGGCCGGTTTGACCGAAGGGCAGGTCGCGTGCCTGGAGTCGGTGGTCGGTACCATCCAGGTTCGTGTGCGAATCGATCCCCGACAACGCGCGGACGTCGCCATCGTTCCTAAAGGCGGCCACCTGTCGACGGGCCACTGCGCGAACGCGCTGATACGCGCCGCCACCACGGACATCGGAGAAGGCGGCGCGCTTTACGACGAAGGGGTTCGGTTGCGGGCGATCTGACGCACGCCAGCCATGCCGAACAGCTCGGGAGCATCAACGGAGGCTGGTCCGAATGAGAAGTCATCGTCGCCTTCAATGCCAGGGTCAACAACCGCGCACGTGAACAGTCTCGCATCACTCGGAAGCGGGGGCAGGGACGCCACCAGGCACGAATTGTCAAAACGAGGCTCCGCTTCACCCCCCTTTCGTCCGGATCCGAGAGCCGCGCCGGTGATGCGACACGGTTTGACCGAATCACCTGACGCACTTCGGAGTAAAATGAAGGGATGGGGATGGCGCATGACCGCGGGTTGAACTCCACTCGTTGTCCGAGTCCGGGCACCTCCCTCCTTGTTGGGTTCCTGGTCATATCGGCGATCGGTTGTGGCGCCGGTGTATCGCCTCCTTCTAGCGGGAGAGGTTCGGGCGGGGCCGCCGGACAGCCCGAAAGCGGTGGCCCGAGTGGGTCGGGCGGAATGCCCGACACCGGTGGCGCCAACGCGACCGGTGGCAGAAGCGGAATCGGCGGCGGCGTGAGGCCCGGCGGCGGCAACGGTTCCGGGGGCGGCAAAGCGGCCGGCGGCGCAACGGGCAATGCGACCGGCGGTGATGGCGCGACCGGAACCGGCGGTTCCCCCGCGACGGCCGGCGCGAGCGGAAGCTGCGTGGAATCCACATGCGGTTCGCACAAATGGGCATGCTGGAGGATGCCCAATCCCGCCAGCAGCCCGGACAACGTTCCCAACCACCAGAATTACACGGATCTTGGCAACGGTGCCGTGCGTGACAACATCACATGCCTGACTTGGGAGAAGGCAAATCCCGCGACGCAGGGAACTTGGCAGGCCAGCGTCGATCGCTGCGCCGCCCTCGGAACCAGCAACTACGGTGGATTCAGCGACTGGCGGCTGCCTACGCGCGTTGAGATGGCGTCGATTACCGATGTCACTTTGGGGGCAAAAGGGTACCCGACGATCTTCACCGTGACAGGGGGCTACTATGATACGGCTTCGTGGTGGTACGAAACCATCCTGGGGATCAGCGCCAGTAACTTCCACTTTGGATATGGGGCGAACGGCTTCACCAGCAACGCTGTCTCCATGACCGGGACCAACAACGTCGCCCGCTGTGTCCGTGGTAACGGCACCGGCGAAGCGGCGGACGTCCTGGCCAAGGAGCCCGCCAATCACTACAGCATCACGGGTACCGCCCCCAACGGCGAGGTAGCGGACAACTACACGGGCCTGACGTGGCAGCAGGGTTTCTCGCCGGCCACGATAACGTGGGCCGACGGGCCCGCTTACTGCGCCGCTCTCAACCTGAACGGACATGGTGGCTGGCGCATGCCCACCCTCAACGAGCTGGCGTCGACGGTGAACGAAGCCCTGGTCGGCGGGGCCATCAACCGCACCGCGTTTCCCGGGAACCCAAACGGCTGCAAGGCGCCCGAGTACTGGTTCTGGGCAGCCGAAGCTTCCAAGATCGGGGGAACCGCCTGGGGACTCAGCTACTGCGACGGCTTCACTGGATGGAACGTCGGCGCCGCCGGAGCCTGGAATTATTTTCCAACCGCGAACGTGAGGTGCGTGCGTTGACCGGTGGCCCTCTCGCGCAGGCTGCGGAGCCTCGGCTCCATTCCCTCGCGGGCGATCCGCGCGGCGAGTCGGCGGCGGACCTCGGTGGTCAGGGGCTCGCCCGCGACGTCAGGGTGGCCGGCGGCGAACGGCGGCTGGGGGTCATATTCGAGGCCGAGCTGGGTCATCTGGGCGGCCGTCTCACCGGCGATCTCGGCGAGAAGGCGTAGCCCAAAGTCGATGCCGGCGGTCACGCCGCCGCCCGTGACGCGGTTGCGATCGACGACGACCCGCTTGCGGACGTGGCGGGCCCCGAAGGCCCCCAGGAGATCGACGTAGGCCCAATGGGTGGTCGCCTCGTACCCTTCGAGGAGACCCGCGGCGCCGAGCACGAGGGCGCCCGTGCAAACCGATGTCACGTATCGAGCGCGTGACCCGTGGTCGCGCAGGAACGCGAGCACCGTCTCGTCGGTCTGGACGGCCCACTGGCCGAACCCGCCCGGCACGAACACAACGTCAAGCGGGGGGCTCGCCGCCAAAGTCAAGGTGGGGCGCAGTTCGAGGCCGGAATCGGAGCGGATCGAGTCCGTGTCCTTCCAGAGCAGGTGGACCCGTGCCTCGGGGACGCGGTGCAGGACCTCGAACGGCCCCGTCAGGTCCAGTTGATTTAGCCCCGGGAAGGTCAGCATTCCGATCTCGAGCGTCATGAGTCACCATCCTCCGTAGCCCTTTTTACATGAAGTGCCCTTGGCACAAATGACAACGATCATCTATTTTCTGCCAGATGCCCAGAATTCTCATCATCGCGTTCGACGGCGTTCAGACCTTGGACGTCACGGGTCCCGCGGAGGTCTTCGCCGCAGCGACGCGCGTCTCGGGCCGTTTGCTCTACAGTCTGGCATTCACCTCTATAGGGGGCGGCGAGCGAACGACCACCTCGTCGCTGCGCATCCGCACCCGCGATCTCGCCCGAATCCGCCCGCGATCCGACGACACGATCATCGTCGCCGGCGGCGACGACGGGGCGATCCGCGAGGCCATGCAGGATCGCCGCCTCGCGCGCTGGCTGCGTTCCGCCACCGCCGTCGTGCGCCGACTGACGTCGGTCTGTTCGGGCGCCTTCATCCTGGCCGCTGCCGGCCTGCTCGAAGGGCGGCGGGCGGCCACCCACTGGTCAGCGTGCGAACGTCTCGCGCGCCTCTTCCCGAGCGTGAAGGTGGACGCCAATGCAATCTTCGTGAAGGACGGCAACGTGTGGACGTCGGCGGGCGTCACGACGGGGATCGACATGGCCCTCGCGCTCGTCGACGAAGACTTTGGCCCGAGGGTCGCCGACGCCGTTGCGGCGCGCCTGGTGCTCTACGTGCGTCGGCCAGGTTACCAATCACAGTTCAGCGACGCGCTGCTGGCTCAGACGGCGGGCTCGGACCCGCTGGGGCCCGCCATCGCCTGGACCCGTGCCAACCTCGCGATGGTGGACGTCGGCGCGTTCGCTCGTCGAGCCGGCCTCTCGCCGCGCACCCTACATCGGCGTTGCCTCGATCACCTGCGGACGACGCCGGCCAAGCTGATCGAGAAGCTGCGGGTCGAGCACGCGAGGACGTTGCTCACGACCAGCCATCTACCGGCGAAGGCCATCGCCCACCAGTGCGGGTTCGGCAGCC
>JADGRC010000343.1 GCA_017881245.1 Pseudomonadota bacterium
TATCGGCCCGCCAATTGACGACAGCCGAGGCGCAGGAGTCACATTCATGTCGAAATTTCGCTTGAATCGTCGGGCCATCTTGAGAGGCGCCGGGACCATCGCTATCGCGCTGCCCTGGTTGGAGATCATGGGGCGCCCTCGTCGAGCGCGTGCCGCGGGGCCCGCGCTTGCGCAGCGTTTCGTCGCGGTGTTCAAGCCGGGTGGAACCGTCCTCGATCAATGGCGCCCGACGGGGACCGAGACGGCCTTCACGCTCAGCCCCATCCTGCAGCCGCTCGCGCCCGTCAAGGACAAGCTCATTGTCCTCGATGGCCTGGACATGAAGAGCGCCATTGGGGAACAACAACAATCAGGCCTCGTTGCCTTGTTGACGGGGACGGCACAAGCCAGCAATATCGGGTTTGCGACCGGGCCGTCCATTGACCAGGTCCTGGCATCGGGGGTTCTCAAGGACCAACCGCAGCCGGGGGGCGGACACATCGTTTTCAATCACCCGAAGGCCAGTCTTGAACTGGCCGTGCGTTGGGGGACCGGCAAGGCTCACGGCCGGGTGACTCCGTTCGATATCTTGAGCTTCGCGAACGACGGCACGTTCAGTCCGATTCCGCCCGCTCTTGATCCGGTGCAGATCTGGCAAGGTCTGTTTGGCGCGTTGCCGGGGCCGACTGTCGCGGCGGCGGGACGCTGGCGAAAGTCCATGCTGGACTTCGTCGACCAGAGATACGTCAAGCTGGCCGGGCGCCTGGGGGCGGCCGATAAGCAGAAGCTGGACCAGCACCTGACGTCCCTGCGCGCGCTAGAGATGCAAGTCAGGTACGGACTGTGCACGGCGCCCCCGTTAGTCGATACCAGCGACTACAACCCGAAGAGCGGGCTCATGTCGGCGGATGACGGAAGTGTCGTTGACCTGAAGACCGACGCGGCAATCCCGAAGGTGGGCAAGCTCATGATGGACATGCTGGTCATGGCGCTCGCCTGCGACATCACGTCGGTGGCTTCCCTGATGTGGTCGGACACCGAAGCCAAGTTCACCTTCCCTTGGCTGGGGCTTTCGCAGACTTACTATTACTACCAAAATGGCGGCGGCTATCAGCCCGTGCAGTGCCAGATCATCGACACCTGGTACCAGACCCAACACGCCTATTTGTTGCAACAGATGGCCAATGTGGACATGGGTGGGCATTCCTTGTTGGACGAAAGCGTCGTCTTCTTCGGCTCCGAAATGCAGAACGGGTCCAACCACGTCAAGACCAGCATGCCGTTTCTTCTGGCGGGTGGGGGCGGAGGCTTGCGGGGTGGACGACTGCTGACGTACGACCACCGTTCGCACAACGACTTGCTCGTCTCTATCTTGAATTTGTTCGGCGACACCCGGACCACCTTCGGGACTCCCTTGTACTGCGCCGGACCTCTGACCAACCTCCTCACGTGACGGCATGGTCCTGAGCGGACCCCGTGGGGCGTGCTCGTCTGTCGGGAGCCAGGCGAACCTGACGGTAGACTACAACTGCCTTTCAGCTGGAACGGCGGCAGCGGATAGGCTCTTGCACCGCAAAAATAAACCGGCTACACCGTCTGACTGAGGAACACCCATGACCATGACAGAATTCTCGTTGGTGTGTCAGCAGGTGTCGCTGCTGGCGCCATCGTGGAAAGAACTGAGCGAAACATGTTTGAGCCTGCGCATATTGCGTGCGGAGATGGCCCTGTGCACCTTGCGCGGTGATCCGATCGAGCCGTCGCGGCGAGACGCCATCGCACAACTGATCACGCAAACCGAAGCCCAAAAGAAAGCCCTTGCCGAAGATTGCAACCGGCTTGATATCGAAGCCCCAACCTACACCACGGAAGACATCTGCAACGTCTACACTTGGGGCACCTAGCGTTCGAGCGTGCCGCGCGCCTTGGATCGAGTGGCGTCCGGGCCACGCCAACGCGAGGCCCCCGGCCTGGACGAAGTGTCGGAAGTCCGCGTCCCGCGTCCAATCGTCGAGATAGACGCGGTGGCTGATGGCCTGCCTGTGTCCGAGCCTCAAAATCGCAGCAGGTGACGTCTGCGTGACAGACGTTTGACACTCTCTTGAAATGGACGTGCGGCCCCAAGCGCCGCAGCAACCGGCGCCAACCCTCCGCGAGCGCGTGATACACTGCGCGCCCATGATTGAGCACACGGACACGGAATTTGCTCAGGAGCTGAAACTCCTGCGGCAACGACTCTCCACCATGGCGGAGCGTGCGGCGGGCCAGATAGTACTGGCGATGAAGGCGCTCATCGATCAGAACGACGACCTGGCAAAGCAGGTGATCAAAGGCGACGCGACCATCGACGCTGATGAGAACGACATCGACCGGCTCGCCATGCAGATGCTCGCCACGCGACAGCCGGTCGCTTCCGACCTGCGCTTCATCACAATGTCTTTGAAGTTCGTGGTCGACGTGGAGCGGATTGGCGATTTGGCCGCGGGCATTGCCAAGCGCGCTCTCGAGCTCAACCGGTTGCCCGCGCTCGAGGCGCGGGGCGATCTCACCCAGTTGGCGACGCTCGTACAGAAAAACCTTTACGTCGCGATCGACAGTTTCGTGCGGCGCGACGCTGCACAGGCCGCGGCGGTCATCACGGCAGACGCCGAGGTCGACCGGCTGAACGCGAGCCTTTTCACGCAAATGGTCGCGCATGTGGCCGCCGATCCAAGCACCGTCACACGGGTACTCCCAATGACCTCGGTCTGTCGTTACCTTGAGAGAATAGGCGACCACGTGAAGAACCTGGCCGAAGAGGTCATCTTCATGGTCGAGGCTACCGACGTTCGCCATCGTTCTGTCACTTGAACGACGCGCAAACGTTGCAGTCCGGTCGCAATAAACACCGAGATCTTGCGACCATCCGTCGGTCGGTTGGCTAAGGTAGGCGACCGCACGCAGCACGCAGAAGGATCCGTTTCCTTTCAGGCGAGGAAACTGATGCCCCTGCGGGCGGTAACCCCACAGTCTTAAGGAGACCGGAACTATGTCGAAGATCTCGATTCTCACTGCCTCTTCCTTTGTCGTCGGACTCGGTGCTGCGCACGCGGCCTTCGCCGCGGGGACCACTGTCAACGGAAGCGGCTCGACCCTGTCGAAGCCCTATCAAGAGACCGCGATCGAGGAGTTCAAGAAGGCGAACAGTGGTGTCACGCTCAACTACGGTGGCGGCGGCAGCGGCAAGGGTCGTCAGGATCTGGCCGATATGGTGGTCGACTTCGCAGGCTCCGACTCGCCCTACAAGGATGCCGATATGGCGAAGATCAAGGGCGGCGAGGTGCTGTATTTTCCCGTCCTGCTCGGACCCATCACCCTCAGCTACAACGTGCAAGGCGTCGACAAGCTTCGACTGTCCGCCGATACGATCGCGAAGATCTTTCAGCGCGAGGTCAAGAAATGGAATGATAAGGCCATCGCGGCTGACAATCCGGGCGCCAAGCTCCCCGACGCGGACATCGTCGTCGCCCACCGAGCCGATGGGTCGGGCACCACTCAGAATTTCACGGAGTTCTTGAATGGCGCGGCCAAGGGCACCTGGAAGCTCAAAAGTGGATCCACCGTGGAGTGGCCCAGCGACACGCAGGCCGGGCAGGGCAATGGCGGTGTCGCCCAGATCGTGAAATCGACGAAGGGCGCCATCGGGTACGTGGACCTCTCTGACGCGAAGGCCTCGGGACTCAAATACGCCAGCGTCAAGAACCAGGCCGGCAAGTTCGTGGAGCCGACCACCGGCGCGGCGTCGGCCGCCGGTGACGGCATCGAGGTCAAGGGCAACCTCCTGTTCAGCGCGCTCAACGCCAAGGGCGAAAAGTCGTATCCCATCACCTGCCAGACCTGGGTGATCGTTTACGCCAAGCAGACGGACCGCGCCAAGGGCGAGGCGTTGAAGGCGTACCTCAAGTTTCTGGTGAAGGACGGCCAGAAGCTGTTGAGCGAGATCGACTACGCGCCGCTGCCCAAGAGCCTGCAAGAAAAAGCTGTCAAGCAGCTCGACAAGATTCAACTTCCAGAACTCAAGGCCCCCTGAGCGATGCTCGACCTGCGGGGACGAAAGCAATACGCGGACCGCGCCTTCCGCTCGTCAGCGGCCAGCGCGGCCGCGCTTGTCTTGCTGATCCTCGGACTCATCGCGATCACGATTACGCGTCGCTCGATGCCCGTGTTTCGGGAGATGGGGTTGCGCTTCTTCACCACCACGCGGTGGGCCCCGGCCGACAGCCTTTTCGGTGCCTTGCCGTTTGTTTGGGGGACGGCCTTCACCGCCTTGATCGCCCTGGCGATCGCGGTGCCCATCAGCCTGGGAATGGCGCTGTTCATGACCCAGGTGGCGCCCCCCGCGGTCAAGAAACCGATGGTGTACATGATGGATCTACTGGCCGGCGTACCGTCGGTGGTTTTCGGTTTGTGGGGCGTTCTTGTGTTGTCGCAGTACTTCGATCTCGGACGCTCCTTCCTCACGGCCGGCATCATCCTGGCGATCATGGTCATCCCGATCATCACGTCGTTGTCCCGTGAAGTCATCGAGACGACGCCGCCGGGCGACAAGGAAGGCGCGCTGGCGCTCGGTGCCACGCGCTGGGAAATGATCGGTGCGGCGGTTATCCCCCACAGCGCCGGCGGACTGGTGGGCGCCGTGATGCTTGGGCTCGGGCGGGCGATGGGTGAAACCATCGCCGCCGCGCTCGTCATCGGCTCGGCGCTGGGTCAGATCACTCTTCGTCCCCTTGCGGCCGGAAACTCGATGCCCGCGGTAATCGCCAATGAATGGGGGGAGGCGGACGACCTACACAAGTCGGCGCTGATCGCTCTGGCCGTGACGCTGTTCGTGATCACCATCGTCGTGAATCTGCTGGCGACGGGGATTGTGCAGCGTTCCATGAAACGAGGACAAGGGTTGTGATTCAACCCGCTATTGAATTGGTGGGCGACGCGCCCCCAGACTTGACCGCCAAGCCAAGCTGGCGCTCCGCGAAGAGCACGATCATGACTTGGTTAATGATTGGCTCCGTGGCCGCAGTCGCGCTTCCCCTTGCCGCGGTCGTCTGGGCGGTCTTGGCGCGCGGCTTCACGGTCGCCTTCAAGAGTTTCCCGGACTTTTTCGTCCAAGAGATACCCACGGTGGCGCGACGCCCGGGTCCTGGCATGGGCCCGGCCATTCTGGGCACATTGCTGGTCACGGGGGCCGCCACCTTGATCGCGGTACCGCTCGGTGTCCTCGGCGCTGTCTATCTGCACGAATACGGTCTGAACAACCGCTTCTCCCGCCTGGTTCGTTTCATGTCCACGGTCATGAGCGGTGTCCCCTCGATCGTGATGGGGCTGTTCATCTACGTGGTATGGACGCTTCGTTTTGGGTACTCCGCGTTTGGCGGCTCGCTGGCGCTGGCCTGTCTGATGTTGCCGGTGGTGATCGGGTCGACGGAGCAGATGCTGAAACTGGTCCCGCATCATCTGCGCGAGGCTTCCTACGCGCTTGGCACGTCGAAGAGCCGTACGATCCTCACCGTCGTGCTGCCCGCGGCGCTGCCCGGTATCGTCTCGGGATCTTTGCTTGCGGTCGCGCGTGCCGCCGGCGAGACGGCGCCCCTGCTGTTCGCCGTCGGGGCCGCCAACGAATACAACCCGCATCTCTTCGAGCAGGCCAACACCGCGTTGTCAATCCAGATCTTCGGCAACGCGACCTCATCGTTCGTTGCGGCCCAGGACCGCGCGTGGGGCGCGGCCCTCACGTTGGTGTTGTTGACGTTTTTCATAACGCTCGTCGCGCGCGTTTTCACGGCGCGCATCGCACGCAGGAGGTAGGGTTTCATGCTCACCGAGGATGGACTTCAGACGCATTCCCGACCGCCGCGCGGCCTTCCCAGCGCGAAAGCGGCTGAGACTGCGCCGCCTCCCATGGCGACCAGCCAGCCAGGTTCTAATGTGGTGTTCGATCTCGAGGACGTCGAGGTCTTTTACGGCTCCTTCCGCGCGGTCAGCCGGGTCACGATGAAGATCTTCAAGAACGAAATCACCGCGTTCATCGGTCCTTCCGGTTGCGGAAAGACGACCGTGTTGCGCAGTTTCAATCGCATGCACGACGTCACTCCCGGCGCGCGAGTCGCCGGCGGACTGCGCTATCGCGGCGCTGAGCTGTACGGCCCGAACGTGTCGGCGACTGAGGTTCGCCGTCGAATCGGAATGGTCTTTCAGAAGCCAAATCCGTTTCCCAAGAGCATCTATGACAACGTCGCCTTTGGCCCGCGATCGACTGGCGTCAAGGCCAAAGCGGATCTGGACGTCATTGTCGAAAAATCCCTGCGGAGCGCTGCGCTGTGGGAGGAGGTCAAGGATCGTCTGAAGGCCTCCGCGCTTGGCATGTCGGGCGGGCAGCAACAGCGGCTTTGCATCGCCCGCACCATCGCGGTGGGCCCAGAGGTGGTGCTGATGGACGAGCCGTGCAGCGCGCTCGATCCGATCGCGACCGCGCGAATCGAGGAGCTGATGCGCCAGCTCAAGAACAGCTTCACGATTGTCATTGTCACGCACAACATGCAGCAAGCGTCTCGCGTGAGTGATCGCACGGCGTTCTTCACCACCGAGGTCGACTCCAAGTCCGATCGCCGCACCGGTACACTGGTGGAATACGACGGCACGACGAAGATCTTTTCCAACCCCAGCGACGAACGAACCGAGAACTACATCAGCGGGCGCTTCGGCTGAGGGTTCCTCACGTGCGAGACCGCGCCAATCGGCTGAGTGTATTTACCCCAGAAGACCGGGACGGCCGGCTGAGGTTCAAACCGGGCCAGAGCGAACCACTATGCGGGCGCGCGGTTTCCTCATGGGTCCCTTGGACCCGGTGGTGCTGCCAGTCGTCGAGTCAAGGATGGTGTGGGGGTGCCTGGTTCGTAAGAGATGCCCACGTTCTCTCATCGACGACTCGCTGTTTGAAGACAGAGTGACATCCGGTGCAGGTCGCGAGCGTCTCGCCGAGCGCGCTCAGCACTCCCGACATGTCGTGGGCACCCGCGGCAGCGGAGATCTTGTCCGCCGTGTGATGGAACCGGAGTGCCTGTTCGGTGAACCCCGGGGCACCGATCCCCATGTGGTTGCACATCAGGCCCATTTGTTCGGAATAGCCGATCCGCCCCGCCGCGCTTGCTATTGAGTCGAAATCCTTGTTGCCAACTCCGAGCACGATTTCCTGCACCGCCGCCAGGTGGTCTCGCATGTTCTGCTTCTGGTGATTCGCCATCATCGGCAGGAGGGGCACGGCGACACGCGTGTCCATCGAGTCGAATACAGTGAGAGCCGATGTCGGCGTCGTTGCAGCCGGCGTTGCTGTCAAGTCGACGGTCGGCGGGGACGTGGGCGGGCGGTGGCAAGCAGGCAGACTGGCCCACACCACCAACATCAGAATCCATCTCGTCATGACTCCTCCATCTGGGCGAGCGTCTCCACGGCGGCGTTCAGATCAGCGAGGGCAGCCAGCACCAGCGGACGCTTGTTCGCCGGTATGCTCTTCGTGACCCTCGTGAATCGTTCTCGGCTGCCCTCTTCAACTCGCTGCCCGAGGCGCGTGCCGGCCGGGGTCAGGGCGACCAATCGGCTGCGTCCGTCGCCCGGGGCCGCGATCTGAGTGGCGTGGCCCGCCTTCACCATCCGCTCGCAAAGCCGTGCCACGTTGCTCTTATCGATTCCAAGCACGCCCGCGAGATCCGAATGGGAGGTGGTGGTGCCTGGCTCTCGTCCCCGCGTGAGCAAGACCATCAGGGCGTGAGCGTAAGAGATCGAGACCGGCGTCCCGCACGGAGTCTGCCGAACGACCAGAAGGCCAAACCGTCTGACGAATTGATGCACCGAGCGGCGAAGAGCCTCGACCTCTCCTGCGTGAGGGGCACTCGTGGTTGCACGTTTCCCGTCCATCGCTGATCCGATAGCAGCATATAGTTGCGTACGCAACTATATGCTGTTGGCGCGACTGAGCAGTGGCCAAGCGGCCGCTGGGGAAGCACCTACTCGGATGCCTTGGCGCCGTACCTGGCCGCCCACGCCGTCGCGGCGTTCCGACAGTCCTCGGGGATTTCGTCGAGCGCCCGTGACTCGCATTCAACCACCCGCCCACGGCAGTCGACCGAGATCGCGCAGCACTCATCGAACATCTCCCGAATCTTCTGGCGACCACGTTGGACTCGAGACTTCATCCCCGAGAGCGAGACGCCGAGCATCTCGGCCGCATACTTCTGCGTGAGACCCCGCAGCTCCGTCAGGGTGATGGCTTCGCGGTAGGGGGATGCAAGGCGTGCCACAAAGAGCGCGACGCATTCCCCGAGATCCGATTGGAGATCGGCCGCTTCATCGGCCGCGATACCGACATAGTCCGGCAGCTCCGCGACTGGGAAGATCGGCGCCCGTGCCCGGGCGACCGCCGCGTCGGCGATCGCGTGCTGCGCGATTCGGTATACCCATCCGCCGAAACGCTCGCCGTCATGCAGGCTCGCCAGCCCCCCGTGAATTCTCACCAGGATCTCCTGTACGATGTCGTCGACCTCGCCGGCGGAAGTCACGCGACGTGCGACGTACTGCCTCAGCCGGGCCTCGATGTCGCGCCACGCGCCGCGTGCTTTCGATGGAATCATCCCCTCGTCCTACTCACAGCATGAAGGCGCGCAGCAATCGGCGCCACCCGGCTTCTTGCCCTCGATTCGTGCCGAAGCCAGGTAGTCCTCGGAGCCCGGCATGCACTGGCCGATGATTGCTCGGCTGTCGGACCGCGGCTCGACCTTGACGCTCTCGAAGCCTGCCTCGATCAGGAGAGCCCGCATGTCGTCGACCTTGGCCGCGCCGGCCACGCACCCCGTGAGCGCCTCGACGCTCTCGGCGAGCTCGACTGGGATGGTCTGGGTCGCGACGACGTCTGAGATCGCGATCCGTCCACCTGGCTTGAGGACTCGGATCGCCTCTCGGAAGACCGCTCCCTTGTCGGGCGACAGGTTGATGACGCAATTCGAGATGATGACGTCGACCGACCCATCCGGCACGGGAAGGTGCTCGATTTCACCCAATCGGAACTCGACGTTTGCGGCCTCGATTCGGCGGGCGTTGTCCCGCGCCTTGCTCACCATCTGGGGCGTCATGTCGACTCCGATGACTCGCCCCGTATGCCCGACCCGGCTCGCGGCCAAGAAGCAGTCGAAGCCGGCGCCGCTCCCGAGGTCGAGCACGGTCTCGCCCGAGCGTAGCGCGGCGATTGCGTGCGGATTTCCGCAGCCGAGGCCGAGGTCGGATCCCTCCGGCACACTGGCGAGATCTTCCTTCGTATATCCCATCGCCAGGCTGCCTTCGTTCTCAGTGCCGCAGCAGCCCACGCTGCATCCACCGGCACCATCGGCGATCTTGGCGTAGGCGGCTCGTACCTGGGTTCTCACTCGGTCGTTGTCTTGGGTGTCCATATGTACCTCCGACAGTAAGGACGGCCGTTCCCCGAAAAGGACGCAGAAAATATGCTGGCGGATCTCCGAACGACGAACGGGCAGGCCCATGACCTTGCATCGATTCAATGGTCTTGCACAAATGCAAGGGGGACAAGGCTGGGACAAGGCTAGACGTCCGGGAAATACGGTCGCCGCCGTCTTCCTTTCTTGAACGCAGGACCCGATTCCACGGGGCACGCGAACCGGTCAGCGGGGCACGCGAACCGGCACTGGCCTTGCACCATTGGCTAGTTTTCGCTTCGGGCAGCTCACCAGATCTCCTGTCCGAACGCGTCGGACTTCTGGACGAACTTGCAGTAGTCCCCAACCCCAAGGAGCCCTGACATGTCCCCTAGGAATTCATTCTTCAGTGCGTCCCCGATCGTCACGCTCGCCCTTGTGACACTGGGCTGCTCCTTCGAGACCAGGCCCGGAGGCGAGCTCTCCGGATCCTCGGTTTCCGCAAGTCGCGGACTCACCGATTCCGGCGCACCGCTCAACCGCGGCTACACGAACAGTGGCGCCAGTAGCACGGACGGCGGCACCTGCGGTTCCAATTCCTTCACCGCGAACCACCTACCGCCGGATCTCCTGATCGTCCTCGATCGTTCGGGTTCGATGAACGACGACGCGACCGGCATGACCTGCCCAGGGGGGTGCGGGGCCAGTTCCAAGTGGGCACAAATGACCAACGCAATCAACAGTGTCGTCGCCCAGACCGAGGCGAAAGTTCGCTGGGGCCTGAAGCTCTTCGCCAGCGGCGGCCAAGCATGTACCGTTGGCACCAGCGCAGAGGTTCCGGTCGGACCGATGAACGCCGGGGCCATCAAAGCTGCGATTGGCGCCGCGATCCCCGGCAGCGCCACGCCCACGCGAGCGGCCGAGATCCAAGCCGCCGCTTACCTGAACGGCGTTTCGGATCCGAATCCCAAATATGTGCTGCTTGCCACCGATGGGCTGCCAAACTGCCAACAGGGCGGTTCCCCGCTCGCGGCCGACGACACGGCGGCCATAGCCGCGGTCGCGACGGTCGCGGCAATGGGAATCCCCACATTCGTGATCGGAATCGCGACCGGCGGAAGCACGGCGGATGGAACTCTGAACATGATGGCCGTGAACGGCGGACATCCCCGGGCGGCGAATCCGGCGTACTTTCCTGTGTCGACCACTCAGGATCTGGAATCGGCCTTGACCGTAATCCAGGGCATGGTCGCGCTCCCGTGCCAGTTCCAGCTGGGTGGCGTCCCCACAAACCTGGACGCCGTTTCTGTCTCGGTGGGTGGTCAGGTGCTCCCCATGTCCGACTGGACGTACGGCCCCGGAAACCGCTCCATCGTGTTCCCCGACTCCGGCAGCATCTGCGCCAACCTGAAAAGCGGCGCCGCCAAGGACGTGACGATCACTCTCCCCTGCGGCGAGACGGTGATTCCCTAGTGACCGACCTCGCGATGCGCGTTCTGTAGAAGAGGAGTGCCGTCATGATTCTCAACACCAACGCTCGCTCCAAGGCCCCAAGATATCGGCGTCCAGACTGGTCGAGGTTGGAACTACCCGACGCAGCCGGGGCTCGCCGTTCTATCGTCGTCGCGACGGTGGCGCTGCTACTGCCCGCCTGTGTCTCCAGCGGTCCGGGAGCGCCGGATCCTGGCACCGGCGGCCACCATGCTCCGGGGTCGGGCGGCGAAGTCATTTCGGGCCGCGCGAACGGAACGGGAGGCACTCACGATTCGGCCGCAGTTTTGGGATCCGGCGGAGCGCCAGGTTTTCCGGGCGCGCAGGTTACGGGCGGCCGAACGGCAATGAATGGCGCGGGAGGCGCCTCCTTTGCGCCATCCGGGAACCAGATTCCTTCGACCACATCATTCGACACGGCGGGCCCTTACAAGACCACGACCGTCAACAACACCGGCCCGGATGGCACCTTCACGCTCTTCCGTCCGACGGAGCTTGGTCAAGGTGGCGTTCGACACCCGATCATCACGTGGGGCAACGGAACCGGCACAACCCCTGTGATTTATTCCGCCTTTCTCACCCACCTCGCGTCGCACGGGTTCGTGGTCATCGCATCCAACAGCGCCAATACGGGCACCGGCACCGAGATGTTGGCCGGCGTGCAGTGGCTCGTCGATCAGAATGCGGGCGCCGGCGATTTTGCCGACAAGTTAGATCCAACCAAGGTCGGCGCGATCGGCCATTCGCAGGGTGGCGGCGGGGCTCTGAACGCGGGGGCCGACTCGCGCGTCACGACCGTGGTCCCCATCGCCCCCGCCCCCGGAAGCGGATCGCTGAAGGGCACCATGGCGCTGCTGTGCGGGGGTCAAGACACGATCATCAGCGCGACGACCCTTTGCACGTCACTCATCTACAACCGGGCGAGCGTGCCAACGTTTTTCGGCATTTTGAAGGCGGCGACGCACACCACGGCGATTGGCAACATCGGCGGCTACCGCGCTCCCGCGACCGCCTGGTTGCGCTTGCAGCTGATGGGTGACGAAGCGGCCCGTCCGATGTTCTACGGGCCCTCTTGCACACTGTGCATGGACCCCAACTGGACAGTGACCAGCAAGAATCTCTGAGAGATGACGTCTTTGTGTCTGGCGCCGCCTATCCGATCTCGCTGATGCGAACAAATGTTCGGATGATCGAGCATCCGCGATTCCCGGCCGCCGCCCGTTAGGGCTTGTGGTTGGCCTAACCCGTGCAGCGTGAA
>JADGRC010000040.1 GCA_017881245.1 Pseudomonadota bacterium
CACACGCCACGGGCCTGGACGGCTCCGGATTCCCCCCAGTTGCAAGTCGATCTCGGCGACACCCGATTCCTCCATCTCCAGATCCGTGGGCTCAAACAGAGGGCGGGTCACGCGCGCTTGAGCCGCGGCGGGAGCGAGAGCCACGAGCCCGAGTAACAGCTTTGCGCGCAATATGACGGGTCTGTTCAACGGCACCGAGAAGATTCTAACCGCGAACCCCGATCCTCCCAGATGCCGTCCCGGCCTGCCGGCCGGTAGCGGTTCTGCTAGGCCAGAAGACGCGGACGAGGCATTGCCTTTTCGACGTGTTCCGAAATCGGAAGGATCTGACCAGCAATCGGAATGATCCTTGTTTGGTCAATTCTTGAGAGATTACGGGCGAACGCCACTTTCTTCAGAACCGGTAGCCGACACCCAACCTGTACCAGGCCGAGAAGTGCCAGACGCGTTCGTCGGTGCCAACGCGGCCGCCGTTTTCGGGACCGAGCTGCAGGTCTGTCATGATTGAGAATCCTCGCGGTAGCGTTAGTTCCGCGCCTGGACCGGCGGCTGCAAAGAGGTTGGTATGCGTTTGCCCACCCGTGTCGTCCTCCTCGACGTTGAGAACGCCGAGCTCGATCGCCAGGTAGGGGGTGAATATGCTGTCGCGGAAGTACCATCGCGCTCCGGCGCTCACCTGAGTGGCACTGATGTTTGCTATCGGGAGGTGCGCAATCGCGGCCGACAACAGCAGGCGAGGCGTGAGTTGCCGCCCGACCTCGACACCCAGCGGGAGCGCCGACATTCCCAATGAGCGAAACATGAGCTGCGGCTCGATCCAGACGGCGGTCGCATGCTGTTCCCGGATCGCTGGAGCCTGACCGTCAAGCGTCAGGAGCACGCAAAGCAGCTGAGTCGCCGCGGTCATTAGCATATGACCTGCTAAAGCAAACGACGTGCCCGCAATGACAAGCGGACCGAATGCCGCGCGGACCACGAGAACTGCTACTCGCGACGGAAGGCCTGACGCCCCGCTGTTCAAAGTTGAACATTGGCGGCGCCGCGGGCGGGCCGCGGCCTCAACTTGCGCGCGAGCGACCGGCGGCGCCGGCATAACCGGCGAAGGTCGCCTCGAATATCCCCCGAGCCATGCGCGCGCGCCAGGCTGCCTAGTTTCCCTTGATCACGGTTCCGTGGCTGATGTTGTTGCCCACCGTCGGTAGCCCTTTTGGCGGCGTCCAGGTTTTGAACATGTCGGTGCTGTCGCTGTACATCTCGTGACCGGACCCTCCCGCGTCGAAGACGATGCGCCAGGTTCCCGTGCCCACCTGGAACACGCACGGCGCCTCCTTGTGATTTCCCCAGCCCGCCCAGTCGTCCTTGCCGTCGAACGTCCACGGCCCGTCGAGACTGGTTGAAGTCGCGTGCTCGACGTACGTCGCACTTTCGTGCTTGGTGAAGGCGTGGTACGTGTCGCCCACGATCAGGATGAAGGTGTCGATGTAGTCAGGCCCAATCCCGATCCACGTCGGCGCGCTGAACATTGTCAGGGTGTCGTTCATGGCCTTGTACCGGTAGGTCTTGGCATCCACGTTGACGAGGGCGTAGACGCTCCCATCCTTGTCCTTGAACCATTCCGGTGCCCAGGTGTTCTTCACGCCAGCGACGCCCGCCGGCACCGTCGTTACGGTGGTCCAATCCTTCAGATTGGAGCTCGATGCAATGCTGAAGCTCGAGTCGTTCCCGCAGCAGGCCATCGTTGGAGGGGTGGTGAAGGCGACATAGAACTTGCCATCGGTGTGCTTCATGATGCTGGGGTCGCGGAGAAATCCGGTCGGTCCCGTGTACTTGGTGTCGTACAGCATCGTGAAGTTCAGCCCGTCGGTGGACGTGTAGATGATTAGGTCGGAGCTCGCGGCCGAATCGTTGAATACGGAGAAGACGTAGGGATAGCTTGGACCACCCGTTATAGGCGTACCGCCCGTGCCCGCCGGTGATCCGCCCGACCCGGTTCGCCCGCCCGCGGAGCCGCCCCCGGTTCCCACAGGGGTCCCACCCGAGCCCATGCGTCCCCCTGTATTCGGCGCGCTTCCGCCCGTAGCCGATTCGCCGCCGGTCGACGCGACAGCGCCTCCCGATGCGCTGCCGGTCTTTCCACCCGTGCCACCCGTGCCACCCGTCGCGCCACCGGTGACGACGTTTCCGCCAGTTCCGCCGCCCAACGTGCCCCCGGTCGAGCCATTGTTTGCCAGTCCCCCGGTTCCGCTGGCGGCCGGACCCGTCCCACCCGTTGCTTGCGCGCTGTTTGTGCTGGAGCTACAGGCCTCGCACAGGGCTAGCAGCCCCAGGATCGCGACGGACTGCATGGACGGGGCAGATCTATTCATGCTTGGATAGTAGCTTTGGCGGCGAAAACCAAGCTCCCAGGTGCCGACGACTTGTCGCCACCGCTCGTGAGTGTAGGACCAATCGGGTCAAGAAACCCAAGAAAGCCGGGTGCCTTGACTTCTGATGGGGCCGAGGCAGGCTGCCCAGCTCTCAACCCACGAACTGGAACCCAAAAATTGGAGATCGCGATGTCGCAGGCAACAATTCGAGGATTCGGGCTGGCAATCTTGATCGCGGTGGGCGCGACGGCCTGCGTGTCACGAGAGCGTGAGCAGGCGCCGCCAGCGGTACCGCCGGCGCCGCCGGTCAGCCTCCCCCCGGAGCCAGCCCGCGCGGCGCTGGTCATCAAGGCCGATGCGGCGTACGCCATCGTCTCGGCCCCGAGCGGCAAGTGCGTCCAGTTCGCGGGTGGGAGCTCCACCAATAATGTGCGAGCCGTCATCGCGTCTTGCGACGGATCGAAGGCACAGCAGTTTCGCCTGACGCCGGCGGCCGGCGGCTATCAGAGCATCGCGAGTGCTCAGAGCGGAAAATGCATGGACATCGAGATGGTATCAATGTCTGACGGGGCGCATGTGCAGCAGTTCGATTGCAACGGCGGCCCGAATCAGCAGTGGATAGTGGCCGACGGGGTGGCTGGAACCGTTCGACTCGTCGCTCGCCATAGCGGAAAAGTCATGGATGTCGAAGGTTCGGGCGCCGCCGACGGCACGCCGATCAACCAGTTCGCATCGAATTCCGGGCTCAATCAACAGTTCAAGATCGTCGACGCGGCGGCGTCGGCGGCGTCGGTGGAAGGGAAGGGGGCGGCGGGCGCGGGAGGCAAGGGCGGCACCGAAAAAGCTGGCGGCAAGGGCGATCTCCCGGGATCCAAGTCCGGGGCAAAAACGGCTAAGGGCAAAGGCAAAGGCGGCGCCGGCAGCAACGGCAACGGAACGAAGAGCGAGAAGACTCACTCCACCGGCGCTTCCTCCCCGCCAGGCTAATCTTAGTCTACCGACGCGCCCGGCAAGTCTTGGTCTACTGAGATTTCGAGACCACCAGGAGATCGGTCGCGCGGACGCTTGCCGGCCGGTGTCAAGCGCCGGGCCCGATCCGTTACGCCGCTTCCTTTCGGAGCTCCTCCCCGAAAAGGGTGTGCATGAGGCGCGCGGCCTCTGCCTTGGCGCCGCCGATGTGCGGCGCCAGGACATCGGCAAACTCGGCCGCGGATTGAAACCGTTGAGCCGGATCCGGAGCCAGCGCGCGCCCCAAGACGTCGCTGGCGGGCGATCCCAGCTGGCGAATCGTTTCGTAGTCGTCCATCGTGGGACCGGATGCCGCCTTGAACAAGACATCCAAATCGTTCGTGCCGTCGTAGAACAATCGGTTCGTCAAGCAGTAGTACAGCACCAGGGCAACCGAAAAAAGATCGCTGCGAGCGTCCACCGATTGGCCGCGTGCTTGCTCGGGCGACATGAAGTTCGCGTTGCCCTTGACCATTCCCATTTGAGTCTTGCTGGTCCGGGTGTTGGATTTCACGATGCCGAAGTCGGCCAGCTTTACCTCGCCCTCCGCGGATACGATGATGTTGCCGGCCGATACATCGCGGTGAACGATCTCCAAATGCTTCCCTTCACGGTCTTGTTTCGTGTGCGCGTATTGCAACGCCTGAAGTGTCTCGTGAGCGATGTAGTAGGCGAGACGCGCCGGGATGGTCTGCTGGCAGTGTTCGTAATAACGTGCGATCAAGCGGACGAGATCGCGCCCCACGATGTACTCCTGGGTCATGAAGTACTCATTGGCGACCCGACCAAAGTCGAAGACCGGGACGATGTTGGAATGAACCAGATTCGACTGCATTCGAGCTTCGTCGATGAATTGCGCCACCGCCTCCTTGTCCTGTGACAGCTCTGGCCGAAGTCGCTTCAGCACGAACACCCGACTGAACCCCTCGACACCGTGGGCGACCGCCGTGAACACGTCGGCCATACCCCCCTGACCGAGGCGGTCGAGCAAGGCATAGCGTCCGAATTTCTGTCCGGGCGTGCCGTTTTCGGTGGACGGGACGCCGCCGGGGGCGGTGGGGTGGCGCGGTGGCCCCACGGGCGCCGGAGTGGCCCCGACCGCCCGCGGTATCGGAGCGAAGGCCGCGGCATCGTTCCTGCCATCGTTCTTGGCGTCGGCCACTCTGACCGCGGGACCGCGTGCTCCCGTGCCGATGTCGGGCGCGGCCTGCTTCTGGGCCGTGCTGCCGAATCTCAAAGTGTTTTCGCGCGCCGTAGTACGCGGTACGGACGTCGCGGTGACGGGACGCGATCGCGAGAAGATGAACATGACGCCACCTCCCAGACCGAGCAGCAGAGCCAGGGCAAAGACTCCGAGATCGAGCGGGCTTCGACCCGGCACGGGCGCCGGCGGGGTGGTGACGCCCCACAGCGCGCGATCCACGCCCTTGGCCAATACCAGCACCGGCGCCTTGTCCGGCATAGTCGACAGACGGCTTGCCACGACGAAGGTGGGCTGGCCGCCGATCAATAGGACGGTCGATGCGCTCCGATTCTTGCGCGCCGCGATGACCACCTCGCGATCCTTGCTGCCGGGATCCGGTGCGCCATAGGTGCCGAGCACTTCGGAGCCCGCCACGACGCGCGCCATGGAAAATGTCGCGCGCATCTCACGCCACCAGTCCTCGGACGCAAAGAGATCGACTAGGGTGTTTCCGTCGACACTATTTTCCAGCGCCGCCAACAAGGGCTTGGTCTGAGCCGCCGCCAGGGCTTGTGTCTCAAGGCGCTGCCGTTCGGCGTCGAGGCCCGCCTTGGTCTGCCGAGCGGCCAGTGCCGCGGCGCTGGCCATCGCTTCGGCTGTGCCGCGGACGGATTCGACGCGCGCTCCGTACGCGCCGAGCGCGCCTCCCAGGGTCAACAACGCCACCGCGACTTTCTTTTGACCTGACATCACCGTCTCCTTCACTCGCGATAGGACCCGTACGCCTGCCCGATCTTGTTCAGATGGGCCTTACGCTCGTCCGTTTGAAGGGCGAACGTCACCTGAGAACCCGCGGCGGTCACCTCGACTTGCTGTTCAGCCCGTTTCGCGCCCGGACTCCAGGCGACGATCCTGCGCGCGCCGACGGGGACGTTGTCGATGCGGAAGCTGCCGTCGGAGCGGACCTTTGAATATAGGGGGCTTGGCACCACCAGCACGTTTGCCGACATCTTCTGGTGCATGTTGCAGAAGATCTCGACCACGCCCGGTTTGGTCAGCGTCACGGCGCGTGGGGCATCACCGGAGCGGCTGCTTCCCAGATCGAAGCTGTTACGCGGAGAATTCGAGAAAACGTTGTGATAGACGGCGTCGAAATTCGGAAAAACCACGCTGGTTCCCGGCTGGACGACCGTCAATCGCGGAGAGAACTGTTTGTTCTCCTGCCGGATCTCGACGGTTTTTCCGTGGACGGGTGGGCCCTTCACGTTTTCCACGAAGACATACACATCCGTCACCTCACCACCCCCAGGAAGACCGACGTGGCCGACAACGCTGCCGTTCTTACGTCGACGATCCGGGTTGCCAGCGGATATGCCCGAATTTTTGCCCTGGGAACCATTTGGTGATCGTTCCGTCGGCTTTTCCGCGGACTCTTCAACGGCCACTGGCGCGGTCGCATCTTCGTCGTGGTCTCGGATCGGGGCCGCGCGCGGCATCTCCGGCAGTGTGGCTCCGCCTTGCACCCGTAGCAGCTTCAACAGCATCTCGTATCGTTGCTGTTCGGATTGCATCATTTGGACGATGAGCTGTCGCTGCTCGTGAACCTCGTTTTGCAGTCTGTTGAAATCCGCCATCGACGGGCCGGCCGGAGTCTTTGCTGGACTTTGCTTTTCGGCCGGGTCTTGCGCATATGCGGCGGTGGCGATTCGCGCCACGACCAGCCCCGTCGTCACTCCCAGCAGGAGGGCCCTGTGCAGAATCATGTTCGCGCCTTCAGAGGCGAATGGTCGCCCCATTGGGGTGAAGCGTTAGAATAACAGTAATTTATATTACCATTATTTTTCGCGCAAGTGTTCGGATTGATTGGTCCTGTCCGCATCGACAACCCTTTTATCGGCCAGCCAACCATGAACTGAAATCGCGCGGCGTCAGAAAACACACGCGGCGGCCGAGGCCCAAGGGGCGCCAAGAGGCCATTTCGAAG
Source organism: Pseudomonadota bacterium (assembly GCA_017881245.1). Taxonomy (GTDB): domain Bacteria; phylum Myxococcota_A; class Polyangia; order Fen-1088; family Fen-1088; genus FEN-1088. The sequence continues at coordinate 6,542 of JADGRC010000040.1, forward strand.
GGCAGGGGTGAACGAACCTTCCACCTCGGCCGGTCAAAGAGAATTCTTGGCCCCTACTTTCGTAAGGTGGGGACCGCTAATAACCGCATCGGGCTTCCCGACTCGCGGGCGTGCACATCCATCGGCCAGAGGCAGCCCCCTGATGCGTTCTTGTAGGGAAAAAAATTTCTCTTCGTATCGAACCGCGCAGAAGGTCCGATTCCAGAATGACTAGCCTTGTGCGGCGGGTCAAGGCCAAATCACGATTCGTTCCGCTCGGCATTCCCCGAGCGGAGGTGCAGGCCGCCTTGCCTACGCTTTGCGTTCGAATGCAACCAAGGGCGTGGGTCCCTGGGGTGACCCCGCTGGGACGACGGCCCCTTGCGCGGGTGTCTGCGGCGCGCCGGTCAACTTTTCGCGCCAAAACTCGCCCGCGCCGCCTTGCACGGCCGTCGACGGCAGGGATCGCGACAACAGCTCCTCGCGATCCAGGACCGCGTCCACGCGGCGGTAGACCGGCTTGGCGTGGTCCAACGTGTCCATGCGGATGGCGTCGCACGGGCAAGCTTCGGCACACAGGCCACAAACCACACACCGAAGCTCGTCGATCTCGAAGATGCGGGGGCGCTTTTCGATGGTTCCGTCTGGCGATTCTTCGGGCACGATGGTGATGCAATGGGCGGGGCAGACGGTCGGGCACATCATGCAGGCAACGCAACGGGTCTGGCCGTCATCGCGAACCATCAGGCGGTGAAGGCCCCGGTGACGTGCCGGGTACGCCTTCTTCTCTTCGGGGTAACAAATCGTCTGGATGTCGGTGCTCTTGCGCTGTCCGACCAGATTCCCGAAGAAGTTCTTTACGAAATGTCTGAATGTAACGCCCATGCCCTCGGCGATCGCGGGCAGGTACATCTGCTGCGCGAAACTTCCGGGGCGGGTAACGACTTTGACTCCGATGGCCATTTGCGGGGGTCCTTCCGGTGCGGCTTCGATTTCTCGACGATTCCTACTTCGTGTTCATCCAGAGCACCACGATCGCGGTGGCGACGACGTTGGCGATCGAGATCGGCAGCAAGCGCTGCCATCCGAGTTGCATCAGCTGGTCGGACCGGAAACGAGGCAACGACCAGCGAATCAACAACTGGAAGGCCGCAAACACGAACACCTTGACCGACCAGATTCCGACGGTCGCCAGGAAGTAGACCAGGTTGGGCCATTGATGGGCGATCGCGTAGTCGTGCAGACCCGGCAAGCTCCAGCCCCCGAAGAAGATCGTGATCAGCAGGGCGCTCGAAAACACGATCTCCAGGAATTCGCCCAGGAAGAACATGCCGAAGCGCAGGCCCGAGTATTCGACGAAGTAGCCGATGATCTCGGGCTCGCCTTCGGGAATGTCGAACGGGGTGCGCTTGGTTTCGGCGATCGCCGCGGTCAGAAAAAGCAGAAAACCGAGCGGCTGGGTGAAGATGCCCCAGTGCCAAAGGCTGTCCTGTTGTTGAAGGACCATCGCCCCGGGCTCGAGCGTGCCGTAAACGAGAAATGACCCCAGGACCGCCATGCCCATGGTGACTTCGTAGGACATCATCTGCGAGCTGGCGCGCAGGCCGCCCATCATGGCCCACTTGTTGTGCGACGCCCACCCCGCCAGCGTCGCTCCATAGACGGACAGGGACGACAACGCGAAGTAGAAAAGGATTCCGACGTCGAGTCGCGCGATCTGCCCCAGCACCGGCGTGTCGCACACGGCGGACTGTGGTTCGAGCGCGTGGTTCCAGCACAACGGCGCGCCGAACGGGATGATCGCCGCAACAATCAGGGCCGGCGCCATGGCCATCACGGGCGCCCACATGAAAAAGAACTTGTGCGCCAGCGGCGGTACGAAATCTTCCTTGAACAGGAACTTCAGCGCGTCGGCCAGAAAGTGCGTAATGCCCCAGGCGCGAAACGGTCCGATGTTCGCCCGGTTCGGGCCCAGGCGGTCCTGCATCATGGCCGACTGGCGACGTTCCATCCAGGTCAGAATCGACGCGAGGCCCATGCCGAAACCCAACAACAGGGCGGCAATTTTCGCCAGCGCCGCGAGAACAATGAACGATGTGGTTCCGTAGCTGAAATCCAAGGTCATCCTCGCGTGTTGGCGAACCGAAGCTGAATCGGAAGCGTCGTGCGCCCCCAATCGGCGTCTTTCATGAAAGCCATCTTCTGCTTGGCCTCGAGAAATACCGTCCGCGCGGTAGGGCCCCGCCCGCGGGCCGTCACGCTGGAGGAGCCGCTGGCGGAGAACTCCATCGGAATTCCCAGCCGGTCCGACAGCAACGATACGATTTCCCAGCCCGGCAAGGAATCACCCGCGCAGGGCACGGCGGCCTGGATTCGTTGTACCCGACCCTGACGATTGGTGAACGTTCCGTCGACCTCGGCGAACTGGGCCATCGGCAGAGCGACGTGGGCGGCATCGACTAGGTCGTCCCGACGCGATCCGAGCACGATCAGAGACTCCAGTTTGTCGATGGGCAGGGCGGCCGCTCCGGCGCTACCGAGAACCCCTTCCTCGCCGACGACCAGCAAGCTGGTCAGGTGTCCTTGCTTAATGTCGTTCGACAGGTCGAGCAGGCTTTTCAGACGACCCCCTCCGATCGCCAGCGCGCCCGCGGTGTTGGGGTTCCTGTCGGCGCTGACCAGGATGTCATCGGACCAACCTTGATCCAGGCCCGCCAGGTACGCGCGGGTCAGCCCCACGTTCTCGAACGCCAGGCGAGACAGCGCGTACAGATCTTCATTGGTCGATTGGGCCGAGAAGACCACGCCCACCCGAGAGACGCCCCGATCGAGGGCATTGCGCAGCAAACGCGCGGCATCTGCGAGACCGCGGTCCCATTCGACCGGAACCCCGGCCGACAATGGAACGACCAGGCGACCCGCGGCCCGGACGCGCTTGTAGGTGAACCGCCCCTCGTCGCACATCCAGTGCTTGTTGACCGCGGGGTTCTCCCGTGGGACCAGGCGGTGAATCTCGCCGCGCGACGAGTGAATATCGATGTTGCAGCCAGTGGCGCAACCCGGACACACCGAAGGCGTCGATTCAAGCTCCCAGGCGCGCATCGCGAACCGGAAGTCCTTGGCGGTCAACGCCCCCACCGGACAGACGTCGACCGTGTTCAGCGAATAGGGGTTGTCGAGGCGCCGGCCCGGCGCCGTGGTTAGGACCTCGTGATCCCCACGCATGGCCATGGTCAGCTCGGGCTCCTTGGCAACCTCCTCGCAGACGCGAATGCAGCGGGTACACAAGATGCACCGCTCCTGATCGAGAACGATGTGTTTGCCAAGGTCGACGTGCTTTGCCTTTTCTACCTTGATGCCGTCGTTGCGCGCGTATTTGGCATCCCAGTCGAAATAGTGCTTCTGGAGCGTGCATTCACCCGCCTTGTCACAGATCGGACAATCGATGGGGTGATTGAGCAGTGTGAACTCGAGCATCTGGCGACGGATGTCGAGGACGCGGGGCGACGCGGTCGTCACCTCCATTTTGTCCGCGACCGGCGTGTAGCAGGAGGGCACGGGCTTCGGCTGTCCCTTGACATCGACCAGACACTGGCGGCACACGGCTGGGGACGACAGACCGGGGTGGTAGCAGAAGAACGGGACGTCGGCGCCGGCTTGGTTGCACGCCTCGAGCAGATTGGTGCCCTTTGGAACCTGGCGCGACTGTCCGTCGATCGTCACCGTGACCATCTCGGTGCCGGGTGGCACATCGGGCACTTCCACGGGCGCGGGGACCGGGGGGCCCGAAATAAGCGTCAGCGGGCGGGTGCTCATGGATTCGGACGTCTCAGACATGGCGGTTCGGTTCTCCCGTTAGCGGTCGCATTCCCCGCCGATCATGTTGATCATGCCGAACGTTGGGACAATGTCGGCGATGAAGAGTCCAGGCAAGAGCTTGGGCAGAATCGACACGTTGGCGAAGCACGGCGGTCGCACGCGGCATTTCCAGGGGCGGCCGGTCCCATCGGACACGATGTAAAACCCGAGCTCGCCGTTCCCAGCTTCCGTGAAGGAGTAGATCTCGCCTGGCGGAACGTGAATGCCGTCCATAATCACCTTGAAATGTGCGATCATGGCTTCGATTGAATTGTAGGTTTCGGATTTCGCCGGCAGGCGGATCCGCGGATCGTCGACGATCACGGGACCGGCGGGCATTTGTTCCAGCGCCTGCTCCAGGATGCGCATGGATTGATGCATCTCCTCAATGCGGCACATGTAGCGATCGAAATTGTCGCCGACCGAGCCAACGGCCACGTCGAAGTTGAACCGGTCGTAGACCAGATACGGATGATCCTTGCGGACGTCGTAGTCGAAACCGGTTGATCGGCCGACGGGCCCCGTGATGCCCCAGGCGATTGCCTCTTCCTTCGTGATGATTCCGATGCCGTCCATACGGTCGCGGAAAATACGGTTCTTGTTCAAGAGTTTGCCGCACTCTTCGAGGACACCGCGCGAGCGTCCGATGATGTCGAGCAGCTTGCCGCCGAAACCATCGGGCAGGTCGGCCGACACGCCTCCGATGCGCATGTAACTGTGGGTGAGCCGGGCGCCAGAGACTTCTTCCAGCATCTCATAAAGCCATTCGCGGGCCTTCAACAGGTACAGGAAGACGGTGAACGCGCCCAGTTCCATGGCTCCGGCGCCGAGGCACGTCATGTGGTCGGTGATGCGCGAGATCTCACCGACGATCACGCGGATGTACTGCGCGCGCTCGGGGACCTTCTTGTCGATATCGAGGAGCTTTTCGACCGCTAGGGCGTACCCGATGTTGTTCAACATCGGTGATACGTAGTTGAGGCGATCGGTGTAGGGGAAAATCTGCGTGTAGGTCGCGTACTCGGATTCTTTTTCGAAGCAGCGGTGCAGGTAGCCGATCTGAAGATCCACGCTCGAGATCTTCTCGCCCTCGACGTCCAGCACCATCCGAACGGTTCCGTGCATCGCGGGGTGCGAGGGTCCCATGTTCAGGGGCAGGGGATCCGTCGGCAGGTCCATGTCATCGGGCTCTTGCACCCCGAGCACGATGCGCCGACTTTGTCCCTGATCGACCGTGGGCTCGCCCCTTCCCGAGGGCGTCAACGTCGTCGTCTCGGTGCTCATTGTGTACTCATCTCTTCCCCACGCCGGTGACACGCAATCGACCGCGAATGGGCTCTGGGGATTCGTGCGGTGATCACTCGGGGGACCCCGGTATGCCGCTGCGCCGGATCAGTGGTTGCCGTTTCTCCTTCGGGTAGTCCTTGCGAAGGGGATGCCCCACGAATTCCGGGTACATCAGGATCCGGCGCAGATCGGGGTGGCCACGAAAACGCACGCCATAAAGATCGTAGGCCTCGCGTTCGAACCAGTTCATCCCCGGCCAAATCCCGACCACGCTCTCGATGGCGCAATCATCTTCGGGCACTCCCGCGTACAGGCGAACGCGGTGCTTCTTGGTGACCGAGTACAGGTGCAATACGACATCGAAGCGCGGCTCGCGACCCATGCGATCCACGCAGGTGAGATCCGTGGCCATCTTCATGTCGGTCGTCGGATCGTCGCGCAGGAACAGACAAACCCGCGCCCAGGAATCCCGACGCACGCGTGCCCATTCGTTCCCGTGCTGCGAGCCGATCTGCTCGATCTCGCCGCCGGTGAACGCCGATACCAGACGATCCAGAATGAGTTTCGCCATGGTCTATTTGTCCACCACGGTCGGCTGCCGATCCCGGGGACGAATGGCCGCGATGGGTACGTCGTGACCGGCCTCGGCGCGCAGCGTGATCTGGCTGTGGCCTTCCCCGCGCTGAATCCGCTCCTGAAGCAGGATCAGGCCGTCCAGGACCTGTTCGGGCCTTGGGGGACAGCCGGGGATGTAGACGTCGACGGGAATGATCTGATCGGCTCCCGGCACCGTCGAGTAGTTTTGGTAGAAGCCGCCGGTCGACGCGCAGACGCCGAAAGCGATGACCCATTTCGGCTCGCACATCTGATCGTAGATGCGCCGCAAGGCGGGCGCCTGACGTTCGGTGATGGTGCCGACGATTATGAGTAGGTCGGCCTGGCGCGGTGAGAAGCGCGGGAATTCGGACCCGAAGCGCGCCAAATCGTATTTCGGCGCGGCCGTCGACATGAACTCCATGCCGCAACAAGCGGTCACGAATGGGTAGTTGAACAGCGAAAATTTTCGCGCCCAGTTGACCGCCGCTTGAACCGTGGAGTTGTAGATTTCGAGGCCCATTTTTGCTCCAGTCGACTATTCCCAGCCGACGGCCCGCTTCCGCCAGACGTAGGTCAGGGCGACGATCAACACCCCCATGAACACCAAGATCTCGGACAGTCCGAAGAATGATGCCCCCGTGGTACAGACGCCCGCATCGAGGGGACCCACGCAAGACAGCTCCCGGTAGCGTAGCGCCCACGGGTATAGGAACGCGGTTTCGATGTCGAACACCAGGAACAGAATCGCGACCTGGTAGAATTTGATTTCGAAACGCGTGCGCGGGCTGCCGATGACATCCGAGCCACACTCGTACGGATAGTCCTTGGCCTTGCTCGGACGACCGGGTCCCAAGTACTTCGCGGCGGCCGTGAGCGCGAGCGCGAATCCGACGCCCACCAGGATCGTCAGAGCCGCGGGAATGTAGTCTGATGTCATGGTTTTCGGTAACTTTCTTGCCGACGGTTTATAGTGGGGCGGTCGGGCGGCGTCAACGTCCGGATTGGACGCGTTACAGTTGAGCATCACCGACCCGCGGCCGGCCGAAAGGTTTGACTCCGTTGGCCGCTCTTCCTATATCTACCTGCGCATGCGAACGGTGAGCGCCCTCTTTTCCGTCGCGTACGCCGGCCTAGTCGTCGTGGTCGCGGCGCCCCTGGCTTGCGCCAAGAGCCCACCCGAGGCTCATTCGGCGCCGTCCGCGTCGCCGGGCGCGGCCCCGAGCA
>JADGRC010000344.1 GCA_017881245.1 Pseudomonadota bacterium
GCCAGGGCCTTCAGCTCCTGGAGGCACAAGACATCAGGACGTTCTTGATCGAGTAACGTTCCGACCTCGTCCTTGCGGGCGCGAATGCCGTTCACGTTCCATGTGGCGACCTTCAAGCGGAGCCTAGGTTCCGTCGCAGACCCGGCAGCGGGATCCAGCCCCCGATCAGGTCGTCAAGCGAGTGAATATTCAGGCGTCGCATGAACAGTGAGGCCCCCGAGATCGGCCGCTGGTCGGCGGCCGAATAGATAGCCGATGCGCCCGGGCGGTGTCGAGGCCGAGCATGTGGAGATAGTGTGCCATGTCTCGGCTCAATCCTCCCGCGGGTGCGTCAATGGGTACGCACTCCGGTCTCCCGCGATCTGGCCGTCTTTCGTCATGTACATCTGGCCCGGCCCCAGACGGTCGTACCAGGAGAACTTCAGGATCACGGACGTGACGACGAAGATGGCCGTCGATATCCACATTTGTCGCCAATGCTGAATCACCAAATAGATCGGCACGGTCACGAGGACGGTTTGCCAGATCAGGCCAATCGCGACGTTGAACATATCGCGACTGAAGTCCGAATTCTTCTGGATGGTGGGATCATCCTGTTGGCATTTCTCCAGGATCGGCCCCCACAAGCCCCACGGGCGGACGTCGAGATAGAAGCGTTTGAGGACGGCGTCGCTCTCGGGTTTGGTGAGAACACAGGTGACCATCGACGCCGCGAAGCTGATCGCCAGGATCAGTAAAAATGAGACGACGGGCTCGACGGTTACGAAAAATTTCAGGACCGCCCCCAGTGTTCCCGCCACCATGCCCGCGAAGAACCCATATCCATTGAATCGCCACCAATGCCATTTGATCAGGTTTGGCGCGACGAAGGCTGGGATCAGGGCCGATACGATCCAGCCGGTGATGGCGTGGACGTTCTTCGTCAGGAAGCCGAAGGCTATGCCCAGCAGAATCACCATCGACGAGGTCACCCAGCCGAGGGCCACGTCCCTGGCGGGGGGCGAATGGGGGTTTATGTATCGCTTGTAGATGTCGTTGACGACATAGGCCGCGCCACTGTTGACCGTGGACACGAACGTGCTCATGAACGAGGCCAGCAGCGCGGCGATCATGACGCCCTTGAGGCCTATGGGGAGGGTGTTGTTCACCACCATCGGGAGGATTCTTTCGAAGTTGACGTCTTTTCCCTGTGCCCGCAGATCGTCGCTGAAGAAGACGATCCCCAGCACGGCGATGGCCCCGATCAGCAAGAACCGCGGCGCCAGCGAGACGACAGCCATCATCAGATTCTCCAGGGCCGCTTCGCGCGGGCTGCGGGTGGAGAGGACGTGCTGGATGCTGTAGTTGGGCGTCGGCCCGGCCGCCGACACCAGGACGCCCTTGAACAGAAGCATGGCCGTGAAGAACATGAACAGCGAATATCCGTCGCCTCCCGCGTCGGTGGCGCCGTACATGCGATCGTGAAGGCGGGGCATCAGGTGCGACCAGTCCAGATCCAGCTTCCAGCCGAAGGTGATGCTGTCCCAGCCGGCCGGTACCCGCGCCATGATCTGCTGTGGGCTGATCAACACGACGGCGATGACGGCGATCGCGATGGCCGCGATCATCTTCAACACGAACTGGATCACGTCGTTCATCACCACCGAATACATTCCGCCCACCACGCAGTAGATGCCGGTGATGAGCAGCATGGCCACGCCGTAGGTATCGTCGCTGAAGTCCCAGGGAAAGAATGGTCTGGTGAACGCGGCGATGCCCCGGAACGCATAGCTGCTGAACCCGATGACGTGAATCATGGCGTAGGCCACGACCGATATGTACGCGAGCTCCGCGCCACGACTGTGGCCGAATCGCGTCCGCATCCATGCCGCGCCGGTCAGCACATTGGAGCGGCGAATCCACGTGCCCAGATACATCATCCGGAAGATGACCGTGAACAGGGGCCAAACCCACAAAAGGAAGACCCCTTTGACGCCATAGATGTAGAACATCATCACGAACCACATCGTGCCCGTGACATCCACGCCGCTTGCGCCGTGGGCGAGGCCGATGATCCACCAGGGGAAGCTCCTGCCCGCCAGAAAATAAGCTTCGGCCGATCGGCTGGCCTTCTTGGCCGACCACCAGCCGACCAGCGCCATCACGATCAGGTAGACGACGATGATGGTCAGGTCGATGGGGTGCACGGTGGGTCTCGACGTGACGGCCGCCTATGGCGGACAGATCAGCAAGTGATCCAGCAGCTCCTGAAAATCGCAGGTGGCCACCGCGCAATAACGGTCCGCGCCGCCGTAGTACACGAACAGCGTACCGTTGATCACCACGGTCCCGCAGGGGAAACAGCAGCCCCGGTAGTAGCCCTCGATCTCGTAGTCCGCCTCGGGCTGCATCAGCCAGTCGGGCGTGCGGTGCAGCACCTGGCTTGGGTCGTTCAGGTCCAGCAGCACGGCGCCCAGGCGGTAATGCAAATCCGCACCGACCACATGGAAGATGGTGAACCACCCGTGCGCGGTCTTGATCGGCGGTGTGTTCATTCCCAGCTTGTTCACCTCCCAGGGATACCGCTGCTTGAGCAGCAGCTTGCTGGGGGCGGCCGGCAGGCCCAGGAGGTCCTCGGATTCCTTGATCCATGCGCAGGCTTTCTCGACACCGTACGCGGGGCCAACGAATTCCAGCGGCCGATGCATCAGCACGAACTTCCCGTTGATCTTTTCAGGGAAGAGGATGGCATCGCGGTCGTCCAGAACTGGATCGGTGATCCACCCGGCCCGCCGCCAGGTCTTGAAATCCTTGGTCATGGCCAGGCCGGTCAGCGTGGCGTTGGTCCGAAGGTGCCGGGGAAAATCCGGCGGTACGTCCGGCGTGACAAAGCGCTTGCGGATCTCCGGGTGCCAGAATTGCCCAAAGGGGAACGGCCGACAGGCATAGGTCACATAGAACCAGTCCCCCATCTTGGTGATGCGCGGATCCTGAATCGTGGCGCCGTCGAAGCCATCCCCGCTGGGGCTCAACGCCGGCCCGTCGCCGGCCCGTTCAAAGTTGTACCCGTCCTTGCTGGTGGCCAACCCGAACCAGCACCGATACTCCGGTTTGTCCTCGGCGGCCCGATAGAGCAGGATGACTTCCTTCTTCTCGTCGTCATACCAGGCCGCCGGGTTGAAGACGGCCAGGTCTTCCCATAAGTGCCCCGGATGCGGTGACAAAATGGGATTGCCTTCGTAGCGCTTCAGCTTCACGCCTGCCATGGCCGGCGATGATAGACCAGGCCTCTCGTGACGGCGCAGTCCGGGTTTTCCGTTCCGGCGAAACGAAACTCGAATTGGGCCTTGAACCTCACGCCGTGCGCTTGAAAGGAACGTCGACGTAACGCTCTCGAGACATCTCTGCCCCGTAGGCGAGGCAGGCGAGAACGTCTTCTTCCTGAACGCACCGAGATAAGTGACCCTGTTCACCCTGTCCTCCCAAACAGAGCTGGTCAAAAGCCAAATTGACGACCCGCCAAGAGGACAGGAAGAACTCAAACCGTCAGAAATATATCTTTCATCATTTCGTCACCGTGTCGTCGCCGCCCAGGCTCGCTTGGGCGAGCTGCGAGGGCGTCAGGACGGCAGCCAACGCTGGACGCAGCGAGCGCAGCGAGCGTTCGGCGATCTCCTGGCGCTCGTCGCGTACGCGCTTGGCCTCCTCGTCCGAGAGCACATGCGAGCCGCCGCTGGCACGCAGTGCCTCCAGCGTGGGGCTTTCCCGGGAGGGGCGCAGCGCCTGCGTGCCCAGGATCAACAGCACGCGATCCAGCTGTTCGCGCGAGAGCCCGAGCGGCTGCAGGCGCGCGAACAGACGCCGCGTCTGCTCGTTTTTGCTGATCGCCTCCAGCGCGCGCGAGGCGCCGACCGGCGTGAGCGCGGCCGGCGCCTCATCGAGTGGTCGCGGCGTCGTCGGTGTCGGCGTCAGCGGCGGCGTCGGCGTCGGCAGCGGCAGCGACGGCAGCGGGGCAGGAACGGCACCCGCGACCGCCGGCGCCGCCGCCTGGGACACCGGCGCGGAGGCGAGCACGGTCTCGGTACGCGCCAACGACGGCGGTCCGACGTCGGCGCGCCGTGCGATGAGAAATCCGACGAACGCGATGCCGGCGGCGATCGCGACGAGAGCCAGCCAGCGCCGCCCGTTCACACCAGCACGAGGGCGGTCTCCAGGATCCGGCCGTCCCAGAACCGGATCTGGACGACGTAGGTTCCCGCCGAGAGGCCCTTCGTGCCGAAGTTGCAGATCCACTGTCCCCCGTCGAAGTGGAACACGGTGTCGCCGCCCGTGGGGTTGACGGTCGTCGCCGGAGCGCCCGCTGCCACCTGCAGCACCGCGACGATTTGCGGCGCCGCCGCGGCGTTGGCGCTGGTCACCGGCGCGCTACCGAGCGCGCCGGTCAGCTTGAGCAGGATTGTTTTCCCGAGGGTGAAGTGGCCGCCGGACATCGGCGCCAGGAACAGGGAGTTCTGGATCGAGCTCACGTCCTGCCCCGCGGAGACCAAGTCTGCCCCGGCGGCCGGCGCGAACAGGCCGGCCATGGTCGTAAAGTAGCGCTTGAGCGTCGTGGTCCGGCCCCGGTTGTCGCGCGCGACCACGGTCAGCGGGCCGGTCCCGATGGTGGCGGCGCGCGAGAACGATCCACTCGCGCCGACTGTCGCGCTCGCGCCGTTCACCAGGACCTGCAGGCTGGTCACGGTCGGTGCGCTGGTCACGACCGTGCCTGTGACCGTCACGGAGCCGCCCGCCGCACCCGGGATCGGTCGCACCGCGAGCAACATCGGCGCGCCGAAGTCGACCGTGAGATCGTCGTCGGGCTGGAGGTCCAGGCGGCGGGTCTCGACGAGGGAGTTGAAGCTGCTGTCGACCGCCGTCGTCGTGCCGTCGTAACGCCCGGGCGGTAGCTTCGCATGCCCAACGACGGCGCTGCCGTCGTTGCTGAAGGAATTCAAGGAGGCTGATCGCACCTCGAGCACGCCGTTCGCCAGCGTGTATCGGCCATCGTCGGCTGACCAGGAGATCGAGCTGTCGCCCATCGGGGGATTGAGCGTCACGGTGGCGATGTGGAAATCGGCCGCGGGTAGGTCGACGGAGACCGTCGCTCCGGCCGTCACGTTACCGATGAGGACAGCGAAATTTCCCTCCTGCAAGAACGGGGCGCCGCCGTTGCGGTTCGGCATGGTCGACAGGTCGCCGAAACTGGACGTCGCGGAGCCGTTGGCGCTTGGAAACGTGTGTCCGTAGCCGATCCCCTCCGCGGCCCGCAGGACCCAGTCCGTTCCGCGCGGATCGAGGTTCATCTCGTACCGCTCGCTGAATCTCATGGGCGGCAGGACGATCAAGCCGGGCGTCCACCCGGCCCCGACCACGGCCTTGGCGTTGGTCGTGCCTTCGTAGGTGGGGAGCGTGTTGAACCGCTCGTCCGGTCCGCCCCAGCGCCGAACATCCACCGGGAAGTTGCCCGCTAGGACACCCGGCTTGAAAGTCAGGGGCGCGACGACGGAGCCACCGGGGGGAACGACCGCCGTGACGAAGTCACTGCCGCGCACGGCGGTTGCCGTTCGCGTGACCGAAAACAGCCCGTCGGGGGTGTTCAGCTGGCGAGACGCGGTCGCGTTCAGCACCCATGTCCCCGCCAGCGCGGGCGCGACGTCGAACGACAGCGGCGATCCCGCGGGGCTGCCAGACGAGAAGGAGCCCAGGCCGGCGCAGTCACCGATGGTGGGCCCACCATTGCTCGCAAACATCTGCGTGAAGTCGTGCGGAAAGCCGGTCACCGAGAAAGTGCCGCTGATCCTTCCCGCCGGCCCAGGAACCGCGACGACGATGTTGTCGGTGAGCGGCTCGTTGGCGAGGACGAGAAAATCATTGTGCTTCACATCCAGCCGCGCCGGGCAGGTTGGCACGCGGCTCTGCTGGATGGTGACCGTCGAGTCGAGCTCGGTGAAGGAGAACCGGGCGCCCTGGACGCAGTAACTCGCGACCGGTGCGTTAACCAGCGCGGTGGAGAACACGCCGACGGAGGTGAAGGCCTCCTGGCCTCCCGGTCCCGCGCTGGCGAGCAGCTTGACGAACGCACCGGATTGGACCGAGACGCTTCCACAAATGGACACTGGATCCAATGACACGTCGGTCGTCACGTCGATCGTGGTGGAGCCAGCCGCGGGCGTGACCTGCACGAACGCGGTGAACCGGACGTGCGTGCCGGCGGCCGTGGCCGTGCCACACGACTCCGGATTGCTGGCGCAGTCGGCGACGATCGCGGTGACGAAGTAGGGAGTGGACGCCTTCAGCGTCACCATGTAGGGCGCCTGTTTGTCCGCGAGACCTGCCAAGGGCACGACGGTGAAATGCGGATCTTCGGGAGCGGTCACGTCGACGAACACGACCTCGGCGCTTTGCGCGTTGAAGTGGGTGAGCGCGGTCCAGTCCACGGTGCCGTTCACCGTGACGGTCTGAGCCTGCGCGCTCGTATACGAGAAGAACAGAACACCCAGGATCGTGAGCAATGTCGAAATGCGCCGCATCGTTGCCTCCTACTACGTTCGCCGAGGGGGGCATTCAACAACGCCAGATGGCGGGAAGCAACCGATCATATCTGCACTGTGCGTCAATCAAATCCGCACCGTGCGTCAATTAAATCCGCACTGTGCGTCAATCAAAATTGATGCTGGCGACCAGATTCTTCTTGCGCCCTCAGCGACGGTCAGATGGTCATCAACAGGTTTCCACGGCTCGGGGCTCACATCGCCTTCAGGGACCCTGCATGTCCGACGGCCTGTAGAGGAGCACGCCCACGAATATGCAGGCGAGCTCCGCGCGCGCGCCGGCATCGAGCGCGCGGTTGATCCAGACGCGCCCGGTTCTCATGATGTCGACCGCGCCCAGGTGCAGGTTTCCGCCAATCTGGTAGCCGTACGGCCGCCCGAGAAAGCCGCCGCCGCCACCCTTCTCCGAAGTCCAGACCCCGACGATCGGAGCGGTGGACCCATTTCGTTCGATCAGAACCCCGTCGCTCCTTTCGAGGTCCACGATTAGACGCGTCACGCCCGGACCGCCGCCGCTGCAATTGCAGTCGAGCCCGCCCGAGGCGGATCCCGAGAGGACGAAGCCGCTGTAAC
>JADGRC010000041.1 GCA_017881245.1 Pseudomonadota bacterium
GGCTTGCCGGCCCGCGCCACCTGCTCCAGCACGGGCAACAGATCCTTCATGCTCGAAAGGGTCTTCTCGTGAATCAGGATGAAAGCATCCTCCAGCTTCACTTCCAGACGTTCGGCGTCGGTCACGAAGTATGGCGACTGGTAGCCGCGGTCGAACTCCATGCCCTCGACCACGTCCATCGTGGTGTCCATCGACCGGGCCTCCTCGACGGTGATCACGCCGTCCTTGCCGACCTTCTCCATCGCTTCGGCCAGCATCTTGCCGATCGCCTGATCACCGTTCGAGCTGATGGTTCCGACCTGGGCAATGTCCTTCTGTCCCTTGGTTGGCTTCGAAACCTTGCGCAACGCCTCGACGATCTTGACGACCGCCTTGTCGATACCGCGCTTGATATCCATCGGGCTATGACCGGCGGCCACCATGCGGGCTCCCTCGCGGAAGATCGCCTGCGCCAATACGGTCGCCGTGGTGGTGCCGTCCCCCGCGATGTCCGATGTCTTGGAGGCGACCTCCTTGACCATCTGCGCGCCCAGGTTCTCGAACTTGTCTTCGAGATCGATCTCCTTGGCGACCGTGACGCCGTCCTTGGTCACGGTGGGCGATCCCCAACTCTTCTCGATGAAGACGTTGCGACCACGTGGGCCCAACGTGGCCTTGACGGCGTCAGCCAACTTGTTGACGCCTTCCAAAATGCGGGCTCGACCCGCCGTATCGAACAGAATCTCCTTTGCTGCCATGGTGTTTTCTCCTTATTTCTCAATGACGCCGAGGATCTCGTCCTCGCGCAAAATCAGGTGATCGACGCCGTCTATCTTGATCTCGTTGCCCGAGTACTTGCCGAACATCACGCGATCGCCCTTCTTCACGTCCAGCTTGCGCAGCTCCCCCTTCTCGTTGAACTTCCCCGAGCCCACGGCCACCACTTCACCTTCAGCCGGTTTTTCCTTGGCGCTGTCGGGAATGATGATGCCCCCCTTGGTCTTTGCTTCTTCCTCAATGCGCTTGACCACGACGCGGTCTTGTAGCGGACGAACCTTCATGTCTGTCTCCTTGGGTAATACGGACGGTGACGTTTCATTAGCAGTCTGATTCCACGAGTGCTAGCGATGGAGGGTAATCACAAGTCCGCCCAAGTCAACGTCTTCGGCGGCGACGGCTGGCACTCGCCCCCCCCTGCTGCCAGGCCGTTAACACCGTATATACATGGAATTACTATTCTTTTATTGACCTTGTGCCGATACCTAGTCATAGGTGAAACATGGATGTCACGCGGTCTCTTGAATCGTTTTTCAGAGATGAGGTTGACAAGGCCTTCAAGGACGAGGGCCTCGTACCCGACCAGCTGACCGAACACTACCTGGTGCATCTCCTGGCCGCCTATGCGGCGCAACCCATCGAGGATCGGCCGCTCGCCCTGCGGCTGTTCGAAGCCATCGCGGCGTCGCCCCGGGAACGGCGCACGACGCTCCGCGAAATTGGGGACACGGCGCTCTTCATCTCGGGATTCTGGGGCGACAGCCTCGGTCGCAGGGCCGTCGACGTCGACTACTACATCGACATGGGCGGCACCGCGTACGCGGAGCTCGCGCGCGGGATCCCCGGCACGTCGGCCGAACCATTCGGCCCCGTGTTCGGGGAGCTGGCCGCGAATTTCACGCGCTTCGTCGAGGTTCTGATGACCATCAGCCACCGCACCGCGCGCGCGCGACGAGATCGCGACGTGGTCCGGCTTTACGAACGTTGGCTGCAAACCAGAAGCGGATGGGCGGCCCGGCGCCTTGCCGAGGAAGGGGTGCTCGCGAGCAGCAGGCCGGTGGCGCGGGGGTTGGGAGTCCTGCAGTGAGGGACCCGACGGCGGCCGAACCGGAAGGCCGCGGGGTCCTTTCCCGCCTCCAGCTTGGCATCGAATCGCTCTATCGTGTGCGGACCGAGCTGGATGTCGAATCGTTCCTGATTACCGAGGAGGACCGGCGGGATACGGGGGTCGCGCGATCGCCGCGCGAACAGTTGTTGCTCAGCCAGGGACACGACGACGAATTGCGCATCGGACTGTTTCTGGACGGCGACGCCGTTTCTAACCTGGAGCAGAATGACCCCACGAGGGGCCTGCACGAAAACAACTTCGCCGACTTCTGTCTGGCCGTCGAGGGCGTCAGTCACTTCGTGTACGTGGCGTTGTGCGCCGCCGGCGATCGAACGGTGTCGGCGCTGGAATTGGAGCTGCAGGCCGAGGTGGACAAGTTCGCATGTTGTCTGTTGGTCGCGGGCGTCTACGCGGTCGATGAGCTTGGCGGGGGCCCTTCGACACAGGCCCGCGAGCTGACGAAGAGGCTGTATGAAGACATCACCTTCGCCAGCGATCTCGACCACGACGAACACGACCGGTACCGCGTAGCCAATCTGGAGGCGCATCGCTACGCCAAGACTCTCGCGCACCGCTTCGTCGCGCGCGACCGTGTCGCCGACATGCTTCCCGAGCTCCGCCGGTTCTATCGGCTGGGACTCGGCGACAAGCTCGGTCACATTGCCCGGGTGGCGGCGTAACCGCGACGCAATCGAGTCTCAGCCGAAACGAACGTTGTCGATGAGGCGCGTGCCGCCGACGTGAACGGCGACCGCAATCACGGCCGGCCGATCGACGGCGTCGAGCGGGCGTAGGTCTTGGGCGTCGCGCAACTCGACGTACTCGACCCGATCCACCGCGCCCTCCAGCGCGCCGCGGACGTCGGACGTCAACCGGGCGGCATCACGTTCACCGGATTCGAATCGCGCACGCGCCGCGAACAGCGCGCGGGAGATCGAGACCGCGCGCGTGCGATCGTCGGACGACAGAAAACGATTGCGCGACGACAGCGCCAGGCCGTCGGGCTCGCGGACCGTCGGCAACCCCACGATCTCGATTGGCATGTTCAGGTCTCGCACCATGCGGCGGATCAGCGCCAACTGCTGAAAGTCCTTTTCGCCGAAAATCGCGACCTCGGGCTGCACGATGTTGAACAACTTACACACGACCGTCGCGACGCCCACGAAGTGACCTGGGCGACCGGCGCCACACATCCCGGACGCGAGCTCTTGAACCTGCACCGTGGTTTGATGGCCCGGCGGATACATCGCGGCGCGATCGGGCAAGAAGACGACGTCGACGCCGGCATCGGACGCGCGGGCCAGATCGCCCGGCAGATCGCGCGGATAACGGCCCAGATCCTCGCTTGGACCGAATTGGGTCGGGTTCACGAAGATCGACAGAGCCAGGCGATCGCCGCGACGCCGTCCCTCACGCAAAAGCGCGACGTGCCCGTCGTGTAGCGCCCCCATTGTCGGGACGAAGGCGATGCGTTCGCTTCGGGCGCGCGCGGCGCGGGACCATGCGGACATTTCATCCGGGGTCGCGCACGTCACCAGGCTCTGCCGCACGGGCGGCCGGGTGGGCGCGTCCGTCACTCGAAACTCTCGTCGACGGCGGGAAAACGACCGGCACGAACGTCGGCCGCGTACGTGGCGAAGGCGCGCCGAGCCGCATCACCGAGCTCCGCGTAGCGACGCGCGAATCGAGGCTTCCACGAAGGATCCAGGCCCAGCAGATCGTGCATGACCAGGACCTGACCATCGCATCCGTCGCCGGCCCCGATGCCGATCGTCAACGCCGACACGGCGGCCGTGACTTCGGCGGCCAACGCCCGCGGCACGCTTTCAATCACCATCGCGTAGGCGCCGGCATCGGCCACGGCGCGCGCGTCGGACAGGATGCGCGCGTGTTGCGCGGCGGTCCGTCCCTGAACCTTGAATCCGCCAAACGCGTGAACCGACTGGGGCGTCATGCCCACGTGGCCCATGACGGGAATGCCGACGCGGGTCAACCGCGCGATCAATTCGGCCACGTGGACACCACCCTCGATCTTCACGGATTCCGCGCCGCCTTCCTTGATCAGGCGACCGGCCGCGCGCAGTCCGTCCTCGACGGATGCCTGGTAACTCATGAACGGCATGTCCGCGACGACGTGGGCGTGGCGGACGCCTCGCGCGACGGCGCGCGTGTGATAGACGATGTCGTCCAGGGTCACGGGCAGTGTCGATGCGTGCCCCTGGATCACCATACCCAAGGAATCGCCCACCAAAATGGCGTCCACGCCCGCTTCATCGGCCAAGCGCGCGAACATGACATCATAGGCGGTGACGACCACTGTCCGTTCCGACGATCGCGGTGCCACGCCCGTTCCCGCGCTCGTGTCCACCGTTCCCGCGCCTTTGCGCGCCGCCAGGGCCGCCACCGTCACCTTGGACGCGACCGCTTTGACGTCGTTCTTGTCGCTTTTTCCCGGTTCGGCCATTCAGACAGGATCTAACACGGCCACCGCCTTCAGCGGCGTGTCCAGTGGTTCACGCCGGACCGGGTGCGGCGGATGACGGCCGACAGCTCGGCCCAGTGCTCGGGATTTCCGGCGAAGTCGATCTCGGATGCGTCCACGATCAACAACGGGCCTTCGTCGTAGTGGAAGAAGAACTCGGCGTACGCGCGCGCAACCTCCTCGACGTATTCGGCCCGGATAGGTTTTTCAGCGGCGCGGCCACGCCGGCGAATCCTGTCCAAGAGCACCGGCGTTCGCGCTTGCAGATACACGACCAGGTCCGGCGTCGCGACCCGCGGTTTCAGCATTTGATAGATGCGTTCATACAGCGCCATCTCGTCGTTCGAGAGCGTCAGCGCCGCGAACAAACGATCTTTGGCAAACAGGTAGTCCGCCACGACACCGCCTTGCGCGAACAGGTCGCCCTGCCCCAGATCCCCCTGTTGTTGGTAACGCTGTAACAGATAGAAAAGCTGCGTAGACATCGCGTGTCGGCGCGGGTCCTTGTAGAACGCCGCGAGGAACGGATTGTCATCGGGTTCTTCGCGAACCAAACGCGCACCCAGCTCGCCCGCCAGCAATTCGGCCAGGGTGGTCTTGCCGACGCCGATCGGCCCTTCCACGGCGATATAGCGCGGGCGCTCGTTCAACGTTCTTGGTGACCTATACCCCGTCTGGCGCGCCGGGCGCCAGTACCAGCTCCATCAGCGCTCACGTTAAGAGCTTCAGGAAGACCCGCACGGCTCGCACCATCGATCGCACCAACTACAGAATCGTCACCACGCCCTCCAACGACTTCAGCCGCGCGTACAATTCCAAAACCTCGTCGGCTCCCTTGACATGAACTGCGAAGCGATGACTCAGGTACTTCCCCTCGCGACTGGCGCGGATCTCATGCGCCGCGGCCTCGCTCGATTCCGCCGAGCCGGTGGCATCCGTCGCGGGACGCGCGGCACCGCGAATCGCGTGCGTCACGGTTTCGATGTTGAACGCGATGACCGTGACCGCGTAGTGGCAGGGAAACTCGTGCGTGGCCTCCAACAGCGCCAGAGCCCGCGCGCGGGCTGCCTCGTCATTCGCCCGATCTTGCTCCCGATCTTGCACCGGGGCTTCGCCGTCAACTTGTGGCGGCACGGGGCCCTACTCGACCCCCGCGGCGCACATCGAAGGCGGCGGTAGGACCGGCGCGCTCCCCAGGCTCGCTTGAGCGACCGCGGGCGGCAACGGTTTCTCGGTGCGTAAAACCTGAACCGGCAGGATCACCCTCATCGCTTCCGGAAGAGGATCGAAAACCCAAGTCGCCACGACGTCCTTGACACACGCATCCACGACACATTCGCCACCGTAAGTGGAACGCGCGATCCAGTTCGAGCGGACCTCTCCATCCCGGGACAACGAAACGCCCACGCCCACATATCCGGGATGCTGGCACGCAAGCGGCAGCGGATCGAAGCAACCATGCAGCGAACGCGCCTGCGCCTGCGCCTCGATCCGAAGCCATTTTTCCGCTTCCCAGGGAGTGGTGATTCGCGGCGCGACAAGATGCGCCGCCCGATCACCGATGGTCTGCCCGCTTGGGATGACGGCGAACAGGGTCCCCACCCACGCAAGTTGAATTCCCAGCACCGCCACCCGAGAGAACAGATTGAAAAGCTCGCGCGAAAACCACGGACCCGACGCCGTGTCTCCGGGGCGGCTGCGCACGACAAACGTGGATGCGCCCATCGACAACTGCGCGGTCGCCCCCTCGCAAAGGACGATCGTGCGCGGCCCGGTGGTTACCAGGGCCTCGACCGGCAGAGGCACCCGCCCATTTTCGACATGTCCCATCATGCCGGGGACGATCGTCAATTCGAACTGCTCGCCGGTGCGTCGCACCAGATCCACGTCGGCGGGCGCGTAGGCATCCGAGTCAAGGCGAGACCCGAGCACGTACCGCCCGAGACGCCGGCGCACGACCGAAACCGCCAGGACGGAGATTGCCAGGGCGGTGGCCCCCCAGACCGCGATGAACGGCGGCGCGTAGATCGATCGCCCCAAAGCCCGAACGAAAACTGCGGCCGTGGTCATGGCGCCCAACGTCAGCAGCCCCGTGGCTATCGTTGCCGATAGGCTCCCCAGCCTTTCCTGACGCGCCGAAAGGCGGCGGGCCGAAACCAAATCGCCATCCACCATATGCACCACTTCGACGACGTGCTTCATATTCAACCCCCGAGGCGTCAGTTTACACGCCTTACTGGCTTGTGCGACCCGCTCTTGCCCCCAACCCGGTCCCGTTCCTGGCCACCACAAGTTGTTTCCCGGCTGTTTCATACGAGTCATGCTGGCGCTTTCGACTCTGTGAGGTCCTGACTGCCTCAAGTTGTTTCCCGGTTGTTTCCCTGTCTCCTCCGGTACGAACACTGGCACGGACGCGATCGTCCTACTTGACGCATCAGGTGTAAAATCTAATTCGCACCCCATCTGTGTGACCTGAGTTGCAGGAAAGTGCCAGATTTTCGACACTCCCGTGTCTTCCCGACCTCGGGGACCACCCTTTCAAGGCTTGCGGAGGTGCGAACGCGCCTTCGCGCGTCGATCCGGGATGGCATCCCTACATTCAATGTTTTCAATAACTTAGAATATGCATGAGCGTGGCACATCCCGTGCTTGAGTGGGGCCCGACCTTCTTGGAGGAGGGTTGAATGGCTCAAATGCTCACCCAAACCAGCGTAGTACTCGATTCCGGATCGACCCCGCTGCCAAACCGCGAAAAAGCTCTGAAAATATTGTCCAAATCGATCTACAAGGATCTGCGCCAAAACGGCTACGAGCCACGACAAATCGTGGCTCTGGCCAGCGAGATCATCAGCTTGGTGACCTCGGACATCAAGGACGACGTTCAGCTGGATTAGCAGCGCTACCGTCCTGAAAAGAAGCCGGCGGGGTCTTGTGCCCAGCCGGCTTTTTTCATTTTTGCCGCTCGATTCTCGATTCTCGCTCGAACGATGGTCGTGACCGGGGACGGAATTGGCAGGGGTCACGGGCAGCCCGTCGTCGGCACGTCAGGTCCACGGCCCCGCCGGCATTTTTTGTAGATTTTCGGGCGCCCATCGCGCATTCTTCCCGCGCCGAACATGTCAATAAAGACGATTTCCGACTTGGATATTGCTGGTCGCCGCGTATTTATTCGCGTCGATTTCAACGTACCCCTTACTCCCGCGGGCGGTGTAGCCGAGGACACCCGCATTCGCGAGAGTCTGCCGACCATCAAGTATGCGATCGAGCAGGGGGCGCGGGTGGTCCTGGCGTCCCACCTGGGACGGCCGAAGGGCAAACCGGACCCCAAGTACTCCATGGCGCCCGTCGGTGAGCGACTGGCTGAGTTGCTTGGGGCCGGAGCCGAGGTGGTTCTCACGGACGAGCCGGTCGGCGACGGCGCGCGCAAAGTCGTCGGTGATTTGAAGGCGGGCAAGGTGGCGCTGCTCGAAAACCTGCGATTTTCTCCGTTGGAAGAGGCCAACGACGACACCTTCGCCAAGGGGCTGGCTTCGTACGCCGATGTCTACATCAACGACGCGTTCGGAACCGCCCACCGCGCCCATGCCTCGACGGTCGGCATCACGAAGTTCGTAGCGGCCAAGGGCATGGGATTCCTGATGGACCGCGAGGTGAAGTTTCTGGGCAAGCTGCTCGGCGATGTCGATCGTCCCTTCGTCGCAATCATCGGGGGCGCCAAGGTCTCGGACAAGATCGGCGTGCTCGACAACCTGCTTTTGCGCGTGAATCAGATATTGATCGGCGGCGCCATGGCCAACACCTTCCTGAAGGCAAAGGGCGGACGCCTGGGACGGTCGCTGGTCGAGGAGGATAAGCTGGCGCTCGCCCGCTCGTTCTTGAAGAAAGCCGAGGACGCGGGCGTGGACGTTTTGCTTCCGCGAGATGCCATCGCCGCGGCGGGGATCAAGTCGGATGCGGGCACGGTGGTGCCGGCGTCCGACATTCCCGAAGATCTGGCGGCGCTGGATATCGGGCCCGAAACGGCGAGGGGCTTCGCGGATGCCATCGCGCGAGCCAAGACCATCTTCTGGAACGGTCCGATGGGTGTATTCGAATCGCAGCCGTTCGCCGCCGGTACGATGGCGGTGGCCCGGGCCGTGGCCGCATCGTCGGCGCTCTCGGTGGTCGGTGGCGGCGATTCCGTCGCGGCGATCCAGAAGAGCGGCCTTGCCAATAAGATCACGCACATCTCCACTGGCGGTGGCGCTTCCCTCGAATTCCTCGAAGGCAAGAAGCTCCCCGGACTGGCGGCTCTGGAAGTCTAGCGGCGGCGCGCCGAACCATTATCCGATCGCAATTGGACCCAGGAAGCGCTAGGAAGACGGAAAATGCCAGACGAGAAACGTCCCGTGTTCGCGGGAAATTGGAAATTGTTTGGAACGCTCGCCGAATCCGTGGCGCTGGCAACGGATGTTCAGGCGGGTGTGCGATCGCTCGGGGAAGCCCGCGTGGTCGTCGCCCCAAGCTTCCTGGCCATCGCGACCGTCGTCCAACGCCTGGAAGGCGGTTCGGTCGCGGTGGCCGGCCAGGACTGTCACTGGGCCGACAAAGGGGCCTTCACCGGAGAAGTCTCGGTTGGACAGCTCGTCGATGCGGGATGCCGTTACGTCATCGTCGGACATTCCGAGCGGCGACAATTGATGGGTGAAGTGGACGCCGATGTGAACCGAAAGACGCGGGCGGCTCTGGGGGTGGGGTTGTCCCCCATCGTCTGCATTGGAGAGACCCTGGCCGAACGGGATGCCGGCACGACGTTGGATTTAGTGGCCCGGCAGCTGGACGCCGCGCTGGCGGATGTGTCCGCAGCGGA
>JADGRC010000345.1 GCA_017881245.1 Pseudomonadota bacterium
ACGGCAGCACGCTGTCGGTCGTTCCGTGCGAGGCGTAATAGGCGACCGGCTTGCTGGAGGTCGCCTTGCAGTTGCTGGTGTTGCTGAGATAGGCGACGGAGTAGACCGCGATGGCGCGGACCCCCCAGGGATTCGTTGCCCCTGCCCCGCTGAGCGGCCTCTCGCACGCGGTCTGTTCGGACATGCTCGCCCCGTAGCTCCAACCGGTCGCGTAGATCCGATTCGTGTCGACGCAGAAGTTCTCTTCGATCTGGGCGACGACGGCGTCGGCGAGCTTCATGTCCGTGTCGCTGGTGTTCGGCCAGCCGCAGCCCGAGGCCTGCGTGCAGTTCGCGTTGTTCTGCTGCCCGTTGGGGGCCACGAAAATCGTGCTGTTCTGGGACAGTGAGAGCAGGTGGTAGTAGCTGTTCTTGTACATCTCGTCGTCGTTTCCGTTGAGCTCGTGATAGGCAATCACGAACTTGTACGGGTGGGTGTTGTCGTAGTTGGTCGGAACGTTGAGGATGTACTCGCGCGCCATGCTGCCGACGGTGATCGCGATGTGATGGCCGTTGTTGTAGTTGCTGCTCGCGATGGTGGGCGGTTTGTTGCAGCCGCTGGACATCGTGGCGCTGGCGCCGCCAGTCCCACCGGTTCCCGTCACTGCTCCGCCGGTCCCACCGGTCCCGGGCCGACCGCCCGCTCCGCCGGTTCCCCGGCCGCCTCCTCCAGCCACCCCGCCCGTACCGATCGTTCCGCCGGTGGCGCTACCACCTCCCCCGCCGGTGCCAACCGCAGTCCCACCGGCTCCACCGGTCGACCGGCCGCCCGTGCCGACGTTTCCGCCCGTTGCATTCCCGCCCGTGCCGACGTTTCCGCCCGTTGCGTTCCCGCCCGTGCCACGTCCGCCGGTGCCGTTTCCGCCGGTGCCGTTTCCACCAGTGCCCGAGCCCCCAGAGCCCGTCGCTCCGCCGGTGTTGCTGCCACCAGTCCCCGTACTGCCACCTTCACCGGTCGTCCCCGTGCCCGAAGAGCCACAGGCGCCGAGCGCCAAGAACAAAGTTGCGGAACAGACAAGCAGACGAGTATCAGGCCGAGGGCGCGACATGTGAAACCTCCAGGTGTTCGGGCGCAGAAAAGGAGCTGGACGGAAAACCGCCCACTACCCCCATTGCCGGTCCCGGATGGAGGTTGTCACGAAAATGAGCTCAGGCGAATTGACTTACGCAACGCGCCAGATCTGGATGCGTATCCCTTGGCTGATTTTGTTCCTGTTCCCTCCTGGCTACTTCACACGCAGAAGGGCTGCCGACTCACCGAGCTTGTTACCGCCCGAATCGACGATGGAGAGCTTGTAAGTCCCAGCACTGGCCGGCACCGCGATGGTCGTGGCAGTCCCCGCCGCCTTTGTCATCGATGACCCCGCCGAGAACTGCGTGGTCCCCGCCGGGGCGAACCAGACGGTGTTCGACGCAATTCCGCTGCTCCGGATATTGATGGAGCTCGTCCCGACGGGCGCGGCGGCGCTCGCCGGGAACAGGTAGTCCGCGGGCGCGATCAATCCGCTCGGGATGACGCTTCGATACGCATCTTGGACACCCGAATTCACGCACGCGCCGTACTGGGTCAGAGGCCACACGTTGTCCGAGACGGCCACGGGCGTATCGATCGTGCTGGTCGGCGGATTCGCCCCCATCTTGCTGACCGTCGCGTACGTTCGCAGCACCGTCAGATCGTGCTTGGCGCCGTAGTCCTCGCAGTTGATCGTGTACGTAACGCCCGGATCGATGTCGAGGACGTTGTCGTTCTCGGTGATGTACGCGCTCCCCTCATCGTTATGCAGGCCGTAGGTGGGCCCCGTCGATGCCGGCGGAATGCCCTTCACATAGTTTTTATTGATGTTCGTGCCGGACATCTGGCCGATCGTGTACACGGCGCCGCTGTCATGAAGGCGGTCCAGCGTGTTGATCAACCGGTTGTAACTGACCGTATTGTTCTTGCACGTCGTCGAATCCGTGAAGTTGTGCCATCCCCATCCCAGGTTGATGCCGTTGTAGGCGGTCGCCTGGATGTGGTTGTAGGTGATGGTCAGGCCGGTAACGAAGAAGGCGGTTATGCCCGCGTGTCCGCCAAAACCCGGCAGCGTGCTGACGTCGTACACCACGTTGTTGGTGATTGAGTTGTTGGTGCAGACGCCCTCCACGCCAGCCGGATACTTCTCATGAGTCCCCCCGTCGCCGATGTAGATGTGCTGGGGGTGGCCAATGGTGATGCCGCTTCCCGCGATGTCGGTGATGTAGTTCCCGGTGATGTTGGAGTTGATGACATCGTTGATCATCGAGATGCCTTCGTTTCCGCTGTGCTTGACCACGTCGCCGGTAAAGTTGATCGAGTCGGCGCTGGTCACGTTGATCATGCCGGGCAGCGTGTCGGTGATCTGGTACTTGCTGTTGTGCCAGTTGCCGTCACCGTACGCGATATACACGGTCGCGCCCTGCACGGTCGCCTTCCCGTGCGATCCCGCGAGGGTGTAGAGGCCGTAATCCGTGTTCTCGAAGGTGATCCCCTGGAACGTGAGGTTCTTGACCCTGTTGGTGGTCGATGTTCCCGCGATGTCGACCAGCCGCTCCACGACCGGCGCCTCGACGTCGGCCGTCGCCATGTTCTCGCCCGACCGCGGGTAGTAGTAGAGCGTCCCGGTCGTCTTGTCGAAGAAGAATTGCCCCGGGCCGTTCAAGAATTCGAACGCGTTGAACAGCTTGTGCGTCCCGGTCACGCTGAACCCTGCCCCCCACTGGGGGAGTTGCGCGATGGCTCCGTACGGCTGCTGGAACATGAGCCCCCGATACCCATCGGACGTACTCACGACGTCCCGAACGCAAACGATATTCTCGTTCCAGGTCGATCCGTTGACGATCTCGAGATCGTCCTTGTTGCTGGCGATGGCGGGCACGTCGGTGGTGCTGTACTTGGCTCCGTCGCTGCCGCTGCCGCTCACCCAGGCCCAACTTGCTTGACCCGCCGTCACGGAATAGGTCCCGCTGCCACCTTTCGAGGCGACCGTCTTGCTGGTCATCAACGCCCGCACGTCGTTCACGTAGAGGTTGCGCAGCTTCGTCGAGCGGTTCAGCGACGCCTTGTAGATGTTGCCGCTCGACAAGGTCCATCCGGTCACGCGCGTTGCGCCGGTCAGCACTGGCGTCTCGCCAGGAAACGCATCGTAGTTGATGCGGTGTCCGTTGGTTCCCGAGTCCGTGGGACCGAAGCTGATCGTGCTGCTGATGGGATAACTGCCGCCCCGCAAGTAGACGTAGATGTCCTGGGTCATGTTGCTGTTGATTGTCCGGACCACGTCGCGGGCCTTCGTCACCGTCTGAAACGGAGCACCGACGGTCCCCGGGTTCGTGTCACTGCCGGTCGGCGCCACGTAGTACGCGAGCTGGTTGGCCATCGCGCCGCCCACCCCGTTGCCGCCTGCGCCGGCGCCGGCGCCCCCCCCCGTGCCTGAGCTGCCGGCGGCTCCCATCCCCGCGGTGCCAACCGCGCCACCGCTGCCCGACATGCCTCCGCCCGCGCCAGCTCGGCCTCCACCGGTGCCCCCGGTCCCCGTGGCTCCGCCAGTCGCCGTGGCGCCCCCGCGACCGGAGGCGCCGCCGGTCGCGCTGCTCCCGCCCGAGCCGCCCCCGCCCGTGCCGCCCTGCCCACCGCTGGCCCCTGTGGCTCCCCCTGTGCCAACGGTCTGACCGCCAGATCCCCCTGAAGAGCTGGAGGTTCCCGACGCGCCACACCCGGCCAGGAGGACCGCCATGACGAGACCCGAAATCGACTTCCTTCCGCGGATCGGGGGGCGGATGGCTGGTGCAAACCGCTGGGAATTCATCCTCTTCAACTGTTCGGGATCGACAGTCTGTTGTCAGAAAAGATCACTTCGCACAGGATGATCGTGTGGACGTCGCGCATAAGCGCAGGCTGGCCTGCGCCACCGCGTTGGCGCTCGCCGCAATTGGCGCGTCACGCGAAGGCCGCGCGCGAACCGCGGACGTCGCGACGCAATTGGAGTATGACGCCGCGCCGGGCTGTCCGACGGTCGACACTTTCGAGGCCATCGTCACTGGACGGCTTGGCTACAGCCCTTTTCGTGCGGATGCTTCGGACCGGGTCATCGTGCAGATAGAGGCCAGTGGTCGGGCTCTCCAAGGACGACTCGAATGGAGGAACGAGAGCGGAGGATTGCTCGGGGACCAGACGTTCCCGTCGCGCAGCGGAGACTGCGCCGAGCTCACGGGCGCGATCGGGTTCGCGCTCGCTCTCCAGATTCAGCTCATGGCAACGCGAGTTGCCGAGTCTCGTTCGTCGCCGCCGGCGGTGCCACCCTCGAGGATCGACACGCCGGAGACGAGCCCGAAGGTATCGGTCGCACCCTCGCCGACGGTACAGGTCGAGTCCACCAACCCCGAGCCGACGGGGTCGAGCACCGAATCGCACGGCCCCTCTTTCCTGATGGGTGTGGGGGTCTCGGCGGGCCTTGGAGTGTCATCGGACCCGGTCGCGCTCGGCCGTCTGTTCGCGACGATCGAATGGTCGCACCTGGCCCTCGAGCTTGCCGGAGAGGCGAGCTCTCCGTCGACCACACACCGCGCGGGCGCAGCCGGGTTCTCTCAGGAGGAGTTTCTCGCGGGTCTGGCAGGCTGTGGGGTGTGGTCCCCCTTTGGCGCGTGCGCCGTCGCCAAGATAGGTGAGCTTCGCGTGGCCGGACAGGGCGTCGACGTTCCCCTGAGCGCTGCAGGCCTGATGGTGCAAGCAGGTCTTCGCGTCGCCGTGTCACATCCGCTGGGACTTCGCACCTACATTGTCGCCCGCGCGGAGGGCCTGGCCCGGTTGACGCAGGGAACCGTCACGCTGGATTCGATGCCCGTCTGGTCGACCCCGCGTTTCGCCGCGGTGCTCGGGGTCGATCTTGGTCTGAGATTTCGATAAACAAATCGGATGCGACCCGACAGGTTAGAATACCCCATGGGCTATTTACGACAGGTTCGTTCGCCCCTACCCCAGCTCCCGACCGAGACCAGCTGCCTCGAGGTCTACGAAAGGGAGCTCGACTACCTTTTCGCGACGCTGCAGCGAATGGGCGCGAATCCGCGGGAGATCGAGGATCTCGCGCAGGAGGTCTTCGTCGTATTGCACCGGAACTGGCCGACGCTGGACACCACCCGCCCATTCCGCCCTTACCTGTTCGCCGTGGCATTCCGAGTCGTCTGCGCGCATCGGCGCCGGAGGGCGCGCGAGGTGCCTTATGCCGAGCTGGATACCGAGGACCAGGCCCTCGGCCCCGAAGTGTCGCTCCAGTCCAAGCAGTCGAGTCAACTCTTGATGGCCGCTCTCGACCGCGTCCCCCTGCAGCGCAGAGCGGTCGTCATCATGCATGACCTCGATGGGGTTTCGATTGTCGATGTCGCGGCGAAGCTATCGATCACCCGGTTCGGGGCTTATGCAAGGCTGCGAAAGGCGCGCAAGGAACTGGCCTCGGCGCTTCGGCGGTTGTTGGCGAGGGGGTACGTTGATGAGGTCCATTGACCGGGTTACGAACGATCAGTTGGAAGCCGTGATGGACGCGGTAATCGAGCGCGGGCGGACCATCCAGCGAGCACCGGACTTGGCCCGCGCAAGACTGCTCGCGCGAGCACGCGCAACCGTTGCGGCATCGCACGTCGCGCCGGCGCCAATGCCGGCGACTCCGTCGAGGTGGCGTGGCTTGCGGGTCGCGTTGGCCGCCGCCGTGGTTCTGAGCCTCGCTGCGGCTGGCGCGACGGCCGCCCTTCGGGCTCGCGCGGCGCTCGCTCCGGAGATCGTATCGACGTCCATCCCGCGTTCGACCGCGCCCTCGGTTCACCGCTCGGCGTCCGAACCCCCGGCGTTGGCGCCGACGCAGTCACCGGCGGCGCAACCGGTGTCCAGCACGAAGAGGTGGCGTGTCAGGCGGTCGGTCGCTGCACGGGAATCCTATACAGCCGAGCTCGAGCTGCTCCAGCGCGCTCAGTCCCAGTACGCCAGCCACGACTTCTCTGATGCGCTCGTGCTGATCGCGGAGCATGCCCGCCGGTTCCCGAACGGACGTCTGGCCGAGGAGAGGGAGGCATTGCGAGTGCGATCGCTCGCCGGCGACGGCCGCTCCGATGAGACGCGCCGTGCCTTCGCTGCTTTCGCCAAGCGCTTTCCCCGCAGTGCGCTGCTGCCTCGACTGCAGGCGACGGCCCCAGCCGCTCAGGAATAAGGAGGGGCGTCTTCTCGGACGTTACTGCGAGGAGCCGCGGGCGCGACCGTGTGGAAGGGCGAGATCGGCCCTGTTGAACGGCCCTGGCGTTCCGCGATCACTTCCGCCCGGCCGCAAGTACTCGCGTGGCGTCGCTTGCAGGCGGGCCCGGAACACGCGGTGGAACTGCGCGTAGCTGCCGAACCCCGAGTCGAGCGCCGCTCCGAGCAGGTTGGTACTGCCGCCGTCGAGCAGCGCCACGAACCTCTCCAGCCGAAGCCCGTTCCGGTACTCCACCAGCGACATTCCCTTGATGGCTTTGAAGACCCGGGCAACGCGCGAGAGGCTCATGTTCAGCGCTGCGGCGATCTCCTTGCCCCCCATGCGCGGATCCCTGTCGAGCATCTCCACCGTCGCCGAGACGAGCGCCTGACCGGGTGACTCTCCCGGGGAAACCGCACGGCGCCCGAGCAATCCGCGCACCGGATCGAGCATCGGCCCCAGCATCGAGCAGAGGATGGCCGCGTGGGCCTGCTTCGCCTCGTCGACAGGGGCGCCGGTCAGCCCCGCGTCGTTGAACATCATCCCGATCGCCGCATTCGCCGACCGGATGGGTGTCTTGGCCACCCATCCGCGTCCCGCGATCCGAGTCTCACCTCTTTGGTGCTCGATGATCGGGCAGTTCTCGAACACCGTGAAGTGTACCCCCTCATCCGCGGAGCGCCGGAGCGCCTCCTGATCGGTCTCGCAGAGATCGTAGACGACATGATGCTCGTCGACCACGGCGCACGAAAGGTCCATCCCCCACGTCCCCAACATCACGTTGCGTGACGGATCGAGCA
>JADGRC010000346.1 GCA_017881245.1 Pseudomonadota bacterium
GCTCCGTCCACCGGCGTGGCCACGGATCGCAAGGTCGTATCGTCGAAACGGCAGACGGCCACCGAAATCGACCCATCGCTGATCGATGCGTCGAGGATCTCGCCCGCGGTCGAGCATCCGATGACGTGCGACTGCGGGTACGCCGCGATGAGCTCGCGAAGGACACCAGGATTGTCGATCCGGTCAGCGGACCCGAACACCAAGACCATCGTTTGCTTGGAATCGAGGCGAGGGAATTCGGGCATGGACCATCCGGTTTGAAGCGAATGGCTGAACGTTTGGAGGTTCATTTGGCCACCTTCATCGGCTCAAGCGAGCATCTCCTTGACGTTGAGCGAGAGGCGCGGTCGCAGAACGCAAACTATGCGTCCGTTTTTCTCGTGGAGAACGAAAGCGGAAACCGCCGCGCCAACGTCCTGACGACGGCGCCGAACAGGCAGAGCGCTCACCCCGACGTCGTCACCAACGCCCCCGCCTGATCGCGTTCGAAACCGAGAAAGCCGCGGCATGCAGCGAGATCGACCGCCTGCACGTGCGCCGGGCAGAGTTAGAAGCACGACGCGATCAGCCCCGGGGTGGGGCCTTCGTTGCTGAAAGCCGGACGGAACGCCTCAGCGCACGACCTTGATGTTCAGCATGCCGGTCTGAGTGGCTCCCCAGAGGCGAATCCACATCGCCATGTACATCTCGGGCCCGCGCGCCGACGAAATGTCGCCGAGGTCGAGGATGTCGGTCCAACCGAACGACTTCAAGATCTCGGACACCTGGGCTTTGGCGACGCTGTCGTTACCGCTGACGAAGATGGTGTGGTCGCCACCACCGACTGCCTTCGGATTCACCATGACAGGCGCGCCGATCGTGTTGAAGCACTTCACGACCTTCAGGTTCGGGAATGCGGTCTGGATCGTCTCGGCCACGCAGTTGTCCTGACTGGCCAGCGCCCGCGGCGGCATACCCTTGCTGAAATCCAGGATATTGGCGGTGTCGATTAGAACCTTCGAACCGACATTGTCTGCGCCGGCTATCTTCAGAGCCTCGACCGAGATGCCACCCGCGGTGGCATTGATCAGCAATTCCCCGTGGGCGGCGGCCTGCGGAAAGGTGACGACCTTGCCCTTGTTCTGATTCTGCTGCAGCCATTCTCGCAGCGTTCCGGTCATGTTCTTTTTTTCGTCGAGCTTCTGCGGATCGCGCGTCCCGAGCACCACGTCATGCCCCAGCTCGATCAGCTTGGCGCCCAGCGTCTGCGCGACAACCCCTGAGCCGATAATTCCGATTTTCATCGCATCCTCCCGTTCGTCAAACAGCGTAACGCCGCGCGTGCGAGAGTGAAAGGGCCGACAATACGGTCTCGACCGCCTGGCCAACCCGGGGTCCGTATGCGAATACTCCACCTTGGGTGGGCGACGATAAGATGGGAGACCAAGCGTCGGGCAAGCCGAAACACTTCTCGATGATTCGCGGGTTTCATCTCGCGGATTTGTTGACGCTGGCGAACGCCGCGTGCGGGGTTGGCGCGATATTCGCGGCTATTTCATACGTCGAGACCACGCGGATCTCCCATTTCTATATGGCGGTGGGCCTGGGACCTTTCGCGTTCCTGTTCGACGCGCTCGACGGACGGGTCGCGCGTTGGCGTCACCAGCATTCCGTGTTGGGTCGCGAGCTCGACTCGCTGGCCGATGTGATCTCGTTCGGGGTCGCCCCGGCGGCGATCGCCTACGCGGCGGGACTGCGCGGCGGATGGGACCGCGCGATCCTGATCTATTTCGTCGCGTGCGGCGTCAGTCGCCTCGCCCGGTACAACGTGACGGCGGAAACCTTGGCGGCGGGTACGGACAAGGTCAAGTACTTCGAGGGAGCGCCCATTCCAACCAGCCTCCTACTGACGGCGATCCTAACCATCCTGGCGTTGACGGGCCGTTTGGGCGACGCGATGTGGTTGGGCGTCGTCGATGTCGGACCGTTGCGGTTGCACCCGGTTGTAGTCCTGTTCGCGGTGCACGGATCCTTGATGATGAGCAAGACGATCCGGATCCCGAAGCTTTGAAAGGCGGTTTAGGTCATTTGACGGGCGTTGACGCTGGTTGGCCCAATAGGGATTTCCCGTCGAAATGTGAGCGGAAAAATGGTCGGCAAGGCACTTCTTTGGGTAAGGGGGCTTGCGCGATGTCTGACCGCAGAGAATCGACCTCGGGAAAGCCAGGGCGGGAATTACGCGCCCGACTTCGCCCGGGCGGCAGGTTGCCAAGAGCGGGGCTGGCCGTCGGCATCGCCGCCGCCACTATGGGTTTGGCGAGCTCGTTCTGGGACGTTCGGCTCGCCGCGGCCGCCGGCAACGCGCCCAACCCCTGTGGCTGCTATCAAGACGCGTCGGGAGCTTGCCTGTGTGGCAGGAAGGCCAGGTGCGGCTGCCCCGGATCATGCGAACCCAAGGGATGCGAGGAGAAGCGCGAGAAGCAGATAAACAAAGAGATCGAAGCGGAGACCAAAAAAGCCGAGCAGGCGGGACGCCGGTATGCGCACGCCAGCGGCGGTGACAAGCGGAGCGCCTCACAGGCGAATGCAGCGGAGCGGGACTCGCCTCAGGAGCACGCGCCCAAGGTTGTTCACATGAGCGCCGCGCAGCGAAAGGAGCTGGCGCGTTTGCTGGATCTGTACGCGAGCGAGCATCGCGATCACGGGAACAAGACCCTGACCCAGCTTCGTGGGGAGCTGGCGGAACCGCCGCCGTAGCAGCCGGGGCTCGGGCGGATCTCCAGCGGGTCTCCGGCTGGCTCGCGGGGGCACCCCGCCCTGTGCGATGATTCTTCGATGAAGAAGCAAATCGCCGCCCCGGTCAAGGAAAGCCATTCGACCGGGCCGATCCGTCCGATCCGAACCGCCTCGCGTGGTTCCGCGGTCTTTGTCGCCATGTTGCTTGCGTGCTCAACAAGCGCGCTGCTGTTCCCGGCTTCCGCGATGGCCGCGGTGACCATCACCACGCAACGTGGCGCGAGCGGCATCACGACCGTGTACGCCGACGGCGATCGGCTGCGGATCGATAGCCCCGCTCGAGATCCGGGCGGACGCGCCCATGTGATGATAATGGACGCGGACGGCAAGCGGATGGTGACCTTGGATGAATCAACCAAGACGTACACCGAGTTGACGGAAGAGGACATGAAGCGCGTACGGGGGCGAATGGATGGCATGCGCGAGCAGATGGAAGAACGCATGAAGAGCATGCCGCCCGAGCAGCGCAAGAAGATGGAAGAGATGATGGCGGGCCGGGGCGGGATGGGAGTGATGGGTGGGCCGGGTGCGATGGGCCGTGTGGGTGCTGCGGCCAAGCCGCGCGAATGGACTTTTGAACCGCTCGGACAGAAGAAATCCGTGAACGGGTTTTCTTGCGAGATGTACCGGGTCAACGTCGACGGCAAACCGCGCGAAGAGGATTGCATCTCGCCGTGGAGCGCAGGGCTGGTCAAGCGGGAGGACTTCGCCGGGTTACAGAAGTTCGGGGAGGAGATGTCGAGGGAATTCGGCGGCGGCGAGGGCGAGAAGTCGCGCGGTCCTTTCATGCGCTTTGACAAGGCTCCCGGCATCCCGATTTCCCGCGTACCTCTCGAACCCGATGGCAAACGCGGCGAGGAAGAACAGATCAAGAGCATCAAGCGCGGCGCGATCCCGTCTTCGCTGTTCGCGATACCCGCCGGGTTTACGAAAAAGGATTTGCCCATGGGACCCAAGGGTCCCGGAGGTCCTGGTGCTCGTCGCCGTGGTCCGGGCGCTCCTTAGTCGAAGCCCGCCAAGAGAGCCCTTCGCGAGACGCAGAAGTTCCTGCTTTCTCAGCCCACCGCATCCCGGTGACCAACACGTCGGTCAACCCCACGCGCAGCACCGGGCCGGCGCTGTTCGTGGGAGGGTGGGCGCTGTCGCAACTGTGGATGTTCTGGGTCGCGCCACTCCTCGGCGCCGCGCTGGCCGGCCTCGTCTACGGCCGCGTGACCGGTGAGACGAAGATCTCGGGCGCCTAGGGTCTCGCCGTCGGTTGGCAGTTGGCCGTTCTCGACCGTAAGAATTTGAAGGTCCGGGACGTGTCGCGAGTCTACGCCGCGCGAACGATTGCTTGGCATGGCCTGCTGGCTGAGTGTTGGTGCAATCCGATCCGCTATTTCCGCCTCAGCGTAATACTTTCGCTGGCCGAAACTTTCGAGCGGTGCGACTATTCCGGCGCGTAAGCCACCCGTCCCCAGGAGGATTTCGATGAACCTTCACAACCGGTTTGGTCGCTTGTTGTTCTCGTCTCCGCTTATCGCCGTGCTCGCGGCTTTGGCCTTCTCGGCATGCGGTGGCAGCAGCAGCCCGGCGGCGGGTACCGGTGGCGCCGGAAACGCGGCCGGAGGCGGGGGCAAGGGTGCGACGGGCGGAAACACTGGCACGGGTGGACATACCGGTACGGGCGGTCAGACGATCGGGACTGGCGGCGGCGCGGCCGGTGCCGGCGGCGGCGCTGGGGGCAACGGCGGTCTCACGTCCACGGGTGGTACGGCCGGCGGAACGACCGGTGGCGCGGCGGGCGGAACCGCGGGTGGAACTGCGGGCGGCCCCGGGGGCAGCTCGACCGGTGGAGTGGTAGGAGGCGCGGGCGGAAACGCGGGCAGCAGCACGGGCGGAAACACCGCGGGCGCGGGTGGTACCACATCCCCCTGTCCCAGTGGCACGAGCTGCACTCTTCTCGGCAACGTCAACGGCATCTGCAACGGCTCCTCATGCGTGGGCTGCGGGACGAGCGACGCGGTCTGCGTCACCGCCTATGGAACGGGCAACATTTGTGTGTCCGGCGGCTGCGTCACGGGCACCTGCCACGCCGGTGCGGACTGCACGAATGGGCAACTGTGCAGCGCTTCGACCCATACCTGCGCCGCGTGCACCACCGATAGCGGCTGTCAGAACAGCTACGGCGGCGCCGACTATCTGTGTGTGAGCGCCGCCTGCGTCGCTGGGAACTGCCGCGCGACCGGCGACTGCACGGGCGGACTGGTTTGCGTGAACATGACTTGCAGCGCTTGCAGCGCCGACGGACAGTGTCCGACCAACAATATCTGCGTCGGCGGCGCTTGCATTCCTGGCAACTGCCATTCCACGACCAACTGCGGGACAGGCCAGATCTGCGATCTGGCCACGCACGGCTGCTCGGCCTGCGCCACCGATGGGCAATGTGCCGCCGTCGCCAACTATGGTACCGGACACTATTGCCAAAGCGGCGCGTGTGTCACCGGGCAGTGCCGGACCGCCAACGATTGCACGGGCGGCAAGATCTGCAGCACGGGCCTTGCCTGTGTCGCCTGCACGACGACCACCGAGTGCACAGCCGCCCTTGGGTCGAATCACATCTGTACGGCGGGAGCGTGCGTCTCGGGCAATTGTACGACCAGCAGCGACTGCACGGGCGGCGGGCAGCTCTGTAAGAGCAGCGCCTGCGCGGCTTGCGTCATCGACAGCGATTGCACGAGCGATCCCGTGTACGGCGCGCAGCATCTCTGCGTCGCCGGCGTGTGTACAGCCGGCTCGTGCCGCACCTCGGCCGACTGCGCCGGGGGACAGATCTGCAACACGACGACGCATAGCTGCGGCGCCTGCGCGTCCGATACGGCGTGCAAAGGCGACACGACCTACGGCAGCACGTTCATCTGCCTCGCCAGCGTCTGCGTGACGGGCGACTGCCACGATACGTCCGCCGACTGCACCGCCGGAAAGATCTGCGGCATTACCACCGCGCACGCTTGCGGCTCCTGCGCCAGCGACGCCAACTGCATCGCGGACACGCGCTATGGCGCGAACAATATTTGCTACCAAGGCAACTGCGGTTCGGGCAATTGTCACGCGACCAGCACCGATTGTAGCGCTGGCCTCATCTGCGGTGTCAGCACCACGAACACCTGCGGCCCCTGTGCCACGGATGGCCAGTGCAAATCCGACACCGTCTTCGGCAGCGCCGACATGTGTACGACGGCGACCGGCGCGAACAAGGGGAAGTGCGTCAGCGCCACATGCACCGTCAACAACACACCGTGCGGGCCCAACCCATCCGACTTCTGTTGCGCCAACCAGTGCGTGGCGGGCAACTGTTGCAACGACACGGATTGCGTGAACAACGCCAGCTTCGGCGTCGGCTACGCCTGTAGAGCCAACAGTTGCTCGCAGTGCGCGCCCGCGAGCGGCAATAAGTACTACGTCGACCCGGTCAACGGAAACGATCAGACCGCGACAGGCAGCGGCCTGTCGGGCACGACCGCCACGCCGAGTTGCAGCTTCAAGACGATCACCCGCGCCATCGCCGTTATCGGGAACGCCGCTCCCGCCAACACGAAGATCATCTTGACGGATGTGGCCGGTCAGAGCCTTGTGCTGTTCGTCCCGCCCAACCCCGCCGACACTCTGCCCATCACCTTGCCACCGAACGTTATCCTTACGACGACGACCGGACCGATCACCATCACGCTTGCGACGACGGCCGCCGGGAATCCGGCGGGCTTTCGACTCCTCAACGCCGGCTCCGGCATAGTTGGCGACCCGTCTGCTCCGCTCACGCTCGATGGCAACGGTCACGCTGCCGGTATCGGCGTTCAGGTGGCCGCAGGGGCCGGTTCCGTTAGTCTTTCAAACGTCACCATCCGGAACACCGGGGGTCACGGCATTAACGTGACCAGCGGGACATTGAACATCGGAGCCGGGGTCGTGGTGACGGGCGCGGGAGTCACCGGAACCCCCCGCGACGGGCTTCTGGTTTCGGGTGGCATGGCAAACATCGCCGTGCCCGCCGGGCAAGCGCAGACCTCGTTCAACACCAACACCTCGCACGGCATCGAGGTGAGCGGCCTGGGTTCGGTCAACGTGACGGGGGTCGCGGGCGCACC
>JADGRC010000347.1 GCA_017881245.1 Pseudomonadota bacterium
ATCATGCGCGCCGCGGTGCTCTCAAGGATTCTGAGTTTCCTGTTGGCCTTGACGCTGATTTCGCCGGCGGCGCGGGCCGACGACGGGGCGGTTGCTCGGCGTCATGCCCAGCGGGCCAGTCACCTAGCGGCGAGCGGCAAGTGCAAGCAGGCGATAGCCGAATACGACAAAGCCATCGCCGTGTTGCGCGACCCGGCTTTGTTGTTCAACCGCGCGGAGTGTCACCGGAAGTTGGGCGACGCGGACGCCGCGATCGCGGACTACAACCAGTTCCTGAGTGATCTGCCCACCGCGCCCAACCGTGCGGCGGTCGAGGCGCACCTTGCCGCGCTCGGGAAGGCGCCAGGGCCGACGGCCGCTCCGGTGGTCCCGGAACCAGCGGCCCCCCCGCCCAGACCAGCCGCGGCCGTTCCCGCGCTGACGCCGATTGCAGGGGGCGCTCGATCTCTGCACGATGCGCCGGCGCCCCGCCAACAGGTGACGGATGACCACTCGCCCAAGGACGACTCGCTGATTCTGGCGGGTGGCTCCGCGGAGTCGGCTGCACCGTCGGGCCGGACCGACGGATCGTTTGTCAGTCGGCCTTGGTTTTGGGTCGCGCTCGGTGCCGTCGTGGTGGGCGCGGGTATTGCCACATACGTTGTTCTCGGGCACCAGAGCACCAGCATTCCGGCGTCGGATCTTGGCAATTTCAGGTTCTAACGACATGCCCGCCAACGAACCAGAGACGACATCGGTCAAGGAGCGCCGTTTCTTCCGGGCGCTGGTGGTGATGGCGGTTGCCGGCTGTGTGCTGGCCTGTTCGAAGGCGGATACGGTCGTGTTGGTGCGCGTTCTCGGAGACATCCAGGGAGTCGAGCAGCTCAGGGTCACCTTGACCGTCGGCGAACGGAGTCGCACCTTGACGATTCCGGGGAAACCGCGGGCGATATCACTGCCAACGAGCTTCACGGTCCAGCTCGACCGTTCGATTGTGGGAAAAGTGGAGGTGTCGGTGGACGCTCTGAACGATTCCCAGGTCGCGATTGCGCGTGGGGTCGCGGCCCTAGCCAGCATTTCGGTCGGGCAGACGAACCAGTTGGAGGTTGACCTTTCGCCTGGCGACGGTGGTCTCGGGCCCGACGGGGGCGTTGACGACGGTGGCCCCGACGACGGCGGCGTCGACGGTTCGGTTGACACCAATGGAACCGGGGGAAGCGGCGCGGATGGGCAAGGGGGCAGTGGTGGCGGAGGCGCCGCGGGTACCTCCGGCAGCGGGGGGGCAGGGACTGGTGGCGTCGCGACGGGAGGAGTGGGGTCCGGGAGCGGTGGCGCGACCGGAACCGGTGGCGCGGCGACCGGGGGCCGCGGTACCGGTGGCTCGGGCACTGGCGGTATCGGGACCGGGGGCATCGGGACCGGGGGATCAGGCACCGGGGGATCCGAGGCCACGGGCGGCGCGGGTGGTGGCGACGGCGAAGCGGGAGCAGGCGGATCGGAAGGAGGCGCCGGAGGCGCCGGCGGGGAGGGCGGTGCCGCGGGAATGGCCGATTCGGGCGCGGGGGATTTCACCTGGGGACACCTTGCTTCGGGATTGGCCTGAACGAAATGTCCACGACGATGCTACCCGTGCTGCCGCAATCTTGCGGCTCCCCGACGTTGTCCGAGCGCGAGTCCGGGTTTGCTGTCGGCTCCGATATTCAGTCCGTGTCTGGCGTGACCATCTCCGCCCCGGCGGTCGTTGCGGACACCAACAACTGGCGCTGGCAACTCCGCAACCGGCTTGCGACCAAGGAAGAGATTGCCGCCGTGTTGTCGCTGACGCCGGACGAGCTTGTGGCGATGGACGCTGCGCCCGGTCTGTTTCGGGTCGGGATCACCCCGTACTACTTCTCGCTCATTGACCGCGACCATCCGTCTTGCCCGATCCGCATGCAGGTCATTCCGCGCTCTCGTGAGCTCGTCCACGAAGAAGGCGATCTGATCGATCCCCTGGGCGAAGACGCGCACTCTCCGGCAACGGGAATTTTTCATCGCTATCCCGATCGGTGCCTTCTGCTGGCAATCGATCGATGCGCTATCTACTGCCGGCACTGCAACCGGCGCCGCCTGGTGGGGCAAGAGGAATCGCCGATTTCGCGCGCCGATCTGGCGGGGGCGATCGCCTATATCCGACGAACGCCCGCCATTCGTGATGTGCTGATTTCAGGCGGCGATCCGTTGACGCTGTCGACCGACCGTCTGGAGGAAATTGTCGCGGGCGTGCGCGCGATTCCCCACGTCGAGATCATTCGCATCGGGACGCGGGTGCCGGTGGTGTTACCCATGCGCGTCGACGACGAGCTTTGCGCGATGCTGCGTCGCTACCATCCCCTCTTCATCAACACGCACTTCAATCACCCGAAAGAACTGACGCCCGAGGCGCGGACGGCGTGCGAGCGCCTGGCCGACGCCGGCATTCCGCTTGGGAATCAGACCGTCCTTCTGCGGGGTGTGAATTCGTCGGTGCGGGTCATCCGTCGTCTGTTCACCGAGCTGCTGAAATCCCGCGTGCGCCCCTACTACCTTTTCCAAGGCGACGTGGCGGCGGGGACATCGCACCTGCGGACGTCGGTCGAGACGGGCGTCGAGATCATGCAGAACCTACGCGGTTGGATCTCGGGTTTGGCGGTGCCTCATCTGGTAATCGATACCCCGAACGGCATGGGCAAGGTCAACATCGGTCCTGACTACGTGGTCGCGCGCGGGCGCGACAAGTGGACGCTGCGAAACTACGAAGGCAAGCTGGTCGACTACCCGCAACCCGCCGAAATCGACGCGACGTGCGCGTACGACGACGTCTATTTTCGCGACGACGTGCGCTAGTAGGAGACTGTCGTCGTAACGGCCCAAGGGCTTCATTGGTTTCCGGTCGGGAACGGTAGAGCAGGGGGCGAACCGCATCGCGTATATTGGCCTCACCGTGAGCCGCCTTCCCTCAGGGCCGAGCAATGCCCTTTTCACCACAGTCCGTTACCTGCGGGATCCGTTCGGAAGTCTCCTTGGTGC
The DNA here is from genome assembly GCA_017881245.1 of Pseudomonadota bacterium. Lineage (GTDB taxonomy): Bacteria > Myxococcota_A > Polyangia > Fen-1088 > Fen-1088 > FEN-1088. The sequence continues at coordinate 3,028 of JADGRC010000347.1, forward strand.
CGCTCGCAAGTATGGCGACCCATTCACTTGGCCGACTTTTCTCGGCAAGATGGTCGTCACCGGCGATCCTTCGGGGATCAAGACTCTGCTGTCGGCTGATCCCGATATCTACGAAGCCCTGGGCGCCGACCTTCTTGCTCCGGTGTTGGGTGAGAACAACCTGATCCTGCTGAGCGGCGAGCGCCATCGGGGCATGCGCAAGCTGCAGAACCCACAATTTCACGGGGAGCGCTTGCACGCCTACGGCCGGCTCATCACGAGCATCGCCGATGAGCATGCCGGGCGGTGGCCGCTCGGCCAGGCCTTCTCGATCCAGAAAACCATGCAGGCGATCTCGCTCGACGTGATCCTGCAGGCGGTGCTGGGCCTCGGCGAGCCGGCCGCCCGCGCGGCTTTCAGAGACGCGGTGTTGTCGATCGTCGCGGCCCTCAAACCGTCGTTCATGTTCATCCGGGCGTTGCGTCGGCCGATGCTAGGGCTCAGCGCCTGGGCGCGCTTCCAGCGACTGCGGGCGACGAGCGCGGCGCTGTTCGAGAAGGAGCTGGCGGCGCGGCGGGCCAGTGCGGAGCCGCGCGAGGACATTCTCAGCCTCATGCTGGCCTCGCGCAAAGAGGACGGCAGCGCCTTCGGCGATGAGGAGCTGCTCGAACAGATGATTTCGCTGATCGGCGCCGGGCACGAGACGACGGCCAGCGCGCTGACCTGGGCCCTCTATCACGTCCACCGAGATCCGTCCGTGAAAGCTCGCCTCGTCGAAGAGGTTCGAGGCCTCGCCGCGCCGCTCGACCCGCAGGCCGTCACGCGGCTGCCCTACCTCGACGCCGTCTGCTCGGAGGCGCTGCGTCTCAACCCGGTGGCCCCCATCGTAGGACGCACGCTGCGACGGGGTCTCACGCTGCAAGGGTATGATCTGCCGCCGGAAATCTCCGTGGGGATCGGCATCGTCAACCTTCACCGCCGCGCGGATCTCTATCCAGAGCCGGAGCACTTTCGGCCCGAGCGGTTCCTCTCGCGGGAGTACGGCCCGTTCGAATACCTCCCGTTCGGGGGCGGCTCGCGGCGTTGCCTCGGCGCCGCTTTCGCGGTTTACGAGATGAAGCTGGTACTTGCGACGGTCCTTCGGAGCCACAGCCTACGCTTGATCCGAGACGTTCCCGTGCGCGCGGCCCTCCGTAACACCACGGTGGGTCCGGCGTCGACCATCGAGATGGCCCGAGATTGAGATCGAGGCCTCGAAGGGCGCGACCTACTGGCTCGTGGGTCAGCGCATCGTCGAGCAGGAGCAGCAAGGGGCACGTCGGGCGGGGTACGGTGAGCAGGTGCTCAAGCTCCTGTCCCGCGATCTATCATCGAGAAGCGCGCACCATCGGGGCGGAACTCCTCTAGACCGCTTTCAAGTTGAGCCGAGGGTCCGTTCGCCGCATCACGTTTCGAGGCCCGCACTGGGGCAAAACGACGCGAGAGTACAAGTTTGGCACGCCGGTTTTCGCGCGAAACACACCCGGCGTCCGTGCCAGATCACCTGATGCGAGAACCGGATCCAGTCTTCGCGCGAAATCACCTGCATCAGATCCTGCTCGATCGCCTTCACGTCGGTGGCGCGCGTCAGGCCGAGGCGCATCGCCAAGCGTTGCACGTGTGTGTCGACCACGATGCCCTCGGCGAGTCCAAAGGCGGTTCCCAGCACCACGCTGGCGGTTTTTCGTGCGACGCCAGGCAATCGGGTCAGCTCGGCCAGGGAACGCGGGATTTCTCCGCCGTATTCAGCCAGCAACGTCCGGGCGGTGCCCTTCAGGTTCTTGGCCTTTTGCCGGTAAAATCCTGTCGAGCGTATCAATTTCTCCAGCGTGGGCAGCGCGGCTCGCGACATGGCCTCGGCGTCCGGAAATTTCGCAAAGAGTGCGGGCGTGACTTGGTTCACCCGGTCGTCCGTGCACTGCGCGGACAAGATGGTGGCGCACAAAAGCTGGAACGAGGTTTCGCGCGCCAGCTCGCAATCAACATCCGGATAAAGTTCCTCCAATCCCTCCAGGATCGAACGGACGCGAGTTGGCTCTGGCGGCCACCGAGCTCTTGCCGGCTTGCGGGTCGCCTTGGTGACCTTGCGGGCGGCCTTGCTCGCGATGATGGGCATGACGCGCTCCATGGCCCGGCGTTATAACATCCACCAACCGGGGCGCGCGGCCCGAACCCCATCCCATGGACGAGACCCCCGAGGAAATGGATCAGATCCGACGCGAGGCCGCCGCGATCGACGTCCACCGCTATCAGAAGCGGTTTCGCGCGATGAAGGCGATCGGCTTTGGCGCGGGCGGCGCGGGATTGGTCTGGCTGGCGTTGATCATGTTTGATAGCCGGCGCAATCCCTGTGAACGGGTGCGCGCGCATTTTTGCCGGCAGCAGGGCGCATCCGGCGTGGACTGCCAGATGTACGGCGAGATCCGGAACGAATCGGAGCAAGATCCGAGCCCCAAGATGCGCCAGACTATCCGGGGCCAGTGCCAGACGAAGATCGTTCGCCTCAAGGAGGAAGACGGCGTCGTCGTCCGCTAGCGCGGCGATCACGTGGGCTTCAATATCGCAGCAGACCAAGGCGCGTGATGGCCGCGCTAAGGGAGCGCTAAGTGAGCATCAGTCCGGGAAGATCTTCCCGGGGTTGAGGAGCCCGAGCGGATCCCACAGGCGCTTCAGGCGTTTCTGCCAGTCGATGACCTCCGCCGACTGTTCCCACGCCATGTACTGGGCCTTCGCGATTCCGATCCCGTGCTCACCCGACAGTGTCCCGCCCAGATCCAGGGTCGCCCGAAACAGATCCCCGAGCGCCGTCTTGATGCGGGCGGCCACGTCCCCGTCGCGCGGATTCTCGTTGCTGAGAAAATTTACGTGCAGATTTCCGTCGCCAGCATGCCCGAAAGTCGCGCTCGGCAGACCCGAACGCGCCGAGATCTGATCGATGCGACGGAGCAGCTCGGCGATCGACCCCGTCGGGACCACCACGTCCTCGGACTGCTTCCAGCGATACGCTTCGCGCAGGGCCACTGAACAAACCCGCCGGGTCAGCCACAGCCTTTCCCGGTCGGCTTCGTCGCGCGCGACGATCACCTCCTCGGCGCCCAACTCTTCACAGAGGTTCCCGCAGCGCAGAATCGCCCCCTCCAGCGCATCCGACTCGCCGTCCAGCTCGATGAGCAGGATCGCGCCCGCGTTGGCGGGAAAGGTGAACGCCGCTTTCGAGCGGACATGATCGAGCGACGCCTTGTCCATCAGTTCAAGCGCGCGCGGCCGAAAACCGCGGCGAATGATGGCGCTGACCGACCGTCCCGCCGCGACGGGATCCGGCATCACGGCTATCAGGGCGGCTGCCGCCTCGGGCTTACCAAGAAGACGCAGCGTGATCTCACTGGTCACACCGAAGGTTCCCTCGCTGCCCACGAACATCGCAACCAGATCGTATCCGGTCACGCCCTTCGGCGTCTTGCGTCCGAGTTTCAGCGTTTCGCCACCCATCAAGGTGACGGTCATGCCCAAGGTCCAGTCGCGGGTCACGCCATACTTGAACGCGCGCGGCCCGCCCGCGTTTTCGGCGACGTTCCCACCGAGCGAGCACATCGCCAGACTGGCGGGATCCGGAGCGTAGAACAGCCCTTGCGCCTCGGCGGCTCGTTGCAGATCGCCGTTGATCACGCCCGGCTCGACGATGGCGATGCGATCGTCGGGATCGATCAGGCGGATGCCCTGCATCGCCTCGGTCGACAACACCAAGCCGCCTCGCACCGGCAGCGCGCCGCCCGTCAATCCGCTTCCGGCCCCGCGCGGGGTCACCGGGATGCCGTGCTCGGCCGCCAAGCGCAAGACAATCTCGATCTCCTCGCGCGATCGAGCCAACACGGCGGCATCCGGCGGAAAGCGACCGAGCCGTGATTCGTCTTGGCTGTACGAATCCAAGGCGGCCTCGTCGCGCAAGACGCGACCGCCGCCAAGCTCGCGTTCGAGAAGTTCGTAGACACCCACGATTAAAGCCTAACCCAAGACTAGCCCATCAGGCCCCTCCTGTGCCCGTCACTGCCGTTCGACGGCGGGACCTGCGATTGTTATTCATCTGGCGGCCCCAAAATCTGCCGCACCAGCCACAGGGAAGGATTCGTGATATGCGCGATCAAAAGCGAGCCACCATCGGCACGGCGGTTGTTTGTTCCCTCGTGGTTGCATCGGCGACGGCGTGGGGGGCGGTCGTTCCACCCCAGCAGGTACCGATCCCGCCTCAGCCTGTAGGGGATCCAGGCGGCGCGGCCTATCCCCCGGCGCTTGGGAATTCGCCCCCGGGACCAGATTCTTCCTCCCCGCCACCAGGCTATCCCCCGGCGGGTCCCGCGTATCCCGCATCACAACCAACGGGCTATCCACCGCCGCCCCCTGGCTACGGAGCGCCCCCCCCTGCCTATGCGCCGCCCGGAGCGCCTCCCCCGGGTGGTTACTGGCCGGCCTATCGGCCGCAGCCCTATTACTACCCGCCGCCCCCGCCGTCCCCGCCGCCGAGTATTCACGACGGCTTCTTTCTGCGCATGCACCTTGGACTTCACGCGGATATCCGGCTCCGGGCTGAACGGCATCCCCGCGTCGGCAGCCGGTGGCCCCGTCGTTGCCGGCCCCGACCGTTATTCCGGTACCAGCGGCAATCTTGGGATCGCGCTTGGAGGAATCGTGGCACCCAACCTGGCCCTCTATGGTGCCTTTTTCGCCAGCATTGTTGATAGGGCCGATGTGAGCGAAGGAGGCATATCCCTCGGTCAAAGCGCCGGCACCGCCGGAATCTTCGCCTTGGGCGCCGGCGTCGCCTACTACATTCAGCCTTCCAATTTTTACGTGTCAGGAACTTTGGCGGGCGTGCAGTTCGAACTCAGCAACGCCAACGGTGACCCTGTCTACGATTCGAAATTCGGCCTAGGGTTTCAGGGAATGGCCGGCAAGGAATGGTGGGTTTCTCCCGAATGGGGTCTCGGGATCGCCGGGCAGTTCATTGCCGCCTCCATGAAGGACAAGAACAACTCGGACGTCACCTGGACCGCGACTTCCTTCTCGCTGGTGTTCTCTGCCACCTACAACTAGGCAGCCAACTAGGCAGCAACGAAAACGACATCACGACCGCGCCGAAACGCGGTGATTGCCTTCGTCGCGAGTTTGTCAGCCGAGGGCGCACCCGCGAAGGGGGTGACTGCCCGTCAGGCGACGAAGGCGAGCGCGTCAGACGCTGAACGAGCTGCCGCAGCCGCAGGTGGATTTCACGTTCGGGTTCACGAACTTGAACCCGGCCCCGTGCAATCCCTCGACGTAGTCGACCTCGGTGCCGACGAGATACATGAGGCTCATCTGATCGCAGATCAACTTCACGCCCTTCACCTCGAAGGGCTGATCCATCTCTTGCGGTTGATCGAAGTACAGGTCGTACGAGAACCCCGAGCAACCACCACCTTGAACCTTGAGGCGCAGCGCGTAGTTCTCTTCGATGTTCTCTTCGCCGCGAATCTCGTTGATCTTTTCGGCGGCCTTGTCGGACAGCAGTATCATCGCCGGCTCCGCATCGCTGGCGGGCTCGGATTTTGTGTTTGTCGTGGCGGGATTGGCGGGGGCCATGTGGCCAACCGTCGTGGATGCTTCGGATTCTTGGGTTGCTCCTAGGGACATTGGATCTCCTTACGGGACATTATAGGGGGGATGGGTCGGTCCCGCCAATGGGTGGGCGAGTTGGTATCGAGTTGGCATCTCCGTCGCTTGGGACACTCAAGGCACCTGCTTTGATGACGCCGCCCTTGTGGCGGTTCCAGATTCGTCGCAGCCAACCGTGTTCCGCCTGCATGCGAGCCTGAACCTTCATGATTCCTTCCAGCAGCGCCTCGGGACGCGGCGGACAGCCGGGAACGTAAACATCGACGGGAATCACCTGATCGATCCCCTTCAGTACGCTGTAGGCAAGCTGGAACAGACCTCCGCAGTTCGAACAGCTTCCCATCGATATCACATACTTCGGCTCCGGCATCTGGTCGTAAAGGGTCTTGATGCGGGTGGCCATTTTGTAGGTGACGGTGCCGGCGACGATGATCAGGTCCGCTTGTCGGGGCGAAGCGCGCGGGGTCATCCCGAATCTTTCCAGGTCGGTGCGGGGGCCGCCGGTCTGCATGAGTTCGATGGCGCAGCAGGCGGTCCCGAACAGCAGGTACCAGGCCGAATTCTTGCGAGCCCAGTTGAGCACGTCCTCGACCCGCGTCACGAGGAAACCGCTGTCTTGCATTGACCCGCAGTCTACACGACGAAGGCGAAGGCCAAATCTGCGGGTGGAGCTGTGTTGGGGGCCACAACAGCGGAGCTGGCCGCGACTGTCCTACGGCTGGTCGAGAGAACCAAAGCTTGACCGCCTCCAGTTGTCCCCGGATGCCGGTTCTCCATCGGTGAGTCATGCGTCCTGATTGGCGTCAGTCCGGCTCGCCGGCGTACCCTGGGCGGACCGACTCCCCCCAGATCTTTTCTCCTACCCATGCGTTGAAGACCGAATGAATAAGCTATTGGCTGTCGCTGCTTGTGGATTGGGCCTTTGGGCGGGCGTGGGGTGCGCCACGCCTCCGCCCGTCGTCGCCCCGGGCTTGGCATTGAAGAAAGTGGTCATTTACCGAAACGGTGTCGGCTATTTCGAACGGGGCGGGCATGTTCAATCCGATCGCGTCGAGTTCAAGGTCCGCAAAAACGAGATCGGCGATTTCTTGGCGACCCTGGCCGTGCTGGAACGCGGCGGCAGTTCGGTTCGATCGGCCTCTTTCCCGCTGGATGTTGAAGAGGACAGTGACGTCGCGGCATCGCCGCCATCCTCGGGGCCGGTCGGTGCGGCGATCCCACCCTCCCTCTCGGGATCCGGTGGACCCGACAATCCCAACAAACTGAAAACCGTGGTCATGTCTCTCGACGGGCGCGAACACGATCTTCAGGTGGGGTACATCGCCGAGACGCCGGTGTGGCGGCCTTCGTATCGTTTGGTGATCGAAAAGGATGGGGCCGGTTTGCAGGCGTGGGGCATCGTTCAAAACTTGTCGGGCGAGGATTGGAACAATGTATCGCTGTCGCTGATCGCCGAGGCGCCGCTGGCGTTCGACGCGTCGTTGGCGACGCCCGTGATTCCGCCGCGGCCGATCGTCACCGACGGTGGCGACGTGATCGCCGTTGTACCGCACAGCGACACAAGCCTGGCGAGCGAACCGCCACCACCTCCGGCGGTGGCTCCGATGCCCATGGCGGCGTCCGCCCCCGCCGAATTGGAAATGCTGAACGAGGAAGGGTCCGGTGCCGAGGACAAAGGGAGCGCCGGAAGGGCACGGAGCCGGAAGAAGTCAGGGGCATCGGCCCCCGCTCGACGGATGAGCACGCTGGGGAGCATGGGGCGCGGGGCACCAGCATCCGCGCCAGCCGCTGACGTGGTCGTGCCCCAGCCCTATTCGCGGCAAGCGAAGAATCTGTCCGCGTTGGCGGCCGTCGCGTTGCAGGCCGGAGCCACGCGCTACGAGCTTCCCGGCCTGGTCACGATTCCCAACAAGAGCGCCACGATGGTCATGCTTCTTGACCGGCACATTCCGGGCGAGGCGATCGCGCTTTTCGCGCCCGAAGCCGGCGTTCCTGAATCGGCATCGCACCCGTTTCGCGTCGCGCGGTTCACCAATCAGACGGGTGGATTGCTGGAACGTGGTCCGCTGGCGATTTTTTCGGAGGGCGCGTTCCTGGGGCAGGGTATGGCGGACCCGCTGCCCTCCGGCGGCACGGCCACCGTGCCGTTCGCCCTCGAACACAGCTTGGCGGTGGAGGTCAATCACGAAAGTCGCGAAGAAGGTGCGCGCCTTTACCATATCGAGGGTGGCGCGCTGACCGTCGCGCGCGACGCGGTTTGGCTGACCAAGTATCGCGTCAAGAACGGGGCTGATCGCGCCGCGAAGCTGCTGCTCAAGCATCCGCGCGTTGCCGGCGCCCGCCTGAACAAGCCGCCCACGGGAACCGAGGACAACGTTGGCACGGGCAGCGCGCTCGTCCCGATGCAGGTCGGGTCGCGCGCGACCGTCGACGTGACGCTCGACGAACGGCAGGAAACCGCGCGCAACATCGATTGGTTGTCGCCGTTGGCGGACGACGCGGTCATGGCCTACCTGGGCGATCGGCGCGCGGATCCGGGGATCGCGGGTCAGATCAAGGCCGCGTGGGAGATTCGCCAAGTGTTGGTCAAGGCCACGGAGCAGCAACAAAAATTGTCGACGGAGGATGGCGAGCGGAGACGCGCGACCGAAGAGACACGGGCGAACCTGAAGGCATTGGAGAAGAACGCGGCGGCCGCCGATCTGCGTGCAAAACTGACCGTCCGCCTGGCCGCGGATTCGGCTCGCTTGGACGTCCTGGGCAAGCAATTGATCGAGGTCACCCTCAAGATCAACGAGAATCAGATTCGCTTCAACGAAGCCATTCGCGCCGTGAAGCTGTTGCAGCCTCTGCCGGCGGGGTAATGCGCCGGGGGACACGTATAAGTCCAACATGACCCCCGGCCTCGCAAGCTCTCCCCTCCTGATCGCGGCGAGCGCGCTCGGAGTACTTGGCGCCTTGATGGTTCTTGCCGGCCTCTTCGCCCTGTTCGGCCTCCATCCGGTGCGGTTCGTGGTGCGAACGCTTGTCGGGCTGTTGCTCTTGTCACTGGCGGCAACGATCGGAGCCATCGCCGTCGGCGTGCAGGGCTATCAGGCGCTGACGCGCGAGGAAATCGCGGCCCGTCTTTTCGTTCGGCCCACCGATTCGCAACGCTTCGCGGCCACCGTTCGCTTTGCGAATGGTCGCGAGGAGACCTTCGATGTCGCTGGCGACGAAATCTACGTCGACGCCCACATCCTGAAATGGAAGTCACTGGCGAACCTGCTGGGCCTGCACACCGCCTACGAGCTCAACCGCTTGGCGGGACGCTACCGCGATATCGGGCAGGAGCGCTCCGCGGTCAGAACCGTGTATTCGCTCGGCCCGGACCGATCGATCGATCTGTTCGAGATCCGACAAGGCAACGCTTTCCTGGCGCCGCTCCTCGATGCCGACTATGGATCGGCGACGTTCGTTCCGGTGACGCGACCCGCGGAGTGGGAGCTGCGCGTCTCCACGACGGGTCTCATGATGCGCGAGGTGAGCCCTCGCCGATGACCGAGGCCCGTCCCGGTGAGGGTGTGGCTGATGTCAACCCGGGGCTACGTCCCGCCACAGATGAAGGCGAGCTGTGAGCCGGGGCCTTCCCCGCAGGCGCTGTTGTCGCAGAGGGCCGAGAGGCATTCGGCTCCGGTCGAGCTCTTGCAGTAGTAACCCTTCGCGCACTCGTCCTCCCCCACGCAATGCGCGTCGGCCGGTTTGCGGGCCACGCACGTCCCGCCCGCCAGCGTGTAGTCGCAGAAGGCGGTGTCTGCGCAGCTCTCGTTCCCGAGGCACGCTCCACCGGGGCCCCTGCGGGCGGCGCAGCCCGTGCCCAGGTCGCAAAAGAGGCCGTCGGCGAGGTAGCACAGGTAACCTGTCGCCGCCGGTTCCGGAAATTGAGCGTCCGCTCTTACTTCGGCCACACTGGAGCGCCAAGAGGGCCACGAGAAGAACGAAGACGAAAGCTGACCATCGCGCGCGCCCGTCAGAATCCAAAAACCGAGCCCTCCACGTGTTGGTCGGAGGTCCAAGCGCCCTGGAAACGACAGCCCGGGCCATTGACGGTGCGGGCCGCAAAAAAGCGGCCAGTTGATTTGAACACTGCCTCGACCCACGATTGGGGAGTCACGGTCCGAGCTTCTGCGGGAGCGGGCGCTCGACTCCGCAGTCACACGGACCAAATCCAGTACCATCCGGAAGGCAGGTCTGCCCGCCTGGGCAGGCCATCGGACCGACGCATGTCTGCGTGGCGCCGGGCACGCACACGCGGAGGGTGGCCGTGGACACTGGGGTCGGGGCGGCGCGCAACGGCCCTGGCCCCGGGCCAGGCTTTTCGGCGGCGCCCGCGACGAGTGGGCCACTGCCCTCCGGTTCACCGGCACCGGCGTGAGCGAACGCGTTGCGCCCGCGTTGCCCGCACCAGATGACCGCTTCGCTGGTTCGGATCTCCGTTTCCAGGAACGTCACCGGTCCATAGTAGTCGCGGTCGTCTTTGGCGCTGCGTATCTCGAATCGGTTACCCATGCACAAGCGGTCGGCTTCGCGCAAACAGCTCGCGAGCGATAGTTTACACACGAGGCGAAATTCGCCGTTACCGAGCGACTGGGTCTTCACGTCGGACCCCAAGCTTCCGCACGCGGCCATGCACGCGAGAGCCAAGAACATCCAGGCGCGCCGCGAAATGAAGGTCGTCCGCAAGGCCGTTCTCTATACTTCGACCCAGCAGTCGCGGCAAACGCCATGGGCGGACCCTCCATCGACGACGACGCGTCGGCGGTCGCGGTTGTCGTTGTGGTGGGAGAGGCTAGGC
>JADGRC010000348.1 GCA_017881245.1 Pseudomonadota bacterium
CCGGCTCCACGGTGACCAACACGGGTCTCACCCTTGTCACTGGGGATCTGGGCGTGAGCCCAGGAACCGCCGTGACAGGCTTCCTGCCAGGAGTGATCGTTGGCGTTCAACACGCCGGTGATCCAACTGCGGCACAGGGCGTGGCCGTCTTGACCACGGCATATAACGATGCCGCTGGGCGTACGCTTTGCCCGGTTACGGTCGCCGGCAACCTCGGCGGACAGACGCTCGCCCCTGGCCTCTACAGATCCACTTCATCACTCGAAATCTCGTCGGGGGATCTCACCCTCGACGCGGGCGGAGATGCGTCTGCCGTTTGGATCTTTCAGATGGCCAGCACGTTGACGACCACGAGCGGGCGTCAGGTCATCTTGAGCGGGGGGGCGAGGTCCACCAATGTCTTCTGGCAGGTCGGCTCATCGGCAACGTTGGGTTCGACATCGTCCTTCCGAGGAACGGTCATGGCGGATCAGTCGATCACACTAAATACCGGTGCGACCTTGAATGGAAGGGTATTGGCTCGGATCGGTGCGGTTACCTTGGACTCCAATACCATCGTCAAGCCAGCACCGTAAGAAGGGGCAGCGGCGGCACAGCCCGCCGCCGCCACGCAGTCGTCAGGTCAGAGGCGAGACGAGAACGGTCCAGCTCGCGAAGCTCGTGAAGTACGGACAGCTTGCGATCCTACCGGACGCACAGCACGACGATCAGAAATTCACGATCAGCGAGGGACCCGGTGCGAGAGCGTGAAACGGAACGGATCCCTCGGGTGACACGCCGAGACGTTGCTGGAGATCCAGGTTGAACGACGCCGTCGCTTCGGGCGCCAGCGCGAGTCCGGACGCACGCGCCAGCAGATAGAATACCGCCGCCGTCACCAGCACTGAGATCGCGGCGCCTTGCTCGACTTCCACCGCCGCGCGCGAGGCACCGCTCGGATGCTCGTGGTAGAGGTGGATCAACGAGAAGACCGATCCGACGCCCGCGCCCGCGGCGACGGCGCTGAGTATCGCCAGAAACGTCGCTTTGTCCGTCTCCCCAGCATAGAAGCCGCCCGCGCCAGCGATCGGACAAAGCGCCTCCAGCGTCACAGCGAGGGCGGGGCTCTTCTTCTGCCGTTCGTACTGTTTCTGTGTGGAGGTCGGGGCTGTCGTCTGGGCGTAGCCGGGCCTCCAGACCAGGATCAGAAGCAGCACCGTGGTGATCGATCGCATGCCGTCAGCCTCGGTACGCCGCGAAGAGCGCGCCTATTTGCCGGCTTTCTTGAGCCGCTTGGCTTCCTTCTTTTCTTTCGGTGTCTTGGATGGTGCCTTCTTGACGTTCTTCTTCGAGTCTTGGCTCTTGCTCATGACGTTGTCTCCCTGGTTGAAGAATGACTGTTCCGCCCGATCGAGCGACGGGAACATCGTAGTCGATCCGCCATCGGATGTGGCGGTATCGGGGCGCTAATCGTGAGAGCGGAGGGAAGAGGGCGGACGAGGACGCAGGCCTCTAAGAAGATTTCCAGAGCTCTGCGCGCGAGCAGGTGTCCGGCTTCTTCGGATTCGTGGCCGCCAACCAGTTGGCCGCGCTCGCGAAGAAGGGCGACTTCGTCACCTTCGCGCGACGCTACAACGGCGTCGGAAAAGAGGACCTCTATGCGGCTAAGATCCGGCGCTACCTATCCTTGGCGCGCCCCCTAGCTGAGTGAGAATTCCGTTACGTGATGGTGCTCTTCGCCGCTCGTTCGGTTGGGCTGTGCATGAGCTCGAAGATCTTCTTGTTCGGAACCAGCCGCCCCTCTTCTTCAATCCAGAACTGCCGCGCCGACCCCTTGGGCCCGAGGGCCGCCTGGCACTCCTCCAGCCTCCGCGGATTGCGGACGTTCTTGACAATCAGATAGCGAACCCACCCTTCGGGATCGACAATCACCGTGGACCCTCCGTAGAGCACCGCAGGCGAGCCGTCGGATGTGGTGATTCGCCGCTCTTGGGTCACCTCAGCCACCAAATCGAAAAGCACCTGTCCGTCGGGGCCTACGCGGCGCGCGGTTCGAATCGAATTGATGCAGGGATTCTTGAATTCCCTGCCGTCGGGAACGGCGAGCCCGAAGGCCGCGAAGTACCGCGGGTCGGTGACCACCTGTCGGAGGGCGTCGGCTTGCTCGAGCAGATCCTCCGGCCGGGCCGCGCGCGCGGGATCGCCGGAGAAGCGCAAGTTTGCGAACTGCAGCGCCGGGATCTCGATGGGCCGCCAGGGAGGACGCCAGCGCAGGGAATCCTCGGCAAGGTTGCCGACGTCGGCGGGGAAGATGCCTCGCCGTCCGAACGCATCGACCAGCGCCTCTCGGTAGGCCCACGGATCGTCGGCCACCAGCTCGGCGTCGGCGGTTATCAATGCGCGCAGGTAATCGCCGAACTCCAGGTCAACCGGCGGGCAGTAGTCTATCGCACGGACGCAGAGGCATAGGATTTGGCTCGCCAGCTGGCTCGCCTCTCCGGCGAGGATCTTGTGCAGTTCGTGGGGAATCGCGCCCGTCGGCAGCACGCCACTGCCGTTGGTGGCCAAGCGAACATAGCGCGCGGTCTTGCGGCGGAAGAGGGTGACGAACGCCTCGAAGACCGCCGACACGAGCACCGAGCCAAGCTCGTGTGACTCGAGCCCCTTGTCGTACTGCTGCAGCGGCAGTGCGTCCGACGATTGGATGTCGATCGCGGTGCGGAGGGCTTTGCGGCCGGGGCCGGACAAAGTGGTGTACCCGAACTGTCTCGCCAACTCGGCCAGCACCCCCGCCTGATCGAGGTGGGGGCCGCACTTCGCGATCGCGGTTGCGACCACGTCCTCGTAGGCGAAGTGTTGGAAGATCGCCACCAGATCGCCGAACGCCTCGTGGAACGCCGGGACGTCCGGCTGCGTGGCGAACAGGAATTGCTCGCGCAGGCCGTGCAGAAGCGCGTGACTGAACTCGTGCGCGATGATGTCGTGGGACAGGCAGGTGAAGACGTAGCCGCCGGGCGGGTTCTTGGCTTCTTCGTCGCCCTTGGCGCGGTCGTAGCCGAAATGGATCGCGCCGGTGGCGGGTGAATAGAAGGCGTTCCGCTCCCGCATTGCGTGAGGGACGAGGCGTAGGCGCAGCGGATAGGCGGGATCATCGGGATCGTTCGGCGCGTTGCCCTGACCGGGCGCCGCGCCAAACCCCCACGCGACATCGCGCCCCAGGGCGCCCCGAAAGGCGGCGTACACGCTGCTGCACACGGCGTAAACCATCTGCTGGTGGAACTGGACGTCCGAAGGGGACGGGTCGCGGCCGCTGGCGATGAGCACGTTGGGCGCGTCGAGATCGACGCGCGCGTAGCGGACATGGCGCCCGAGGTCGTGGTTGTCGACCTCGAACAGCGCGCCGACAGGCCCCGGCTCGACCGGCTCATACGGCACGTTCACAACCGCCAGCGCCCCTTCGAGCCGAGGTTGCGCTGGGTCGAGCGTGTAGATGCGCAACGGGCGATAGAGGGGATCGCTTCCATGGCGGTGGTAGGGGCGGACCCGCGCGGCGCGCGTCACCCCGGGGCCCACGTCGCATGCGAAGGCGGTCGCGGCCGGTTGGGTGGCAACCGAAGACGGCGCGCCGTCGCGCTCCTGCGCCACCTGCGAGGTGGCGTCGGGGACGTTGGCGGTCAGATCGGCGGGGCGCTGGCTCAAGCGGGCTTTCGGGATTGAGGGGCGCCTGTGTCGAGCAGCAGGTCGCCGAGATCGCGCGGGACATCGGGCGGCTCGTCCCGCATCCGGCGCCAGTTCTCGTTGCAGCTGATGATGAATTGATACCAGGCCTCGGCCTCCTCGCCGAATGGTTGCTTGCTTGCCCTCGCCGCCGGCGGGTTCGCAACGTCCAGTGGAACGGGGCGATGGGCGGCGATCGCCTGGATCAGTTTCTCGCGGACCATCGAGTTGCCCGGGCAGGTGATCATCGGCCGCGGATCGAGGTCGCGGTGAAACTGCACGGCGTCGTCGGCCAGGCCGAACTTCAGGTCGACGCGCGCGATGACGTCGACCAACTGCTCGTACTGCACATCGCTGCATGAATCGCCGCCGTCATTGAAATCCCCGACCACCGTCACCATGAACGGGCCCTCTTTGCGGGTGCCGTTCGCGCCCGGCGCACTGCACGGGGGACGATTCCAGTCGCGTCCGGTCCAGATGCAACCGTCGGGCGCGATGGTCAGATGCTGGGCGATGTCGCTCCAGCCGAGCTGGTGGGTGTGCGTGTACCACATGGTTTGCAGCGTCTGGTGGCCGCGCCACTCGCTTTGCCGAGGACGCCATGTGTGATGGACGTGGACGCTAGTGACCTTTCGTTCAAAGGGAAAGCGGTCCAAGAGACGAACGAGATCAGGTGGATCCGCGTTGGGATCGAGATCCTGAAAAGGTGGCGGCATGCGCGCACGATTAGCGCTCCGTTTGTGGATCACGTCAAGCGCGCCTGTGTTAGGAATCCCGATGAGTTGGTCAAAGGAGGAGACGATATGGGAAAACCGATGAACGATTTGATCGTTCTTCTGCCCGGCATCCTGGGAAGCGTACTCAAGCGGGACGGCAAGGATCTCTGGGCGCTCTCGGGGGGCGCGATCGGCCGGACGCTCCTGACCTTCGGCAAGAGTCTCAAAGATCTGGCGCTGGTCGACCTCTCGACCGACCCCGCGGTGGCCGCGGACGGTGTCACCGCCGACCGACTGCTCGACGACGTTCACTTGATCCCGGGGCTGTGGAAGATCGACGGCTACACCAAGGTGGCTGACTCGATCAAGCGCGAGTTCGACGTCGAAGAGGGGGCGAATTTCTTCCGCTTTCCCTACGACTGGCGCCGCGACAACCGGGTGGCCGCCAAGCAGTTGGCCGCAAAGACCGCCGGCTGGCTCGCCAGTTGGCGGCAGCGGCCGGGGCAAGAGAACGCCAAGCTGATTCTGATCGCCCACTCCATGGGTGGGTTGGTGTCGCGTTATTTCCTCGAGTGCCTCGATGGGTGGCGGCAGACGCGCGCGCTGATCACCTTCGGTACGCCGTATCGCGGTTCATTGAACGCGCTCAACACGCTCGCCAACGGCCTCAACGTGGGCTTCGGCCCGCTCTCGCTGAATTTGTCCCCTTTCGCTCGGTCTTTGGTCGGCCTGCATCAGCTCTTGCCGATTTATCCTTGCTACGACGCCGGCAATCGCGAGCTCGAACGCGTCCACGAGGTGGCTGGGATTCCGAACCTCGACACCGAGAAGGCCAAGGCCGCCAACGCATTTCACCGCGAGATCGAAAACGCCGTGAACGCCCACCTGAACGACAACGCGTACCTGACCGGTCGTTACGCCATCCACGCGATCGTGGGACGCAAGCAGCCCACCAGTCAGTCGGCGCGGCTGGCGGATGGCAAGGTCGAGATGCTGCAGACGTATGGAGGGAACGACCTGGAAGGAGACGGGACTGTACCCCTGGTCTCGGCGACTCCAATAGAAATGCGCGACGACTACCCGCGCATCTTTGCTGACGAGCAGCACGGATCGCTGCAGAACATGGATGCGGTACTGGTCAACGTGGGCGGTATTCTGGGTGGGCTCAACATCCACGGGGAAGACTTTCGTCTCGGCAAGCCGGGCCAGGGTGGTGTCCCCCTCAGTCTGCGCGTCGAGGACGCTTACCAGGCGATGTCGCCCATCAGCATGACGGTCGAGCCCGGGGAGGACTGGGTGGAGCTTGAGGGGAGGCTGGTCGACGTCGACACAAGACAGACGGTGCAGACGTCACCGGCCGGAGCACCAGGATCGAAGCGACGCCAGTTGACCTTCGCGGGCCTGCCACCCGGGACCTACCGCGTGACGGTGGAAGGGGACGGAGCCACCTCCGTCAACGACGTCTTCGCGGTGATGTAAGGGCGACGTCGTCTTGCCACCGGAGCAGCGCTGACCTACGTCGTCTCGGCGCCCGACGGAAAGACGACCATTCGCTATGTGGTCCTGGACGCAGGACAACTGTGAACGAACGCGGTCGCGTCGTTGCTGGCTTTCGGGGTCGGCGGTGCGCAAGACCAAGGCCACGATAGCGGATACACTCGCGGCGTCTTGCCACGAAGGAGGATCTAAAATGGGGGCACCCGCGGTTCGACGCGCCGACTTCTTGATGGCCCTGGCCTACGCGACCGATCTTGCCACGGGGCATTCGCGGGACTTTGCGTTGCGATCGTGCGTGCTGGCGATGCGGCTGGCCAAAGTCGCCAGGCTCGACGAACAGATGTGCCGCGCCGTCTATCACCAGGCGTTGCTTCGCTACATTGGGTGCAATGCCGATACCCACCTGCTCGCGGCGGCGTGGGGCGATGAGATCGCTCTTCGCCGGGATCTTCATCGCATCGACATGGGCAACAAGTCTGAATTCGTTGAAACCTTCGTGCGAGCTATCACGCGCACCCTGGCGGACGCGCCGCCTGCGGAGCTGGCCAAGGCCGTGGAACGTGGCCTTGCCGAGGCCGCGCAGGTGAACATCCCGATCTTGTCCGGGCACTGCGAGGTTGCGCAAAGGATTGCGGAGCGGATCGGTCTGTCGGAAGAACTGCGCGAGAACCTGGGCCAGATCTACGAACGCTGGGACGGACGTGGACTGCCGCGGGGTTTGTCGGGCAACGCCGTCAGATTTCCAGTCCGTCTGGTGACCCTGGCCCAGGATGCGATCGCGCTGACCGACATTCACGGCTTCGAAAGCATGACCGCGATGATCGCCAAGCGCGCCGGCGGCGCCTACGAAATGGAACTGGCCGAGGTTCTTCTGACTCACGCCGAAACAGTGCTCGCGGGGCTCGACGGGCCCGTCGACCGTGAGACCATCCTGGCGCTCGAGCCTGCTCCTCACGCCTTCCTTGATGAGCAGGCATGCGAGGAAGCCTATCTGGCCATCGCCGACATGATCGACATGAGGATGCCGTTCACGTTCGGCCATTCGCGTGCCGTGGCCGCTCTGGCTGGTGCCGCCGCCAAGCAGATGGGGCTTCCCGCGTCCGATATCCGCGGGGTGCGTTGGGCGGCTTACACCCACGACATTGGCGAGTTGGCGGTGCCGGTCTCGACCTGGATGAGGGCCCGCGCACTTACCGAGCGCGAGACCGACGCTGCGCGACTTCATCCCTATCATGGTGAGCGCGCGCTGGCGTCGTTGGGGGGAGACGGCCCCATCGTCGCTGCTCTTGTCCAACGCCATCACGAGCGGCTTGACGGCACCGGCTACCATCGCAACTCACGCGGCCCCGATCTCTCGCCCGCCGCCCGCATTCTAGCCGCGGCCGAGGCGTTCCAGACCGCGCGCGAGTCGCGGCCCCACCGCCCAGCGCTGAGTGACCAGGCCGCAGCGGCCAAGGTCCGTGGCGCGGTCAAGGAAGGAAGGCTCTGTCCCGACGCGGTCGAGGCGGTCCTCACATGCGCCGGCCAACGCGCGCGCCGCGCTCCGCCCAAGCGGCTGGCGGGACTGACCCCACGCGAAATCGAGGTGCTGCGGCTGATCGCAGCGGGGAATACCGCGAAGGAAGCGGCCAGCAAGCTCGATATCGCGACCAAGACCGCGGACAACCATATTCAGAGCCTGTATTCGAAGATCGGAGTCACCACCCGGGCGGGGGCGGCCCTTTACGCCCTCGAGCGCGGGCTGGTGCAGCAGGGAATATCTTCGGCATAGGGAATTCTCCTCATGTGCGAGCGGGCCGCGGGCGGCATCCTCCGAACGTCAACCGAGCCATTGGGGCCCGGCACGTTTGGAGGAAAACGCCATGAAAGACTCATCCATCAAGGTCGGAGTCATCGCCGACCAGACCGGTCCACTCTCGTTCGTGGGGATCGCGAACGCCAATCTCGCCAAGATGGTCATCGACGACATCAACGCGAGAGGCGGCTTGCTGGGACGCCAGCTCGATCTCCATCTCGAAGACAGCGCGACCATCGACAGCGTCGCGGAACCCAAGGCGACCAAGCTGGTTCAGCACGACAACGTCGACGTCATCCTTGGCGGCATCTATAGCTCGACCAGGCAGGCCATCAAGGGTCCGGCCGTCGAGAAGGGCAAGAAGCTTTACATCTACCCCGAGCAGTACGAGGGGCAGGAATGCGATCCGCTGATCTTCTGTACCGGCCCGGTACCGGCACAGCAGGTGGATCCATTCATTCCGTGGCTGATGCAGCAAACGGGCGCGAAACGATTCTACCTGCCGTCGGCCGACTACATCTGGCCGCACACCATGAACAAGCGGGTCCGGCAAGTGGTGACGGCCAACGGCGGGACGATCGTGGGCGAGGAATATTTTCCCCTCGAGCACGCCGACTACAGCGAGACGATCGAAAAGATCACATCCAGCGGTGCCGAGGTCGTGTTCAATTTCACCGTTCCGCCCGGTGTCGGGCCATTCCTGGAGCAGCTTCACGCTTCCGGTTTCACGGAGCGCGGTGGACAACTCGTCTGCACATACTTCGACGAGAACTTCCTCAACATGGTCCCGGCCGCGCATGTGGAGGGCCTGTATAGCTGCCTCGACTACTACCAGACCGTCGGTGACCCGTTCAGCCGAAACCTGCTGGCGGAGTACGACCGGCTCTATCCAGGGAATGCCAAGTTCACGGCGGGCAGTGCGTGCTCGGGCCTATATCGAGGTCTGAAGCTCTGGCAGGACGCCGTAACCAGGGCGGGCTCGCTCAAGCAAGAAGACGTCATTGAGGCGCTCGAAAACGCAAAGATCGCCGCGGGTCCCGGTGGGCCTGCGGAGATGGTGCCCGGTCAGCATCACGTGCGAATGAACATGTATATCGCTCGCGCACACAACGGCCGGTTCAACATCGTCAAGAACCTGGGCGTCATTGATCCGAAGGAGGGCAATGTTCCGCGCCTCGCCGAGATCGGCAGGATGCGCGCCGATAGCTGACGAGAGAATCCGCAATCCGGCTCCGAAAAACATCCACGAGAACGCAAACGAAACAATCAACAAAGGAGAACCTGCCATGATGCTCGCAACGACGAAGGTTGAGGACTTTGACCGCTTCCTGAAGATCTTTTCAACCAAGGGTGCTGAAAAACGGAAACAGCACGGGTCAAAAGGGGCAACCGTCTTTCGCGATCCGGTGGAGACCGATCGGGTCTGGGTGATCTTCGATTGGAACGAACAGGGTTTCAAGAACTTCGTGTCCGATCCAGAGGTCCCCGCGATCCTCAAGGAAGCCGGGCACGTTGGCAAACCGCAGGCGGCAATGCTTGGCGGCACATACGGCGCCTAGCGTTCCCTTGGTGGAACGGGGCCAACCTCCGCCTGCTGCCAGGCCCCCAGTAAATCATCGTTCGTGATTCGGCAACGGGCGAAGCACAACTGCGCTGCGCGCGGCTCCTTCGTTGACCGACGGGCGCGCGCCGGTGGCCGCTTGCTCGTTTTCCGGATTCCCGAAGAGCCCGACGGAGCGATGGGGCGTCCGCGCCTCATCGCGAAGGAGGGACAGGCGCGGCCATGAGTGGCTGCGGGGCGATCACGATCGTGCCGCGCCTCCCTGTGCTCACGCCCTTTTTCGGGGGGTCGCGTTCCCGAATCAGGAACGGTGATTTCGATCCCGACACCCCCCCAAAAACCTGCGGCCTGCGACCGGCACCGGAGGAGGCGGCGCGCCGGCCTCCGCGCATAGGCGCTGCTTAGGCGAATGGGCGCCCGTGGAAATCCAGGCTAGCTTTGCCTTGCGGGCGATGGCCCCAGGATAACCCGCGCATTGGCAATGCGGCTGCGCGCCCCGCGTGGTAATTCGATCGCATGTCGTTAAAACGCCCCGCGCTCGACCCCGCTACGATTCCGCCTCGATCGACCTCGGGCTACCCCGATCCGTTTCGTTCGCGCGTGCTGCCGCGCGAAAGACGCGCGGTTGGCGATGCGCTCGGCCTGACCAAGATCGGTGTCAACCTGACCACGCTGCTCCCGGGCAAGGAATCGTCGATGTGTCACCACCACACGCGCGAGGACGAGCTGGTGTTCGTGATCGAGGGAGAGGTGGTGTTGCGCACCGACGAGGGCGAGCAGGTTCTGACCGCCGGCGCCTGCGCGGGTTTTCCGGCCGGAGCAATGAACGGCCACCAGCTGGTCAACCGCGGAGATCGCCCGGCCCGCTACCTGGAGATCAGCAACCGCGACCCCGCGGACACGGCCACGTACCCCGACGTCGATCTCGCCTACCGAAGGGCCCCCGATGGCGCCGCCGTCTTCACCCGGAAGGACGGCACGCCGTACTAGCTGCTGGTTCCCGTGGATCCCGGCCCCGGGATTGCCGTCCTTCCGGTAGCGTTCGAACGTTGAGACTATCAACACTCACTTCTCGTCGAGGATCTCGCGCACGCGCGCCAACAGCTCGCTCGACACGTACGGCTTGCCGAGAAAATTTATGTCCTGGTCGGCCACACCCTGGTGAATGATCGTGTTCTCCGTGTAGCCCGACGTGTACAGGATCTTGATGTCCGGCCAAGTCTCCCGAAGTTTGTCGGACATTTCCTTGCCGCTCATCTTGGGAAGGACCACGTCGGTGATGACCAGGTCCACGCGTCCCTGGTGCGTCTGGTGCAAGCGCAGACCGTCGACACCGTCGCTCGCCTCGAGGACGCGGTAGCCCTGGGACTCGAGGATGCGAACCGCGAGCCGTCTGACCATGTCGTTGTCCTCGACGACAAGCAGCGTCTCCGTCCCTCCGAGCGCCACGTCGCCCGCTCGTCGCTCGATCGCGGTGGCCGCATCCCAGACCCGTGGAATGTAGACCTTGAACGTCGTGCCTTTGCCGATCTCGCTGTAGACCCAGATCAGCCCCCCACTTTGCTTGACGATGCCGTAGCAAGTCGCAAGCCCCAGGCCGGTTCCCTTGCCGGCCGCCTTGGTCGTGAAGAACGGCTCGAAAATGTGCGTCATCGTGGCCTGGTCCATGCCCCCACCGGTGTCGCTCACGCTGACCATCACGTACGCACCCGGCGTGGCGTCCGGGTGGCGCGCAAGGTAGTCGTCCCCCAGCGTGACGTTCGTGGTCTCGATCGTCAGGTGGCCTCCCTTTTCCATCGCGTCGCGGGCATTGACCGCCAGATTCATCAGCACCTGTTCCATCTGGCTCGGATCCGCGCGCACCCTCCCCAGATCGGACGCGCAAACACTGGTCAATTCGATGTCCTCGCCGATCACCCGGCGCAGCATGGTATCCAGGCTTTTCACCAAGACGTTCAGGTCGACAATCCTTGGCTCGACGATTTGGCGGCGCGCGAAGGTCAGAAGCTGCCGGGTCAGCGATGACGCCCGATCGGCCGCGGCGCGAATTTGGGCCAAATCCTCGGCGCTGGCCTGGTTGTTGGGCGCGTCCGTCATGATGTCGACCAGCGACAGAATCACGGTCAGCAGATTATTGAAATCGTGCGCGACCCCACCGGCCAGACGACCGACGCTCTCCATGCGTTGAGCCAGACGCACCTGGGCTTCCAGGCTCCTGCGCTCGGATATGTCTCGAATGGCCGTGACCCGCAAGGGCCTGCCGCCGATGGTGACGCTCTTGGCCTGGACCTCGACCGGAAGGATGGTGCCGTCGGCGCACAGCGCAAAATGTTCGTAGGGTGCCTCGGAGCCCGATTGAAAGTGCGCGGCGACTTTCTCGCGCGACGCGGGCGCGACGAAGTCAGTGACCGACTTCCCGATCAGATCCGTCGCGGAGGTCCGCAAAAGCTCGCAGCACCGTCGATTGGCGTCGACGACGCGGCCGGCCTCGGTGATCGCGATTCCCTCGAAGGAAACATCCGCCAGCTTTCGGAACCTCTCCTCGCTGTCGCGCAGGGAACGTTCGGTCTGTCGAATCTCGGTGAGATCGCGGGACACCACGCAGTAGAATTTACGTCCATCGACGATCGTGGTTCCGACCCTGGATTCCATCTCGACGATCGTCCCATCCTGGCGTCGATAGGGCCGCACGCCCAGCATCGCCTCTCCCTCCGTCACGATCTTGGTGAGGCTCCGATCGATGGTCTCCCGATCGGACGCCACCAAATCGAGCAGGTGAAGCCCCATCACATCCTCGGGGGCGTAGCCGAAGGCCCGCGTGAACGCCCGGTTCGCCTGCGACAGCCGCAGCGTCTCGGCGTCGACGATGAAAATGGCGTCCGTACCAAGCGACATCAACGCCGAACCCATCAGGCGCAAATACTGATCTTCCGTCGTCAACATTCTCCCCCACACGCAAAGACGGGTTGGCGGTTCCGGCCGGCTGGGCCCGGCCGTGGACCTCGATCCTCGGTCAGTATACGTCACGGAGCCCCGGCGGCCGATCGCCCTTGACGGGCCCGCGCCCGCCGTCGTTACATTGTACGATTCACGTTTCGGTGAACGTGTTTCTTGAGGGGCGGACGATGGCGGTTTCTTTCTCGTACGACGGTCGAATCGTGGTGGTCCGCATGGTGGGCGACTACACCACCGCGGAATTGCGCCAAGTCGTGTTGCAGTCCCTGGATGATCCGGCGAGCCCGCCGAAGCCCATGATGCTCTTCGACTTGCGCGAATCCACCGCCATCCAGAAACGTTCGGCGAACGAGGTCAAGGAGATGGCTCGTTTTCTCGCCTCGATCGGGCATCGCTTCGCTCACCGCGCGGCCTTGGTGGCCAGCACCGATGTGGCGTTCGGCCTCATGCGCCTCGGATCCTCCCTGGTCGCGGACGGGGGACCCACCCCGGGCGTGTTTCGCGACGTCGAGGCCGCGCGCGCGTGGCTCCTCGATCCGAACGCGCCGCCACAGTTGTAGTCGAACCGCACCCGAGTCCGGAGCACTTGGCTCAGGGCGCTGAAATAAGCATCCCTTCGGGCTCTATCTGAATCTTGGTGGTGTCGAGACCATCGAGCACGATTCCCTCTTCAAGCGACGGAGCCCCGACCGGCTGCTTCTGCGACCACACCAGGGCTCCGGTTGGCGAGTACTCGAGCATCTGGATGCTGTTCTCGTTGGGCGAGTCCGCCTGCGAATTCATGACGAAGAAATTCCCGTTCGGCATCAGATGGAAGTCCGCGTAGAAGGTGGGTCTGATGGTCGCGGCCATGGGTTGCCCTTTGCCGCCCATCGTGACCAGGAGCTTCCAGGCGCTGTCGTAGAGCAACAAGGTCGAGCCGTAGCCGCTCGTGACGGCGATGTTGCCATTGGCGAGCTTCATGGCCTTCCAGGTGTGGCGGCCGCCCGGGATGGTGGCCTGCGAGAGGACCATGCCCATCTCGTTGCCTTCGAATGCGATAGTGTCGGCAGCGACCATGTAGGTTCCGGCCTTCGTGGGCCGCACCATCCGGACGTAGCTGAAACCGGCGTACGTGATCTGTTTGACCATCATGCCGGCCGCGCTAACGAATTTGAGAGAGATGCCCCCGGCGCCCGCCGAAGCCAGGATGGTGTTGCCGTCAGCCATCCGATGCGCGGTCTGCGTCCCGCTGAACCCGTGGACACCGCCCGACTTGGCGCCATCGCTCAGCATGTACTCGTCCCAGCCATCACTCTTGCCCAGCATGACCTTACCGCCCCCGATCAGCTGCAAGTCCCGTCCCGTTCCCGAGTTCACGGTCCAGTTTGCGCTGGGGGTGGCGTTGTTGACGTGGAATAGTTTTCCGGCCGAATCCTCGTAAAGGATGAACTCGTTGTGGTTCACGGGACCACCTGCGCCCCCCGGGCCAGGAGCTCCTCCGCTCGATCCTGGCGCGGTGGAACCGCCACCACCCCTGCCGGCGGCCGAGCCTCCAGCGGCCGCGCCGCCGGTCGCCGACCCTCCGGCGCCAACGCTGCCACCTGAGCCGGAGGCGGCACCACCGGTCCCCGTCGCGCTTCCTCCCGTGCCTGAGCTGTTTCCCCCAGTGGCCAACACCGCGCCGCCCGTGCCATTTACGGGGACGGAACCGCCAGTTCCGGTCGGAGCGGCGCCTCCGGTTCCTTTGCCTCCGGTTCCTGCAACGCTGCTGCCTCCGGTCGATCCCCCGCCCCCTGACGAGCCAGAACTACAGGCCGCACCGCCGGCCACCAACATTGAAAGGGCAACTAGGGACAGCTTTGACGTGAATGGCATGGACTTACTCCTTGGGAGAACACAAAGGACCGCGGGGAGGAAGGAGACCGGACTATTGAAGGACCCAAGCCAAAATGGCGTCGAACAACTTGAGTCCTTCCGCGTTCAGACCGGCCGCCAGCGTCTCGCGAATGGCGAAGCCTGCACGTCGCGCAGGAGCGGCCCCACCGGGCATCTGGGCGCCTTTCGGATAGCCGAAGATCACGGCCTGGGCGGCATTCCCGACCATCGTCGCGCCTATCACCACTGTGGCTGCGGAGGTGCCCGTCGCCCAACCCAGCTCACCAGGCGTGCTGGTGAACGTCACCATTCCGGTCGCTGCGCCCACGAGCGCCGCGCCGGCCGGCACGATACTAAGCTGCGTGGTGTTGGCCGTATGAGAGCCTCCCGTCGACATCCCCATCAATTTGAACTCCGCGTCCTCGATGCAAAGAACGGGTATGGCGATGTCCTTCAGCTTCGCTTGCAGGGGGGCCGATTCCGCGCTGCTCGAGATAACGACCAGATCCGAGCCCACCACCGACTGAGCCGTCACCATGGCATCGCTCACAACGGTCACCGGCCCGAACCCCTGGGCCACTATCCGACCGATCATCACCATGTCCCCCGCGGTCGCGGTTCCGGCCCCCCGCACCACCATGGTCGCCTTTCGGTTGCCCGAGGCGCCACCCGCTCCCGGGCTGCCGCCAGTGCCGCTGGCACCGCCCATTCCCCGGCCGCCCGTCCCGCTCGTCGAGCCTCCCGCGCCGCCGACGGGGCTTGTCCCCCCGGTCGAAGGCGCGCCGCCAACGCCCGGCGAGCCGCCGGTCCCCAAGGAAGCGCCGCCCCCCGTGCCCGGGGCCACGGTTCCGCCGGTCGCGGTCACGCTTCCAGAGTCACCTCCGGTGCTCACAGGTGGCTGCGATAGGCCGCCCGTTCCAGGAGCGCCACCCGTTCCGGGAGCGCCGCCAGTACTCGTCACCGGACTTCCCCCCGTGCCGGAGGCAGGAGAATCCGCCGCGCTGGAACAACCCGCGGCGAACCCCGCCGCAACCACCAACACCGCCCACACTGTCAAATGGGAGACCTGTGTTTTCAATCGAACTCCAATCCCTGAAACGGACAGTGAACATTGCCGCCTTAACATTTCGAAATAGTAGGTATGAAAGGGCCCCGCGGCGAGCACATTGGGCCCTAACGACGGCTGCGCACGAACCCACGATCGAAACAGCAAAACCCCCTCGCCCCCGCACACGCCCGTCGCGCGCGTCGCGCGAGCCCGCGTCGCAAAATATCCGGGGCCGACCTATTCTCCCGACCATCATGTCGGCTATGGGCCCGAGCGCCCGGTTTTCGCAGGACATCCACTTCACGCGATCGGCCGACGGGACCAGGCTCGCGTATGCGGCGCACGGCGCCGGTTATCCGCTGGTCCGCGCGGCGCACTGGCTGACCAACATCGACCTCGACTGGCGGACGCCCATGTGGCGTCCGTGGTTCGACGCGATCGGGCGTCACTTTCGGTTCTATCGCTATGACTCGCGCGGGTGTGGCCTCTCCGATCACGAGGCGACCGAGGCCTCGCTCGACGTGCTCGTCGCCGATCTCGAGGCGGTGGTCGACGCCGCCAAGCTCGAAAGGTTTGCGCTGCTCGGAACCTCTCAGGGGGGCGCGATCTCCATCGCCTACGCGGTTCGACACCCGGAGCGGGTGAGCCACCTCGTGCTGCTCGGGGCGTTCGCGCGCGGGCCGTTGCGCCGCAACCCGACGCCCGAGGGACGCGCCAGCGTCGAGGCTGAGATCAAGCTCATCGAGGTCGGCTGGGGACAACAGAACCCGGCGTACCTCCAGCTTTTCACGAGCCTGCTGTTTCCCAACGCGACGCCTGAGCAAGCCCATTCGTTCAATGACCTTCAGCGCATGTCCTGCTCGCCCCTCCAGGCGGCGCGCATCGTCTCGAGCTTCAGCGACATCGACGCGTCGGCCTTCCTTTCGCGCGTCGCCTGCCCCACCCTCGTGTTGCACACGCGGGGCGACATGTGCGCGCCCTTCGACGAGGGGCTGTTCCTCGCTTCGTCGATCCCGGGAGCGCGCCTGATTCCGCTCGAGACGCGCAGCCACGTTCCGACGCCGGGGGAGCCCTCTTTCGATCGCGTGCTGGAAGAGGTCGAGGCGTTCATCCGGCCGGCCGGCGACGCGGTCGACGCCTTCCCGTCGCTGACCCGGCGTGAACACCAGATCCTCGCGCACATCGCCCGCGGTCTCGACAACGCCCAGATCGCGGCGCACCTCGATCTCTCCGAGAAGACCGTTCGCAATCACATCACGGCAGTGTTCGCGAAGATCGGCGTCGAGAACCGGGGGCAGGCCATTGTGCAGGCGCGCGAGGCCGGCCTTACCGACGAGCCGCGCCGGTAGCCGGCGCCTGATCGGGACCCTCGTCCCGGTTTTCGGGGCGCTATTCGTTGATGGGGCGCTCGATCGGGACCGTGGTCTCATGGGCCGGCGGCGCGCGCGGGTCTACACCAGAGGGTGGAAATAGCTCGCGCCTTCGGGCGCGGCCCAAACGCGAGAGGAGCCACCATGTACATCGTCGCCATTCACACCATCTCCAATCCCGAGAAGTTCTGGACCCTGGCCAAGACCACGCCGGTCCCGCCTCACCTCAAGCTGCACACGGTCTTCCCGAGCACCGACGGCGGAAAAGGAACGTGCCTGTGGGAGGCCGACTCGCTGCCCGCGGTGAAGCAGTTCGTCGAGCCGCTCACGAAGGGCGCGTCGACGAATGAGTTCATGGTCGTCGAGCCGACGAACGCCGTCGGCCTGCCTCGATAGGATCTCCGTCATGGAAAACAACAACCTTCAAGCCAATCCCGCCACCAACCTCGAACCCACCATCGACCTCGCAGCAGTAAAGGCCCGCCAACGGGCGGCCTGGTCATCGGCCGACTACTCCGTCGTAGGCACCACGCTTCAGATCGTGGGCGAGAACCTCTGCGAGGCGCTCGACCTGCGGCCCGGGTGGAGCGTGCTCGACGTCGCGGCCGGCAACGGCAACGCCACGCTCGCGGCAGCCCGCCGCTGGTGCGACGTGACCTCGACCGACTACGTTCCGGCGCTGCTCGAATCGGGGCGACGGCGCGCGCAGGCCGAGGGTCACGTCATCACGTTCCAGGAGGCCGACGCGGAGAAGCTGCCGTTTGCCGACGCTTCCTTCGACGTCGTGATCTCCACCTTCGGCGTCATGTTCACCCCCGATCAGGGGCAGGCCGCGCGGGAGCTCGCCCGCGTGTGCAAACCGGGCGGTCGGATTGGCCTCGCGAACTGGACCCCGGAGAGCTTTGTCGGCCAGCTCTTCAAGCTGATCGGCCAGTACTTGCCACCGGCGACCGGGGCCAAGTCCCCGGCGCTCTGGGGAACGGGCGCCCGGATCGAGGAGCTGTTCGGTCCCGTGGCGACGGAGATTCGCGCCATCAAGCGCGAGTTCGTATTTCGTTACCGCTCGCCGCTGCACTGGATCGAGGTCTTTCGCACCTACTACGGCCCCCTCAATCGGACCTTCGCCGCTCTCGACGCGGACAAGCAGGCGGCGTTCACGCACGACCTCCTCGGGCTCCTCGCGAAGGGCAACCGGGCGACCGATCGTTCGCTGGCGCTGCCGAGCGAGTACCTGGAGGTGGTGATCGACCGGCGGTGAGCCCCGGCCCGGGCCGAGCCGCCGTCCTTCGGGCCGGAGGGTGTCGGCCCGGGTGCCGCTCCTCCTGTCGTCGGACGCCGCTGTGGACGCCGGTGTATCACGGCTCCTTCGGATGCTTATGGTGGTGGTGAATGTCCTCGCTGTGTTCGTGCCCGTGGTGGATCGGGTCGTGATGGTGGGGATGCGCGTGGGGGCCGATCGGCATCGCGTCGTGCGCGTGTTCGTGGTGGCCGTCTTCGTGGACGTGTAAATGGGCGTGGTCGAGCGCCGCGTGAACGTGAACGTGGTGGTGACGCTCGGTGGAATGCAGCCAGATGCCCACGGCGATCAGCCCGGCCGTCAGGCCGAAGGACGGGCTTGGCCAGGGCGTTCCTGTCGCCACCGCCACCGCGACCCCGACGAAGGGTGCCGTCCCGAAGACCGACGCCGTACGCGCGGCCCCGATGATCCGCTGCGCTCGAAGGTAGAGCTGCAGGCTGAGCCCATAGCCCACCGCGCCGAGCGCGAGCAGCCGCACCGCCGATCCGGCGCCGACGGTGAGCCACCCGCCGAGCCCCGCGACGGCCAGCGACAGCGAGCCTCCCAGTAGTCCCTTTGCGGCGACCACCGAGAGCGGATCGCGATCGGCGAGCTTGCGGGACAGGGCGTTGTCCATCGCCCAGGCGGCGCACGCGGTGGTCACGAACAGATCTCCCACCGTCGCTCCTCGGGTGACCGCCGGATAAGCGAGCAACGCCGCCCCCGCGGTGATGAAGGCGACCGCGAGCCAGACGCGGCGCGAGACGTGCTCCCGAAAGACGACCGCCGCGAGAAGGACCGTGAACGGCGCCTCGAGCGTCAACAAGAGAGACGCGCGGACGGCATCGGTGCGTTCCAGCCCGCGCACCAGCAGGACGGGCCCGGCGACCCCGCCGAGGACCGCCACCAGCAACACGCGCGGGAGGTCGGACCGGGTGAGCGCGGCCTCCTTGGGGGCGCCCGTGCGGAGACTCCGAATCCCCACCGCGAAGGCGCCCGCGCCCAGGTAGAGGAACGCCGCCACCGCGACCGCGTTGTTACCGCGCGACGCGTGCTGGAGCAGGGGAGCCGTGGCTCCGAAGAGCGCGGCCGCGAGCCCAGCCAGCCCGACACCCCGTACGATCGCGCCTCCAATCTTGGGTCGCGAGGACATGGCCTTCACGGTCGTCGGAACGCGGCCGTCACCGCCGCAACCGCCGTCTGGATTCTTCCCATGTCTCCTTCAAACCCGATCCTTACCACTTATGGTCGGTCGTGATGGGATACTACAACTAGCGAAACGATGGAGGAATCATCATGGTGAACCACAGATCGCCGCGCGGTACGCCGCCGCGTACTCCGGCTCACGCCCGACGGCACCGGCAGACAACTCATCCCCTGTTTCCAGAAGCACCACAGCGAGGAACTATTTTCCTCGCTTCGCGAGGAAGCAAGCACACGTCTCAGTCGTTGATGCGAAACGGAACATCGACTACGACGACGCGCGGCCCGCCCCGTGCGCGCAACAGTGATCGCAAAAAAGCCCCGCGGTTGTTGTGCAGGAGGCCCTCGTACCAGTGGCTGAGAATGACGTCGGGAATCACCACCACCACATCCCGGTCCGAGTTCGCGCGTTCCAGTTCCAGGACATAGTCCACGAGTGGTTTGAAAAAGCGTCGATGCTCTGATGTCAGCACGACCAACTTTGGTTCGACGATCCCTTCGGCGCGAGCCCGGCTTCCGATGAGCAACTCCCAGTTGTCCGAAAGGTCCTCGACGCTGTCAGTTTCAGTCTTGACCTGAACGACGTGGACGTCCGCCGACAAACGCAAGGCAAACTTCAGTCCGTTTTGGGTGATCTTGTTCCACGAGCCCGCAGGCACGACCACGATGGGACTTCGGGCACTTGGAATCTCGAGGGGATCGATTGTCGAAATCTGGGCTGAGATATGGACATAGTGCCGATTCACCCGTCGAAACAACAGGGCCACGGCCGGAATGACGACGAGAATCAACCAGGCGCCCTCTGTGAATTTCGACACGGCCACGACCAACAGGGCGGCGCCGGTGGCGACGGCTCCGACTCCATTGATCCAAGTCGATCGACGATTTTCAATTCCCCCGCGCCGGCGCCAATGCTGCACCATCCCCGCTTGCGACAGCGTGAACGCCAAAAGCGCCCCGATCGCGAACAAGGGAATTAGACGATCCGTGACGCCGCGGAACTCAATTAGAAGCGCTCCGGACAGCAGGGCCAACGTCACGATTCCCTGCGAGAAGACCAGGCGGCGTCCGCGTACGGCGAAGATGTCGGGGAGAAAACCGTCGTCCGCCAGAACCCGACACAACCTGGGAAAATCCGCGAAGCTCGTATTGGCCGAGAGCGCAAGCACAGTCCCGACTGCCGCCATCGTCGCGTAGTAGAAGGTCCCGTGGCCCGCCACGGCGCCGACCAACATCGATAGGACGCTTTGATATCCAACCCGGCCAGGGACCGTGGCACCGATTCCATACGCACGGGCCAAGATCGCGATGCCGACCAGGAGCAAAACCAGAATCGCGATGATGGCTCCCAAAGTCCGCCGCGCCATGA
The DNA here is from genome assembly GCA_017881245.1 of Pseudomonadota bacterium. Lineage (GTDB taxonomy): Bacteria > Myxococcota_A > Polyangia > Fen-1088 > Fen-1088 > FEN-1088. The sequence continues at coordinate 20,344 of JADGRC010000348.1, forward strand.
GAACGCGGGGCTTACGAAAGAGGGGAACACCGTTTGACACGGCCTCGACCCCCGTCATCGCCGTGCAGCCGTTGGCGAATGCTCGCAACAGGATCCAGAAGCCGGCGACCTGGGTGGAGGCGGCCATCGAAGGAGGCGCGACGATTGGTACAGGATGGCCGTCGTTGGCGATGGTCTTCACGACGCCGAGGACAACGACGATACCGAGCGAGCCGACGAAAAAGTAGGTCGGCAACATGAAAGCCGTACCGGACTCGCGGATACCACGCAGATTGACCAGCGTCACCACGGCCAGAGTAGCCAAACACAACGCAAGCG
>JADGRC010000349.1 GCA_017881245.1 Pseudomonadota bacterium
CGTCGCCGGGAACGGTACCGCCCGCGTCGATTCTTCTTCCTATGGAGAGATCCCGTGACCCGCCGCAACCGCCGCCAGGTGCGAGCACGACGGCGATGACCGCGAGCGTGCGCGCCAGGCGCCGCGACGACTGCGACGATGACTGCGATGACGGCGATGCGCGTTTCATGGAGGACCTCCTACGGGGTCGTGATACCCATGGAGTGTCAGGCCGTGCGTGTGTCCGTCACGGATTCGACCGGACCCCGCACAATCCGCGAACGCGCGCGGACAGCGGTGAACGCCCATGGTCGCGCAAGAAGGCCGCGCCCGCCGCACGCGCTTCCGCTTCGCGACTGAGCGCGCACAGGGCGGCGACTCGTTCGGCCGCGCGTTCCTCGGCCAGGATACCGTGCGGGTACTCGCGCGCGTGCTGGTCAAAAAGGGTCAGCGCCGAAGCGGCGTCACCCGCGTGAAGCGCGGCCACTCCGGTTCCCACCAGGCGCCTCTCGGATTCCAGGACGGACGGCGATTGGGGTGCGGTGGCGATCCTCACGCTTGCAGGCATCCCGCGCGAACCAAGGGGCAACGACGTCTGCCCAAATGATCGTGTCGGAGGCTTCCAAGGCGACGAGGGCGCCGTGGTCGATCGACCCGCTTCGGAGAGGGGGCGCGGGTTGGCGGGAACCTGTGCCTCGGCGCGGTCCGCGCGAGATTCGTCGGACGCCTTCATGCGCCGTAACGACTGCGCCGATCGAGCTGGTGGAACCGGTGGTGCCGCCTTGCCGGGCGGAACGTCGGCGCTGATCGTCCCCGCGGCGGATGGCCGGACGGGTGGCGGATCGATCGCGTCGGATGGCACGTCGATCGTCGCCAGAGTCTGTCGAGGCGTGGCCAAGGTCGGTGGATTTGCGGCCTGCTGCGTATGGCTCCGACGCGCCCTCATCAGCTCCGGTGACATCGCCGCCATCACGAACGGCGCCCGGGCGGCGGGTTCGGTCCGTTCCGATCGAGCCGCGTGATACACGGCGACGCCCCCGCCCCCCCCCACCCCGGAAAGCAACACGGCCGCTATCACCTTTGCCGTGGACAGCGTGGCCAGCGTCGCGTGCGTCGACACCGTCGCCGCGCCCCCACCGACGGCGAGTCCGGCGCTGGTCGAGCCTGCGCTCGCCGAGCCTGCGCTGGCCGAGCCCACCGAGCCTGCGCTGGCCAATCCCACCGAGCCTGCGCTCGCCAATCCCACCGAGCCGGCGTTCGCCAGTCCCCCCGCGCTCGCGCTGGCGAAGCCGGTCGCTCCCGCCGAGGTCCCAACCGTTGCCGTGGTTGCGATCAAGCCCGCTGCCACGCCAAGCTCCGCGGCCAGGCGAGCGCGCATGCGCCCGCGGTCCGCGTCGGTCGGTTCGTGACCGTCGCGTGCCATGTCGAGCAAGCCCCTGTCTTCGGCGTTCAGATCGGTCATTTTGTTCTCCGCACGGTTCGCGGGCGTTGTTCCGCGCTTTCGCGCGCGCGGTGGCGGGCGGCGGCATCGGCGAATTCCCGCCGGCCGAGGCGCAGCCGTGAATAGACGGTGTTCAAAGGGATCTCCAGCAAGGCGGCGATCTCGGGAGCGGTCATCTGTTCGAACTCGAACAGAACGAACACCTCCCGCTTTTCGTCGTCCAGCGCCTCGAGGAGGCGATCCACGACGCGAGCGGCTTCCGCTTTCGCGGCCCGCTCGTGTGGTCCATCGGCCGTATCGGCCAGCGTCGCGAGATCGGTGGGCGCCGTGATGGCTAGCGTGTGCGGGTGCTTTGCCCGCAAACCACGCCGATGCCCCCGGACGACATTGAGGACAATGCCGAACAGCCACGTCTTGATCGAGGAGCGTCCCTCGAATTCCCCGAGGCGTCGATTGGCGACGACAAATATCTCTTGCACGACGTCGTCGACGTCCCCGGGCGGTGTCCCCAGGCGCCGGGCGCTGCGCCAAACGAACGGAAAATGATCTTCGTAGATCTGAACGAACGTTGGACGGCGCGCCACCGCCTCCGCGTCGTCAGAGGAAGGCGCGCGTTCAATCGCATGGTCTATGGCCGAGCGAAGGGCAGGCATCCTTGTGAGTCTGGTGTTCATCGATGGGCGCGTCCGTCAAAAAAAGCGCAATTCGATGCCAAGGGCCGCGCGCCCCGCCACCCGCGCCGGCTCGTGTACGATGGAATTGTCGGGTGTGAGGACGAACCGCGTTCGGGCCAGCGAAAAGACTCCTTCGGCCCGGGCGAAGACCGTCACAAGGCGCGAATAATTCCACGAACCATGGACACCACCGGTCGCCGCTCCCCAGACACGGTGGGCGCTTGCGGGTTGAAAGGTTTGCGCCGGGCCCGCCCCCGAGGCGTTCATGCTTTCGATTTCTCCGCCGAGACAAGGGCCCCATTCGAAGCGATCCCGCGGGATCAGGGCGCAAGCTCGTGCCGAGACCGCCAGCAGAGAGACCTTGGCGCTTTCGCCCGCGCTTCCCGCGGGAGTGGTCTGGGTGGGGTAGACGGCAAGACCGGCAAGGGCCCGCAGGTGGCCCTTCGAAAAAGCGAGACTCCCCCCGAGGGCGATCTCCATCCCGGTGGCGGGAGCGCCTGGCATCGTGCCGTCGTCGACCAAGCCAGCCACCGCGGCGATGACCTGCGATGCGCGTGCGGGTGCGATGCTGCGAACCGCTTCGGGCGGTGCCCGCCGCTCCGACACGGCAGCCGGTGCCTCCTCCCGCGCGATAGCCGGGGCGGGAGGAGGCGCGCCGTTTTCGACCGCCACCGCGAGGATCAACGCGGTGGCCGAAGCGATCTCCACGCAAGTATCCGCGTCGAACTGCCGTCTTCGCTGGCCGTCGCGGGAATCGATTTGGAGCACCGCGGTCCAGCGGCCGTTCGCCGTGGCCGCGACGTCCACATGCGCGGCGGTGAGGACCCTGGTTTCGTGTGATCCCGCCAGTACGCGGTCCACTTCGGCCAATACGTCATCCCGGGTCGGACATTCGGGCGGTGCATTCCACGCGAGATCCGCGCTACCTGCGATGGCGTGTGCATTCCCACCGGTCGCCGTGACCAGAGCAAAGAATGCCGCGACAAGTTCGCATCTCATGATCGGTCAAGTCGACGTCGGGAAGCGGTCGGTCGCGGTGGCCTCGGGCCGATAGACGCAGAAGTTCCCGGTCTTGATCGCACGGCCGAGCGTTGCGCCGAGGCCTGGGTCGGTCTCGGCGATGCGGCCGATCGCGTTCTTGATGCGCCGTTGGACGGCGCTGCGGGCGCGTTCGGCGGCGGAGCCGGCTCGACGGGCGCGTCCACCGAGGCCCACCGCTCGCCCGAGCTCGGCGCCGAGAAAATCGATCTCCTCGCGGGCGCGGGTCGCCCGGGCTGCGTCGCCGAAGGATTCGGCCTCCGCGAGAGCGTCCCGCAGATCGTCGAGGCGACGGCGGTAATCGGCGCGGGCCTCGTCGTCCAGCAATTCGCCTGCGTCCCCGGTGTCGATCGCCACATCATCGGCGCCACCTTGTCCCGAAGCGACCAAGTCGAGGACGTGGAACTCGCGTCCCGGGTCCGCGATCAGTCGGGCCAGATACTGCATACCCAGGCTGTCCTTCATTCGGAACGTGCTCCCTGTCGAAGCCGTCACGGTCCAGTATTCACCCTCGAGCAGCAACGTCAGGGGAGGTGGGACAGGCGACGTCGCGTTCATCGTCGTAGGCTGGCGGGGTTGTGAGGGGGGCGCTGGTGGCGAAGCCACCAAACGTTGCGCGGCCGGCTCTGGTCGCGACGGCGAGGACCTCGACAGCGACGGCGACGAAGTCTTTGGGCCTTGCGCCAGACGTGCCTCGATCAGTCTGACCAGGTCTCGCATTCCCAGATCCGCCGCGATCGCGCGCGCATCCTCGAACAGCTCATGGACACGCTCCCCGTCCTCGGCGCGACCGCGCTCTTGCAAAGCGCGGCCAAATTCGTATTGCGCGCGCGCCAGATGAGGCCGGGCTTGGAGCCGCCGCAGGCGAAGGATGGCGTCCTCGAAGTGGAGACCGGCGTCGTCCCAGCGTTCGAGGCGTGCCGCCAACAGCGCGAGCAGCCGCGCGACAGGGCCCTCCCACTGAAACTGTGTCATCCCGAGCATGACGTACTGATCTCCCGACGGAGCGAGCCGGTCATACAGGTTTCGCGCCAGCTCGGGCGTTCCCACGTAGGCCACCGCCTCCGCCATGAAGAACAGCCCGAACAGGTTGTCGATCGGGCGGCGCAATTCGTCGGGCAGGGCCTCCAGGTGGAACCGGACGGCGTCGGGGTCCTCGAGGCGCGTGAACAGGAGGGCGGAGCCGAGTCCTTGCCAAGCGTGTCCATTGTGAAACGTCGAACGTGCCTGTCGGGTACGCGGCTCCCAAGCGCGCATCTCGTCGTGGCGCGCGGCGGTTCGCAGCAGGCCCTCGTGGTGCAAGATGATGGCTCGCTCCGCCTGTGGGTCTTGCAGGCTCAGCGCCAAGGTTCGCGCCTCCTCCTCCAATCGTTCGGCATCATCGAAACGCCCACCTGTCACGGCGCGCATCGCGCGGAGCAACGGCACGCGCCACAAGGTCCAAGATGCGCGCAACTCCCGGGCCAGCTGCGCGAAGGCGTCGATACGTACGTCGGCTTCCGGAAATTCTCCGAGCGACAGGTGGTCCATCGCTAGGCGCGCGTGCGTGCGCAGGTGGCGTTCGCGATCGTTCTGGGCGATCGCCAGCGCCTCGACCTCCAGGTTCAGAGCTCGCCGTTCGCGCGGATCGACGACGTCCATCAGCGCCGACAGGCCGTCGTGCATGGTTTCCAGCAGCCCGCGCGGGTCGCCCAGGCGCCGTGCGGTCGCGATCGCTTCGCGGGCGATACGCACGGGTTCCTCGGGCGTGGTCGACGGTTGCAGCGCGCCGGCCAGACGGGCCAGTAGCCGCGCGCGCGTGGCGCTGTCCCCCGGAGGTTGTGACTCCAACGCGTCCTCGATGAGCTGAACCATGACCGGATCCACGACCGCGAACGTGAACACGCGCCCGTACGTCAGGGCCGCGCTCGCCAACAGCGCCGGATCGCCGAGCGCCTTCGCCAGCGTGGCGACCTGGCAGCAGAGCGATTTTCCGGTGACCACATCTCCTCGTCGAATGCGCGTTTCTCCCAGCGCCAAGAGCACGCGCGCGCGCAGCGCCGGCGGGTTGCCGGCGCGCTCCACGGCGGCGGCCATGCGATCCAGCACGGCGATGGCCTCCTCGGCGCCGCCGAGCTCGACGGCGCGGCCGGCCGCCCGAACGGCGAAATCGACGGCGCGCGGCAGATCGTCCACGGGCCCTTCGATCGCGTGGTGAGCCAGCTCCATGAGGGGCAGGGCGGTCTCGCCCGCAGCCAGCGCCTCGATGGCCCGCCCCACGTCCCGGTGCAGAGCGCGCCGCTTCTCATCATCCAACGCGCGGTACAGCACCTCTCGCACCAGGGCGTGCGAAAAACGCGGCCTGCCCGCCCTTTCCGCGAACACGCCCGCACGTAGAGCCTCGGCGATTCGCCCGGCGATCCAGGGCGGCTCTCGCCGGGAGGCGGCGGCAAGCAAGGTTGGCGAAATCTCGTCGCCCGCCACGGCCGCCAGATCCAGAAGTGCGCGCGCGTCGTCCGCGACGCGGTCAAGACGCTGGCCGATCACGTCCTTCACGCCCGAGGGCACCACTCCCGCGGTGATGGAATCCTCACCTTCTTCCACCAGCAGCCGCAGCATTTCCTCCACGAAGAGGGGATTCCCTTGGGTGCTGTCGAATAGCCGCGCCTCAATTTCGGGCCTCAGATCCCCGACGCGGTGGCGGACCAGATCGGCGACCGTCTCGCGATCGAGGCGCGTGATTCCCAAGATGACGGCCTCCCGCCCGAGCTTCGAGATGAGCTCGCCCGCCTCGCGATCCATGCGGGCCTCCACGTCGCGGCAGGTTGCGACCACGAGGACACGCAATGAACGCAACTCGCGCGCGAGGGCATACAGCATCAACAGCGACGACCGGTCGGCGGAGTGCAGGTCGTCAAAGACGATGACCAGACCGGCGGGCTCCGCCGCCTGTCGCACCAGGGACACCACGGTCCGCCACAATCGAAAGCGCGCTTCGTCAGGTGGAGGGGACACGGTGACCGGCGCCGAAGTCGATGGCGGCGATTCAGCCAGGTGCGCGCTGCGGCGAATTTCCGGCACCAGATCTGTGATCAGTCCCGCTCCATCTCCCAGCGCCGCAATCAGGTCTCGGCCGTCGAGCAGACGCGCCAGGCCCGCGAGGACGTCCATCCAGGGCCAGTAGGCGGGCGCGCCACCGGCCTCCCACGCCCGGCCCCACAAGACCGGCACGCCCCGAACCGTCGCCACCGACGTGACCTCGTCGCACAGGCGGGTCTTTCCGATACCGGGCTCGCCCATCAACAGAAAGAAACGCCCGCGACCGGAAATCGCATCGTCCAGCCCGTGCGCGATCCGCTCGGTTTCGTGGCCGCGTCCGACGAAGGGATAGCTGAGCGGGGCGGACCCCGGCCGAGAATCCGAACCTGCTTGTCCCCCGAGTGACACCGCCAGACACATTACACATCCGGAACCGCCGCTTCACGCGCGTGGCGGCCCAGGGCGTCATTCCGCTTCCGTGCGTCCGATCAGCAGCAACATCTTCGGTGTCGCGAACCAACGCAGTGTTCCGGCGCCGTCCCGAATCGACGCGTCGAAGTCGATCCGGCAAACACCGCCCCTTTTGAAACCAATGGGAGCGGGCGCTCCCAGCCAGCGGGCGGCCAGCATTCCGATACCCGGTTCATGCCCAACCAGGGCAATGGGACCGACGTTTTGATGCTTGCGCAGCTCCGCGGCCACGTCCGCCGGCGATCCGGACGGCGCCAGCGCCGACGACACGACGACCGGTGGCTTCGTGCCGAGGTGGCGGGCCAGCACATCCGCGGTCTGTCGTGCCCGCACGAGTGGGCTCGACAGGATGAGGCCCAAGCGAACCTCCAAACGGTCGAGCCCGGCTGCTTCGCCGCGCAGCTTGGCTACGCCCTCCGCGGTGAGCTCCCGGAGGCGATCGGAGCCGTCGGGACTCGCGTCGGCCGCGATGCCGTGGCGAATGAGATAGATCTCCATCGAGGCTGGGCCGTCCGAAACGTAGCTGCGTTATGACTTTGCTTCAGAGTCGCGATTGAATAGTCTATCACCCCCATGTCTCCCCGAATCAAGAAGCTCGTTCGGTTGGTGGTGATTGGTGGCCTGGTGATTGGCGTTGGCATCCAGCTTGTCCCCGTGAAGGGCGTCGGAGTCAATCCGCCGGACAGGTTCCCGCTCGGCGCGCCTCCCGAGGTGGAGGCGATCATGCGGCGGGCGTGTCTTGACTGTCACAGCAACGAAACCCGCTGGCCGCTGTATAGCCGGACCGCCCCTGGCTCGTGGTTGATGATTCGGGACGTGACGAAAGGTCGCAAGCACCTGAACTTTTCCGAATGGGGTGATTCCGACGAGGACGAACGAAAACTCGATCGCGAGAACTGCTGGGACCAGATCGAAAGTGGCGAGATGCCGCCCTGGTTCTACGTCTATCCCCTGCACCTGGGGGCGAAGTTGTCTGAAGCCGACAAGGCCACTCTCAAGGCCTGGATGTTGAAAGACAAGGACAAGGACGACGGCGCGCCGAAGGCGGATGCCCCCGCCGATAAGAAGTAAGGGCGTCGGCGTTAGGAGACGGGTTGGATTTGGGAAGCGCCGCGGTCCGAGGTGGCGCGGCGCCGTGAACGGTCCGACGTCGGGCGGCTTCGCCTGACCATCAGTCCGTGGTTCCGCCGATGGTCTTCAGAAGAGCGTCAGCTTGCTCTTGGTATTTCCTTGATTGGCCCGCCTTGGCGTCGTCATTGTCGCGCAGGGCTTGACTGAACACCGTCCAGCCTTGTTCGCGCAGGTTCATGTACCGCCCGATGTCTTCGGTTCGCTTTGCCTCTTTCGCGGGCAGGTGTCCGAGCGTGCCGAGGTGACCGCGATATTGCCGCCAACCGGGCAGAACCTGCTCGTCGATGATCTTCGCCAATTCCACGTCGGATATCTGGTTGGCCCGACGCTGTTCCAACGCCCCGTTGTAGGTTCCGACGGCCCGCTGTTCGAGCGCCTGAAGGTCCGCCATCTCCTTCTCAATGTCGACCGCGCGTGGCACGAGCAACACCGCCGCCACGAACAGGCCGAGACCGGCGACGACCAAGGTCAGATCGCGTCCCACGGTCCGACTCGCCTGAAGCGCCGTCACAGGGCGGGCGACCAATAACGCCGCCACGAAACCACCCACGAGGCCGCCAGTGTGGGCAGCCATATCGATGCCCTTCTGTTGCAGTCCGAACGCCACGTTCAGGCCGATGAAGAACACGGTGCTCTTTTGCAAGGACAAGAGCACCGGGCGCGGGATGGAGCCACGATGTCGCACGAGGTACGCGATCAGAACCCCGTAGACGCCGAACACCGCCCCCGAGGCGCCCGCCGAGACCACGAAGGGGTGCCACATGATTGACGCCAGCGAACCGCACAGCCCCGCGAACAGATACACCAGGAGAAAAGATCGATGGCCGAGCAGGCGCTCGACCAGGGCGCCGATCTGCCACAGGCCGATCATGTTCATCCCGATGTGAACGATGCCGATGTGAATGAACATATTGGTGATGAGGCGCCACCATTGGCCGGCGGTGGTGCGGGGGGCGTAGTCGGCCCCCCACCGGATCAGGCCTTCGACGGTGGGGCTGAACGGGGAGACGCCGGCCGCGACCATGGCGACGAAGACCGCGACGTTGATCGCCACCAGCAACGGGGTCGCCCAGACTCGCGGCGTTTGCGCGAACAACGCGAAACGGAACGCCGCGACGCCATCATCGTGCGGTTGAGTGTCAGTTGCGCTCATCGCGACCGTTTTCGACAGGGGACGCTCTGTCATCACGGCAGAAGGCCTCAGTCCGAGGGACCCTGTGCGCCGCTCGTTGCACCGCCGGTTTTGGCGCCGGGTAGGGATCCATCCTTGGTGGGCGCGTGCGCGACGACGGGATTTCCTTCGAGATCGCGCAGCTCGATGGGGCCGAGTCTCTTCAGCGGAGCCTCCTGGGTCGCGCGATCACCGACCACGACGATCACAAGCCTGTCGTTGAGCAGGAATTTTTGCGCGACGCGCCGGACATCGGTCTTGGTCACGGCTTGGATGTTCTTGGCGTAGTTGGCCGGAAAACTGTCTGGCAAGCCGTAGACCGTCAGTTCGCCGAGCAAGGCCGCCGTGGACCCGCGGGTTGCGAAGCGGGCTGGAAAGGCCTTGGTGAAGTTGTCCTTGGCGCGTGCCAGCTCCTCGTCGGTCACTTCGGACGTCGCCATGATTCGCATCTCTTTCAAGATCTCGGCGACGGCGTCCGCCGTGTGCGCGGCGACGAACTCACCGCCGGCAGACGCGGGCCCGGGCGTCCGGCGCATGTCGAATGCCGACCGCGCGCCATAGGTCCACTGCTGTCGTTCGCGCAAGTTCATGTCCAGGCGATAGAAGCTGCCTCCAAAGATCTGGTTCATCAGCACGATGGGGAAATAGTCGGGATCAGCGCGGCGGACACCAAGAAACCCGACGCGAATCGATGATTGAGGCGCCCCCGGTTTGTCGATGAGAACGATCTTCTTCTTCTCGATGGTGGCCACTGGCGGCATCTTCACCGCGGGAGCCTTGCCGGGCCGCCAGTCGCGCAGCGCGACCTCAAGTTTCTTCTTCAGATCGTTCTGCGTGATGTCGCCAGCGGCAATGATGGTCGCGTTGCCGGGACGGTAGTAGGTCGAGTAGAAGCGTTTGACGTCCGCCGCGGATAGCTTCTTCAAACTCTCCTCCACCCCGGTTTGCGGCCACCCGTAGGGGTGGCGCTCGCCGAAGATCAGCCGCGCCAGGGCTAGGCTGGCCACCGTCGGCGGGCTGTCCTTTCGCCGCGCGACCGCCGTGACCAGATTGTCGCGAACGCGCGCCAGCTCCTTGTCGGAAAAGGCTGGGTGAACGATGACGTCCGCCCAGATCGCCATCCCGGCCTCGAGGTTGCGCGAGATGGTCGACAACGAAACGAACGACGCGTCCCATGATGCCGTGGTGGCCAAGATCGCACCCAGATCGCCGATTTGCTCGGCGATATCCAGGGCGGACCGGGTCCTGGTTCCTTCATCCATCATGTTGGCGGTCAAGTCGGCCAGGCCCGCCGAGCCAGGCGGGTTGGCGCCGCCGCCTGTCTTGACCACCAGGTGAAGCTCGACGAGCGGCAGGTCGTGGACCTCCGACAGGATGACCTCGACACCATTTTTCAACTTGAATCGCTTGAACTTGGGCGGGGAAAACGTGGGCTCCGCGGCGGGGGCGGGCGCCTGTGCGCGGAAAGGTGCATCCGGTGTGATGCGTGGCGGAGGCTGCGGCTCGGGTGGCAGGACAGGAACCGAGACGACGGTCGGTAGCGTGACCGGCACGGGCGCGGCAGGCGCCGGCTGCTCGGCTGAAACCGGCACGGACGCCAGCGGGAGCGGCGTTGCCGCGCAGGAGGCAAGCGCCAGGCACAAGCCAGCGAGTGCGATTTCGCGGCACGGTCGAATCGACCCCCTCATGGCTTCACCCTTCCCATGATCGGTGCGTCGGGATTGGGCGTCACCGTGATGATCAGGCGGGCATCCCTCCGCAGATAACGCGTGACCGCTTGTTGCACGGCCGCGGCGTCGACGGCGCGATACGCCGCCAGATCGCGCTGCAAATAATCGGGATCGCCCGCGTTGTAGTTGTACATCTGAAGGCGCTCGGCGCGAGCCAGCAACGATTCCAGGTTCCGGAAGGTGTCGAACTCGATCTGGCTCTGGGCCCGGGCAAGCTCTCGGGCCTCGACGGGGGTCGTCCTCATCTTGTCCAGCTCCTCGTCGACGACTTTGAGAATCTCGTCCATCGTGTGGCCTGGCATGGGCGATGCCGAGATCTCGAAGATACTGTCCAGCAACTGGCTTTGTTGCGATGCCGCGACGGACTGCGCGATCTGCATGTCGTACACCAGCCGGCGGTAAAGGCGCGACGCCTTGCCGCCCGCCAAAATCTGCGCCGCCAAGTCCATTTCATGGTCGCCGGGCGCGAAATGGCGCGGAGTCACGAAATTGATGAACAACTGCGGTTGCTGCACCTTGGCCTCCACCGTGATGCGCCACTCCCGATCGAGCGCCGCGGGTGGCGGCGGATCGCGGTTGACGGGCGGTCCCGCTGGAATGGGCCCGAAGTACTGCTCGACCAAGGTCTTGGTTTGCGCCGGATCGAAGTCGCCCGCGATGACCAGGGTGGCGTTGTTGGGAACGTACCAGCGGTTGAAGAAGCCACGCACATCGTCCAGCCGAGCAAGCGAGAGATCCTCCATCGATCCGATCACCTCGTGGTGGTAGGGATGCGTCGGTGGGAAGAGCGCCTCGATCGTGATCTTGTTCACGATTCCCATCGGCCGATTCTCAACCCGCTGCCGGCGTTCGTTCTTGACCACGTCCCGTTGGCCGTCGAAGGTCTCTTGCAGGCCGGGGCGATCCAAGAGGAAGCCCATGCGATCGCTTTCCAGCCACAAGGCCAGCTCCAGTTGGTTCGCCGGGACCACTTCAAAATAGTTGGTCCGATCCTCGGACGTGGAGCCGTTCGCGTTCGATACACCCGCTTTTTGAAGATACGCGAAGTGCTTGTCTTCGCCGACGTGCCTTGACCCCTGGAACATGACGTGTTCGAACAGATGCGCGAATCCCGTGCGTCCCGGCTGCTCATCTTTCGAACCGACCTTGAACCAGACATCCACCGCAACCTGAGGAACCCGATGATCCTCGTGCAGGATGATTTCCAGGCCGTTTGGTAGCGTATATTTCTCGAACGGAAGCCCAGGCGGCGCGGTGTCAGTTGCTGCCCCAGTCGTGGTCGTGGGTCTTGGTTCCTTCGCGGCGGCGGCAATGGAGGAGACCGCGACGGCAATCTCCATTTGCCCCAATCGCGCCAGTCGGGCCCTTGGCTCCGCTTGCGCGGAGCGCGCCGAGCGCGCGGGTGGCGCGGCCAGTATTATCGCAGCCAGCATGGTTCCGACAATCAGTTTGGCGCTTCGCATGGACCGCGTTGTAGCACGCGCGGCGTCCAAACACCGTGTCTGCCGGCATCGTTCGCTTAAGGAGATACCAACAACAAGATCGCGGCCGCGTAGAGCAGCAGGTTCAATACAAAGAGTTTATCGCGCAACATGGAATCCGTTGGGCTCTCGGCGTCCAGCTGTCGGCTGGTGATCCACGTGAAGCGAAAGATGCCGAACACGACGAAGGGAACCGTCAAAACCAACGGGCGAGCACCGAAAAATCGGTGAGCGTGGGGTGAGCGGGTATACGCCAGATACGCCACGCTGGTGAGCACGCCCAGGATCGCCATCAACCTCTGCAGCGTGGGCAACGTGTACCGACCCAGCACGTCACGTTGGGCGCTACCGCCCTCGCCCGACACGCGCAGCTCGTGGGTGCGCTTGCCGAATCCTAGCAGCGCGGACAGCAGCAGCGTGCAGACCAGAAGCCACTTCGACGGTTGCACCGGTATGGCCACCGAGCCGCCGAGGACCCGCAACAGAAAACCGACGCTGATGCATCCCACGTCCACGAACGCGACCTTCTTCAGGCCAAACGAATAGGCCAGGTTCAGCGCTAGGTATCCCGCGGACGTGGCGACGAAAGCGATGCCCAACCCGAAGGCCATCGCAAGTCCCGCGCAGGCCACTGTGAGGGCCAGCACACGCGCCAGCGGCAAGGGAATCCGGCCGGCGGCAATCGGGCGATGGCGTTTGACCGGGTGCGCGCGGTCCTTGGCGACGTCGACGACATCGTTGATCAAGTAAACTGCGCTCGACAGTAAGCAAAAGGCCGCCACCGCCAATCCCGCGTGCCCGAGTGCCGTCGGATCGCCAATGCGCCGCGCGAAAACCAACGGCGCGGCCACGAACAGGTTCTTCACCCACTGGTGCGGGCGCGCGGACTTGATAAGGGCGATCAGCATATCTATCGGCGGGCGGAATTATCTGGGAGAATCGCTCCGGGTCAACGATGTCCTCCGAGGAACTTACAGCGTCCCCACCCACGCAGGCGGATTCGCAGGCGAATGCGCAAGCGAATACGACTGGTGCATCCGACGAAATTCTGATCGCGCGCGCCAAAAAAGGCGACTTTGAAGCGTTCGAGACGCTGATCGCCCGCTACGACGACAAGGTCTACCGTCTGGCGTTTCGGTTCGTGCGTAACGAGACCGAGGCAAAGGAAATCGTTCAGGACACGCTGTTGTCCGTGTGGCGGAAGCTGGACAGTTTCAAGGGCGATTCCCAGTTTGGAAGCTGGCTCTTTCGGGTCACGGCCAACGCGGCTCTGATGCGGTTGAGGTCACAGCGGCGGCACGCCGAAATATCGACGGAAGACCTCCCGCCCGGCTTTCTGGACAGCCACCAGTCCACCTATGGACAAATCCTGTCGCACGGCGAGAACTGGTCGAAACGCCCCGACGAGGAGCTTCAGTCCGAGGAGTTGCGCCGCCAGATTCAGACGGCGGTCGACTCTTTGCCCGAAATCTACCGGACCATTTTCTTGGTTCGCGACGTCGATGGCTTGTCGACGGAGGAGACGGCCGAGGCCCTTGGGCTATCCATTCCCACCGTCAAGACGCGCCTTCATCGGGCCCGCATGGCCTTGCGCGACGCGATCGGCGGACATTTCGGTCGGGGCGAGTAGCAGGCGAGACGGCACGACCGCAAAGCGAACCCGTCCGCGTATCGTATACTGCACCTCGATGCTCAACCGGCGCTCCGCGGGGGCGCGATCCAAGGTGCTTTTCCTGTTCAGCCTGCTGGCGGTCATTCCCGCCCGGGCATCGTTCGGCGCGCTTCAAAACCCGTTCGAGGAGGTTGCGGCGGCGGAGATCGCGCGGCTCGACGCCTTGACGGGCAAGCCGGAGGCTGTGGCGCCCCTGCTCGCGTTGTTCGGACTTGCGGACGTCCTGCCACCGGGTCGCCTGGATGCCGTCGTGACGCGACTTCTGCGGCCTGATCTACTACCTTCGACAATCGTTCCGGGGCAGGAAGATTCTGCGTCGTACTTGGAAAGGGCGAGCGCAGGTGGGCTTTGCCCACCGGAGCGAGGTGGGGTGCGGGGAGGCGCGAGCGGCAGCGAGCCGCCTCCCTGCTCTCTGCGAAAGCCGGGCGCGGCCGATCCCCTGGTCGCGGCACGGGCGAGGGATTGGTTGGCGCGGCGCCTCGAGCAACAGGGCGATGACGGTGCCGCCGCATCGGTCCGCGAGCCGTTGGGGATTTTATCGCGCTTCTGGGTGGTCGGACCGTTTGGCGATGGTCGGGCCAGCGTGGACGTGCCATATCCGCCGGAGTTCGAGACGGGTGTTCCCGACGCCGCGCGCGACTATGCGGGAAAGGAGAGAAAGGTCGGCTGGCGACGCGCGGAAGGCGCTATTCACCGCGGCACCCTGGATTTGAGCGCGTTGATTCGGCCCGATAGCCAGGCGGCTGCCTACGCGCTGGCGTTCGTGCACGTGGAGCGGCCGACGCGCGCCGGCCTGCGGATCGGCACGCCTGGGCCCGTCAAGGTTTGGTGTAACGGCCGATTGATTCACGCGGCCGACCGGGTTCGCTCGGCGCGGTTGGACCAGGATGCCGTCGGGGTCGATCTCGGGCGCGGTTGGAACCGGCTGCTGATCAAAACGGTGGTCACGGAAGGAGCGTGGCGCGTGTACGCGCGCCTGACGGAGCCGGATGGCGGTCGGTTGAGCTTCGCGAACGATTGGACCCCGTCCGAGTCGTCATCGCCATCGCCATCGCCGCTGCGCCAGTCGGGAGGCGGGGATGGGCAAGAAGGGCCGTCCCGCATCCCGGTGCGTGCGCTGGAGCCCATCTTGCGGGAGCGCGTGCGGGCGGCGCGATCCGCGATTTCAGCGGCCCAGGCGGAACTTGATCTTGGTCGCTACCTCCTGATGGTGGATTCCGCTGATCGCGACCAGAAAGAAGCGGCGCACGCTTTCGAAATTTCGGCGGACCGCCATCCCACCGCGGACGCGCTGATGGGCCTGTCGAACGCGGCCAGGGAGGAGGACGAATCTCGGAGGGCTCTTGAGCGCGCGCTGGTCGTGGCCAAGGTGCCGCGGGAGCGTGCCGCCGTCCTGTCCGCGCTCGGCGATGTAGCCCGCGATCAGCACCGCGAGTCGCAGGCGGTGGAACGCTGGCGCGCGGCCCTGGCGGCCGATCCGCGCTGGTGGCCCGCGGTATTGTCGCTGGCGGGCGAAGAGCAAACGGCGGGATTTCCCGCCGCGGCGCTGATGCATGTCGATGATCTGCCGGCGGAGATCCGCGCGCTGCCCGCCGTCGGCCGTGAGCGTGTTCGCTTGCTGATGGCTCTGGATCGACGGAACGAAGCCGAATCGATTCGGCGCGCGCTGTTGTCCGAAGCGCGCGATGACGTTGATCTTCTGCGGGATTTGGCGAGTACGGCTCGGTTGCGCGGCGACGCCGCGGAATCAATACGGCTGCTGGAGTCCGCCGCGCTTCACCGTCCGGACCTTTCGAGCCTCACCGTCGAATGGGCGCGTGCGCTCGAAGGCGCGCGCGATCGGGACGGCGCCCGCGCGGTGCTGGAATCCGCCGCGCGCCGATTGCCCGACGAACCCGTTCTCGCCGCCGAGCTCGGCAAGTTGTTGGACCGCATGGGCGAATCGCCGCGGGCGCTGGGTTGGCTTCGCGTCGCGCTCGGATTGCGTCCCCAAGATCCCGATCTGCGTCGCTACGCCGAGGCCCTGACCGAACGGATTGCCACGGCATCGCCGCCGGTACCGGCGCTCCCCGCCGTTGGGGAAACCGGCAAGGCGCCGGTCACGTTAGGGGCCAGCGGTCGCACGGATCTCGGCCGTCGGTTCGCGGCGGCCGTTCCGCCGCTGCTGGCCTTCGCGGGATCTGCGGCGGCGCCTCCCGCGGCGGCGGAGCCAGATCCGGCAATCGTCTTGCTGGATCGGCGCGCTGTTCGCGTCCACCCGAACGGTCTGTCCGAAGTGTTCGCGCAACGGGTGGTCGAGGTGCGCACCGACATCGGCGCACAAGACAACAAAGAATTTTACGTGCGCTACACCCCCGGATCGGAGGAGGTCGAGATTCTCGAGGCACGCATCTTCCGCCGAGGACCGGGCGGCGCGATCGATGTGTTTCAAGCATCGGATCGCGACGACAGAGATCTGTCGGAACCGTGGTACGGGCTCTACTACGACTATCGGGCCGAGGTCGTTCGGTTCGAGGGTCTCCGGGCCGGCGACGTTCTGGAAATTCAGTACGTGCTCACCGATGTTTCGCGTGAGAATCAGTTGGCCGGATATTTTGGTGACCTGCAGTTCGTCGCCGAGACGATTCCCAAGCGCCAGTGGGACTACACGTTGCTCGCGCCGCCGGGACGTGACTTCTACTTCGCCCGGCCGGTGCTGTCTGGGCTGAAGGAGTCTTCGTCCGACGAGGAGGGGGAGCACGTCACCCGATTCGCGGCGCGCGATGTCCCTCGGATCGAGGTCGAGCCGGCGATGCCCGGAATCGGCGAGGTTTCGCCGTATTTACACATCAGCACATACAAGAGCTGGGACGATGTGGGTAAATGGTACTGGCGCCTCGTTGAGGAGCAGCTGGTGCCGGATGACACGATTCGGAGCGCCGCCGAGAGCGCGATTCGCTCCGCGGAGGCGGCCTCGCGGGTCAGGGGCTCGCCCGAGCGTGGCGGGCTGACGGACCTTGAAAAGGTGCGCGCCTTGCACAACCTGGTCTTGAGGGGGACCCGCTACGTGGGCCTCGAATTCGGAATCCACGGTTTCAAGCCGTACAAGGTCTCGCAGGTGCTGGCGCGGAAATTCGGGGACTGCAAGGACAAGGCGGCGTTGCTAACGGCGCTGCTGTCGCAGGCGGGCGTGGATGCGGAGATGGTGCTGCTCCGAACGCGCCGGGGCGGGCGGATCGCGCCGTCGCCCGCGTCGCTGGCGGTGTTCGATCACGCCATCGTGTACGTTCCGAAACTGGGGCTTTACCTGGACGGTACGGCCGAATTCTCGGGCATGAAGGAATTGCCCAACCAGGACCAGGGCGTGATGGTGCTTCGTATCGGCGCTCACGGGACGAAGCTGGTCGAGACCCCGGTTTTGCCGTCGGCTGACAACAATGCCGTCCGTTCGTGGACGGTGCGCCTGAAGGCGGATGGCGATGCGGAGGTGGCGGAGCACCTGTCGATCGATGGTCAGGCGGCCCCGGAATGGCGGTCCCATTACCAGACCGCGGGCGAACGCATGGATCGTTACGCGAAGGTCTGGTCGGGGCGCAACCCCGGCGCTCGCCTGGAGTCCGTCGAGATGTCCGGCATCGATGATCGCAACCGTCCGGTGACGGTGGACGCGAAGGCGCTGGTGCCCCGCATGGCGGAGCGAACCTCCAACGGAGGCCTGTCGTTGATGGTCGGGGCGCGGGACGGCGATCTCGTTCGGACCTACGCACGGCTCTCCGGCCGCCGGTCCGACCTGGTGCTCGCGTATCCGTGGCGGCATCAAGAGGTCATCACGTACCAGTTGCCCCCGGGTCACGTGGCGACATCCCTGCCGCGATCGCGAACCCTTGAGACGAGGTTCGGACACTTCGATCTCCGCATCGAGGCATCCGCGCACGGAACCGTGGTGTCGGAGGCGCGCCTGGTCGTGGAGCGTGATCGCGTCGCCCCCGTCGACTACGCCGCCTTTCGAGCATTCCTCGCGGACGTGGATGCGGCGATGGCCGAGCGAATCGTCGTGGAGCCCGCGCGGCACCGCGCCGTTTCGACGGTGCCTGGTGAGGCTGTCACCGTCCCCGTCGGATTGGGCATGACCAGATGATTCACGTGAGGTCGATCAATGCGCGCGGGTGCAAGGCGCGCGCGTGCAGGGAGCGTGCCTGCTGGGTGCGTCTCTTTGCCGCCGTCCTCGTCCTGGGTTGCGCCGGGCCCTTCGCAAGCAGGCGATCGGGTCCGCATTCCGTTATCGCGCCGGGCGTGCGCGCGGCGTGGACGGCGGCGATAGAGGGACGAGACCAGGACGCCGTGTCGGGTTTTCGTGCCACCTTGGTCGGGGATCCCGGGGATGTTTTCGCGCTATTCGGCGACGCATCGCTGGCTTTCGAGCGAGGCGATGTGGCGCGAGCGGCTGCGTCCTACGGGTCGCTGATCGAACGCGCCGCGGCTGGGACCGGCGACGACGTCGTCGGCCTGACATCGCTCGCGTCGATGGCGGCGGGACGACTGGCGGTGTTGATGGACGAGTTTGGCGGAACGGATCGCGAACGCCGGGTCATCGAGGATCGCCTGGTCGCGCTGCCGCTGTCACGACTGTCATGGCAGGTTCGTTTCGAGTTGGCGATGATCGCCGACCACGCCGCCCGTCGCCGCGGTGATTCCGGAATGTTGTCACGCGCAGCGCGGTCCGCGGGTTGCGTGCGCGCTTTCAAGGTCACATCCCCCGCGGGCATCTTACCGCACTTGGATTTGGATTCCGTCGTCACGGAGCCGGTCGACGGAACGCACGGCGGGCGCGAGGTCCACACGGTGGGTTGCGTGGCCGCCGTTCCCGCGGTCGATGGACGGGCAGGGGCGCAGCGTTTTTTCGCGATCATCGAGGTGCCCGGGGATGGGCCCTACGACGTCGTCTTGGACTTTCGTGGGGAGGCCCGCCTGATCGTCGACGGCGGTGCCGCGGTTCACCACGGCCGCGCAAATGAATACGGGCCGCGCGTGTCGGCGTCGCGCTTCGGCTTGTCGCGTGGGCGGCACAAGGTGGAAATCAGATTGGCGACTTACGGGGGACATCCCGATCTTGCGATGTTGGTCGTACCGGCCCGGGGCGCGCCGGCGCCGGACGTCGCGTCCACGCCCGTTGGCGCGTCCGCCGCGTCCGCCGCGTCCCCCGCGTCGGATGCGACACGACCACGCACGCTTGCATCCCCTGTGGCGTCGACGGGCGATTTCTCGCTGCCACCCACGGACCCGATCATGGTGGCAGCGGATCTGGCGGAGACCTACGCGGCGAATCGTCGCGGACAGAGCCCGCGTGCTTGGCAAGGGGCGATGCGCTTGGAGGGACTGCCGCGCTTTGCTCTCGGTCTGGCTCTAGGCGCCACGATTGCGCGCGACGATCCCAGCCGACCCGCGAACTTCACGCGGGATCGCGCGCGCACCCTGTTGCGGGCCGCCCTCGGCGTCGATCCCGATCTCGCACGTTCGCGACACGCTCTGGCCACGATCGCGCTCGACGACGAGCGTCCACGCGAGGCGATTGACGAGGCGCGGGCGGCGTCGAAGGCCGCGCCCGGTTGGTGGTTGCCCGAGTGGACGCTCTACGCGGCCTATCGGCTGCGGGGGTTGACTTGGGACGCCGATCAGATGCTCGACCGCGCGATCGCGCACGGCTCGGGGGCCTGCTCCGTCATCGAGACCGCGCTCGGTCGAGCTGAAGACCGTCACGATGTCGACGGTGAAAAGCGATTTGGCGCGGCCCTGGCCGTGTGCGGCAGCGATTCGGAGGAACAGATTGATCGGATGCGCCGCGTGGGCGATTTGGCGGGGGCCGAGGCGGCGCTGACGCGTGCCATGGCGCTTGCCCCCGATCGCGATGAAGTGAAGCTGAATCTGGCGTCGCTGTTGATGGCCAGGGGGCGTGCGGGGGCGGCGGCCGCGCTGATCGCGGCCACGGTGGATCCCGGTGACGGCGACGGGCAGCTTCGTTTGGGCGACGCCCTGATCGCGGCCGGCGTGGGCGCGAGCCCCGACGCCAGAATGAAGGCCGAACGTGACGGCAGGGAGACGATCGCCGTGGCCCTGGCGACGCACCCTGA
>JADGRC010000350.1 GCA_017881245.1 Pseudomonadota bacterium
CGCGCATAGATGACCAGATTGTACGCCCGCCGCCGCCCCATGGCGCGAGCCCAAGCCGATCGCGTCATCCAGATTCAGCTGTTCGACCGATTCCGGGGTTGGGCGCAGGCGCCGCGGATCATCGCCCTGGTTTGTGTATTTTTACGCCGGCTATCCCAAGACCGACGAGAAGGGCAACCGTTTTTCGGTGCGGTGTGTGCGCGACGCAGCGCCGCGCGTCCGGCCGCCCAGACACTACGACACGCGCTCTGGCGAAATTCGAGACCTCGCGACGAGCTTGACCTGGCAACGAGTGGCGCCCGACAAGAAGCTTCCGCTCGATGCGGCGCGCGCGTACTGCAAACAGCTGACGCTGGCGGGAAAGAAGAGTTGGCGACTTCCGACCGAGGGAGAGCTCTTCACGCTGGTCGACGAGCACGCCGCTCAAGGACCCACGATCGACGGTGCTGCGTTCCCCAAGACGCCAAGCGAGCCGTTTTGGAGCTCATCCTTCGTTGCCGGTGGGCCGGCCATGGCCTGGTACGTGGCCTTCGATCACGGCGACGGTCGCTACGGCTTTCCCACCGAGAAATATCGCGTTCGGTGCGTGTACTGAAAGAGCCAGCGTTCTAGTTGGGGGCCCTTGCGCAGCGGGCACCGTAGAAGGAGTTGCGGCTCGTCGGGAAGTCGCCGTCGCGGGAGGCAGCGGGAAAGATATTCTGCGTATCCGTGCCGAATGAGCCCCCGCGAACCACCCGATAGCGAAAATCCGTCAGGAAGACACAATCTGTGCAAGGAGAAGGTTGATACGGCGCCAGCCAATCCAACGTCCACTCCGACAGGTTGCCGACCAGGTCGAGCTGACCCCATCGGCCCGCGCCCTTTGTCGCCGTCCCGACGGGTGCAAGATTTTCAACGCCCGTGCAACCGTTGGCGCCGGATGGATAGTTGCACCCAGAAATCACGTAGAAATTCGCCGACGCTGGATCCGTCGAGCCCCAAGGATACTCGCGTTGCTCATCACCTCCGGCTGCGGCGTATTCCCACTCAGTCTCGCTAGGAAGAAAGCCCCCATCCCAGATACAGAACGCGTAGGCCTCGTACCACGAGATGCAGTTCATGGGCAACGTTTCGTGCGTTCCCGGCGTGTCGGTCCACGCCTGGAATGACGGTTCGCAGTTCAGTCTGCCCGTCCAGTCGTCGGCGGTCGTCGCGAGGTTAGCGGCGGCCGTGACGTCCCACCCCGGCTCGAAACCCGGTCCCGCGCTATTTGCAAGGCCCTGTCCGCCGTTCAAGTGCGCGTGCTTTCCGGAGCCGATCGCGGGGGTCCAGCCCGCGACACTGGCCGCCAGGAACTGGCGGAAGCGGCCCACCGTGATCAGGTACTTGTCCAAGCGGAAAGTGCTGACCATTGCTGGATCGCCGAGCCCGGTCGCTCCGCTCCCGTCGTTTGTGTAAGTCCGGTAGTAGGTCCCCGCCGGTACTTTCCCCTCCAAGCTCGACCGCGACGCGTCACCGCATCCGGCCAGACCGACCGCCACCAAGACCCATCGGCGAGCTGTACGCATCACTCAGGACTCACAGGAGCAACTTGAGGTCGACCAATGACGCCTGTTGATCCAGAAACCGTCGTCGCCGCTCAAATTGGTGCGATGATGTTAGCAGGTCAGACGAACGCGCGTTTCCAGTTGTCGTCGCCGGAGTGCACCGATTGCCTCTCGGAGGTGGTCCGGCCGGCGCTGCTTATAGGATCTCCGGCGGGCCGCGGGTCGCGGTCCAGCTATTGCGCGTGGGCCCCGATATCGCCGGCGCTTCACGCTTCGCACCGACCAGTGCATTGGGTTTCGAATTGTTCGCCGCCGCGGGGCAGGAATCGAAGGGCACCTCCGTGGGCTCACCCGTGACGTTCGGCGTCTCGATTCTAGGTTTCTAACCGTGGGTCAAATCCTGCTCGGGTGCCGCCACTTCCCCCGCGAGCTTCAGCCGAACGCGTTAGGCGACCATTCGAGCAGATTGACTGGACGTAACCCCGCGCCGTGGCGTACACGTGCTGAAGGAGGCCGAATGCCAACGTGCCGATTCGCCACCCGATTTGTTCTGGTCGCCGCCTACGCCCCCTGGATTGCCGTTGGGATGACCGCGTGCGAGGCCGAGACGCCCGCCCCGCGGACCAACTCGGCCGCCACCGTCCGCGGTTCGGGGCCCAAACGGGCCAACCAAACAGGCACGGGAACGACCACGGCATCCCTCGGCGATTCGGCACTGGAACCGGCGGCCATCGATGCCAGCAAGGCCGAGGACTGGCCACGCGCCGAATCGTTGTATCGGGAGCTCAGCCGCAGGCAGCCGCGCAACGCGGCCGCCAAGCATGGCCTCGGCGTCGCCCTCCTGCGCCAAGGGAAGAACAACGACGCGGTCGTCGCTCTGGAAGCGAGCGTCCAGCTGTCCGACGACGCGAACACCCGGGTGGATCTGGCTGCGGCCTTCGGAGCCTTGGGGCGGTATCCGTCGGCGCTGCCGCATCTGCGTAAGGCCGTCGCGCTCGCGCCGCGTGAACCGGCGGCGTGGGTGGGTTTGGTGGACGCCCTCGTCAAGGTTGAGAAACCCGAGGCAGCCGCCGATAGCCTGCGCGAATCCGGCACGCCCTGTCCGGATTGCGCATCCAATGACGCCTGGAACCACGCGGGGGACGACGTGGCGCGCGCGCTCGTCGCCAAGGCCGACAAACAACGGACCTCCGGTGATGCGTCCGGCGCGCGCAAGTCGGTGGACGGTGCGTTGGCGCTGCGGCCGAGCCTTCCCGAAGCGCAGCTCGTGCTCGGCCGGGTGGCGCGCGCGGGGGGTGATACCAAGGTGGCGACCGGCGCGTTTCGGAAGGCGGTCGAGCAGTTGCCGGACGCCAAGGCCGAGGCGGGGGCGAACGCGCGCCTCGAGCTTGCGACCCTGCTGATCGGCGATGGCGACGGGAAGGAGGCGGTCAAGCTCGCCGAGTCCGTGGTGGCAGTTCGGGCCGACGACGGCGTGGCGCTGGACACCCTCGGTCGCGCCTGTGACGTCACCCGCGACAAGGACTGCGCCCGCAAAGCATACGCCCGGCTGGTCAAGCTGCCGGCCGGGGACGGAAAATCGAAAGAGGCCCTGGAACACGCACGCTTGCGCATGAAGGAACTGAAGTCGCGGCGACGGCGCTAAACCAACCGGCACGCGGTCTGGGTGGACCTTGCGCCGACGCGGCGCTAGCTTTCCGAATCATGCCCGATGAGCCAAACAAGCCCGGCGTCACGGATCGATCGGCTGTTCCCGATTCCACCGAACCAAGTGGCGCCGTCGAGGATGATCGCGCGGGTGACCGTATCGACCGCGGTATCGCCGACTTCGTCCGACGCGCGGTTTCGGCGGGGGTGGGGGCCGCCGCGCGATCCAAAGACGACATCGTGCGCGTGGCGGCGTCGGAAATGCGCGGATGGCTGGATCACCTGAACCTGAACGATGAGATCGCGAAGGCCCTCGCCAAGATGGTCATCGAGGTAAAAACC
>JADGRC010000351.1 GCA_017881245.1 Pseudomonadota bacterium
CGCGCTCCTTCGCCGCGTTCGATCCCTCTGCAAGTCAGCGGGGGTTCCAGAAGTGGTCTCGCACTCACTTCGGGGGCTGAACGCCACCCTGCGGACGCTCGGCGGTGCCAGCAAACAATCCGTGGCGGAAGCTCTCGGGCACGAGAGCTTCAAGACCACGAGCCGCTACTACCTGGATCGCGGCGCCGCGGAACAGGCTGACAGCCGTCGATCACACGGTCGATTGCTCGATGTTGGCCCTTCCCGATAACTCTCACCGCGTCACGAGTTATCGGAGGGCTTTTTTCACCCGCCCCTGATTCCGCCTGAGGTGGGAACGTCGCGAAATCAGGGGCGTTTCCGAGTGCGAGGACGGGGACTTGAACCCCGATGGCTGTTAACCGCTAGCACCTCAAGCTAGTGCGTCTACCAGTTCCGCCATCCTCGCGTACTTAAGTCGGCGGTATATATGGGCTTCGCCGCTTGTCGTCAAGCACCGGAACGCCCGCAAAAGCAGCCGAAAATCCCGAAACTTTCGCCTCACCCGAACGCTCGCGTGAACGTTCGCGTGATTCGGCACCTCGGTCAGTCCGTATCCTGCGACATCCCTACTGCATGATCGCGGTTACGCCCTCGATACAGAAATTCCACGGTACGGGCGCAGTCGTCGTCGACGGAATCTGCATCTGCATCAGCATGACCATCGTGGGCTCGAACGCCGAGGTCTTCGTGACCCACGATCCTTGCGCCGTATCGGAGAACAGGACCGTGTGCTGGCCTGGCGTCGTCACGGCTGAAAAATAGGCGTTGTCCGGGTTGTTCTTCGTCGGGAAGGCGACGCGTATCCCGGTCGACGGAATCGTCGTGCCGGTCAGCTGAAAGCAGAAGCCCTTGATGCCGTGGGCGGTCGTATCGTAGGGCATCTGGGGCGGGCCGTCGTTGAGCTCGAGGCCGATGCCCGCACCCCACGCGCCGATCGCCATCGAGGTCTGGCCGGACGTGCACATCTTGCCGCCGACGTTGGGGAAGGAAGTCGCTGCAGGACTGGTGACCATGGCGCAGTTCTTCCCCTTCAGATCGACGCAGTCGCTGTAGATGAACCAGGAGCCCCGGATCCCGGGGGCGTTGCTCGCGGCCGAGACGTACCCCGTCGCGTCGGGCATGATGGGGACACCGGGACATCCCGGCGTGGCCCCGCTCGCGCCGGCGGCACCCGCGCCGGCGACGCCCGCGCCCGCGCTACCGGGGCTCCCCCCCGAGGAGGCGGACCCCGGCTGTCCCCCCACCGCGCCGCCGGTCGCGGACATCGTCGCCATCGTCCCTCCGGAACCGGCACTGCTTCCGCCACTTCCGCTTCCACTGATGCTGGCTCCGCCGGTAGCGACAGCGCCACCGCCCCCTGTCCCGGACTTGGCGCCTGTTTCGGCGGTGACACCTCCCGCGCCCGCGCCCGCGCCGCCGGACCCACCCGGCAACGGCAAGGTTCCGCCGCTTGCCAAGCCCCCCGAGCCCGTCACGGGACCGGGCGAGCTCGATGACGACGAGCACGCGATCGCCATGCTGGCAAGTAGACCGAAGCAGGATTTCTTCACGAATGAGTCGAGCACGGCCTGAACACTAGCAGCGGGATCGGGCCAATGGGAATCCCTTTACGGGTGACGACGGCGCGCGGGTTCACGGCGAGGTTTGCACCCACGTTCCGATAGGCCGCCCGTTTTCGATGCATACTGGCCGTTCATGTCGAGCGCGCTGCCGCTTGTTCCTTCCGAGGTGATCGTCTACGACCACGAGGAGGACTGCCCCTATCTTCCCGGTCGGCGCGCGCGGCGCCCCCTGCGTTTGCCGGCGCGCCTTCTGACGGGGGCCGAGTTCGATGGACGGCTGGAGGCGGGTGATCGCCGTATGGGCACCTTGCTGTACACCCAGGCCTGTCCCGCATGCGCCGAATGCGAACCCATTCGCGTCGGCGTTCGCGATTTCGTACCGTCGCGCGCGCAGCGTCGCGTGAAGCGCAAGGGCGACGGTCGGATAGTCGTTCGCGTTGGTCCGATAGACGTCGACGATCGGCGTGTCGCGCTCTTCCTCGCGCACGAACGCGGGCGCGGCCTCGACCAAGCGGGCGTGCGCATCGACGCCAGGGGTTACGAGGCTTTCCTGGTCGCAAGTTGCGTCGACGGTTTCGAGATTCGCTACTTCGTCGACGAACGCCTGGTGGCGGTTGCGATCACCGATCGGGGCGAGCGGGCACTATCCGCGGTTTACACATACTGGAATCCGGATCACGCCTGCCTTTCGCTCGGGACCTACTCGATCCTCACCCAACTGGCCCTCGCCGACGCCGCCGGTCTCGACTGGGTCTACCTCGGTCTGGCGATTCGGCGGAGCCCGCACATGGTGTACAAGCTCAAATTCCTGCCCCACGAGAGACGGATCGGCGGTCTGTGGCGGCCCTTCGCGCACCTTTGACGCGCCAGCCTGGTGACGGCGACGTGGTAGTCGTCGGTGCCATTCGCCGCGGCTACCCGCATTTTTCGGAAAAATAGTCCGCGCCCAGCTAGGCACATCAGGATCACCAAGTAGGGTCAATGTGGCGGTCCTGCCAGGATCGTGACGGTCGAGTCGCGGAACTGGTCACGCTCCCACCCGCGGCGGCGACGGTTTGCTGAGGGCCAGTGCGAGAAAATGCTCAAGAATCTGCAGTCGTGGTCGATTTCTATGCGTCGGATCAAGCGGGGGGGCAGGGTATCTGGGGTTGGGAACGAACTTTGCTTAGATAAATGAGGCACGAGGCGAACTGATGAAATCTTCGAGCATAGACTTTGTACACGCGGCCGGTGTCCGGCGAGCGGTGGTGCCCGCGGGCGACATACGCGAGGACGTGGCGTTTCAGAACGACATTAATATTTTGCTGGCACGCTTCGATGCCAAGATTCCTCCGCTGACGGCTCTCGGCTGGGTGCGCGAACCTCTGGCGAATCATCACGTGGGGATCGCCGGCGTCGATGTCGCGGGACCTACCCTGCGCGTCATCAAGGGTGGCGGTCGCGATTTCGCGCTCAACAACGGGGTGACCGATTGGCCATCCCAACCCGCGCGAATCGCGCGGACTTCGTAGGCGCGGTTCGGTAGGCGCGGCCCGCTCAGGCCGCCGCGGCACGTACGGCGGCAGTGCCCAGCTTTTCGCGCAGGCGGAAATACTTCTCGCTGACCGCGAATCGGAAGAGATCCCGCAGCAGATCGTTCTCGGCGGCCAAACGCGCGATCTCATCCGGCGTCGCGTCGCGGTCCAGTTTGGCGTCGCGTAAGACGCAACGAACGGCCGCGCGCAGATCGCCGCACAGCAAAAGTCCGGTCTGGTTCCCCGTGTCGGCGACCACCCGGCGCCAGCGCACCGAGCTCCACGATGTGGATCCCATCTCTTGAAACACCTCGACCAGGCGCTTGGACACCTTGTAGGGCATCGCCTTGCGCAGGTTGGTCGTCTGCTCGCCGCTCGGGTCCTGCGCCGGGACTCGGCGCCGCGCATGCCGGGGATGAAACGCGCGCAAGACGTTTCCGAACAACTCGGTGAACTGTTTGGGCCGCACGCCGGCCGCCAGGATGTACTCGGGGCGCGTCAGTTCCAGGCCGCGCGCAATTTCGAACCGCATCTCCGCCATCGGGGCCGTCAACACCTCGGCGCCGAATACCAGGGCAGGGGGTGTTTGAACAACGATCTCGACCACCGACAGCTCGATGTCCTTCTTCACGTACAGCGTGGTTCGCTTGTTGCCGAGCGCCTTGGCGACATGGCTAAACACCGTCGCAACGTCGCTGTCCGACATCGGCGAAACCTTGTCTTCTACCGAGACCTCCAGATCCTCTAGCCGCTCGTTCAACAGATGCGGAGCGCCCTCCCACAGAAGGGTGAAGACCTCGGCCATCACGCTTCCCTCCTGGCCCGCGAGCGCCAGGCGGTCGTCGTCGTTCATGATGGCTGCGTAGGAGTCCTCCGGTTTTAACTCGGGGGCCGGGTGATTCTTCAGGAATGCGCGGGCGTCTTTGTCCGGACCGCCCACAACATCGGCGAGCTCGTAGGCACAACGCGCGGGATCCACCATGCCCCTGTCCGCGTAGGCACGCGCCAGGGCGCGCAGGCTCTCCACGCGCGTGGGGTCGCTCGCCACCAGGCGACGCAGATTCTCCAGCGCAGCGTCGGCATACTGCGCGTTCGGCCCATACAAGGGCGCAAGGGCGATCCGCGCCGCGACGCGATCGGGTTCGATCTCGATCGCCCTTTCGAAGGCGAGGATGGCCGCATCGGGATCTTTTTTCTGCTTCGCCTCGCCGAGCCGCTGCCACAGCGACGCGCGCAACTGCCGGGCCGCGGGTGTGTCCATCGGGGGGGGCAGTCCCGGCAGAATGTCCGCTAGGCGCTTGCCGATTCGTTTCTGCTTGCCCTGGCGGGCCAGCAGATCGCAGAGGCTGGCCAGCACGGCGTCGTCGTCCGGATTGTCGGCGAACGCGACCTCCAGCAACTCCAACGCCTCGGCTCCCTCGCCTCGGGCCGCTATCATGGTCGCCGCCTCGCGCCTGCGTGCCGCGCGTTCCTTCGGATCCTGAACCAGGGAGATCAGAAGATTGGACGTGTGGGACGCGGCCTCGACGTCGTCGGCGTCCCGTTGCAAGCCCAGAGCCTTTTCCAGCACACCAATTTGGGCTTCGGTCGGAGGGTCGAACAATTTCACCGCCGATTCGTATGCCTCGCGCGCCCGAGATGTTTCGCCGGCATCGAGGAACAGATCCCCGAGCTGTTCCAGCACGACGACCCGGCTGTCGCGATCTCCCATCGCCTCGACCAGACGTTCCAGATAGGCACGCGCCGTTCCCTTCTCTCCCCGCTCGAGTGCCACGTCGGCAAGTGCGCGCAACGACGGGGCGTGGTTCCCGTTCAGGATGAGGGCGGATTCATACAGCGCCAGTGCCCGCTCGGGGCGCCGCATCTTTATCTCCGCCTGAGCGGCGTGCGCCAGCCCGTCGGCGACTTCGTTCGCGTGGCGCGCGGCATCGGGGTGGTCCGCGAGTCCGCCAAGGATCATCGTGACCTCGCGCCACTTTCCCGCGCGAAAGCGGTTCTCGCCGAGCGCCAGACGCGTGGACAGTTGCCCCGGGGCCAGCCTATCGGATTCGGTCAGTTGCCGGTGGGCCTCGTCGATGCGCCCCAGCCGCTCGCTCACTTCGGCCAGCCGCAGGTAAAGACGCGACTGTTGCTCGGGGTTGTGGCGCACCCGGCGCACGGCTTCGGTCAAGCGCTTCTCGGCCCGGGCCCATTGTCCGTCCTTATAATAGATGTCCGCGGCGGTCAGCACCGCCGGCAAATGATCGGGGGCCAGCTCCAGCGCGGCGTCGACGTACTTCTGTGCCTCGACGCTGTCCGCGAATCCTTCCCAGAGACAACGGGCCAGATCGGTCAAGACGAGCGCGCGCGCCTCTGGAGTCTCGACGAGGTCCAGCTGATCTTGCAGGCGTCGCCGGGCCTCCGCCCATTCACCTTCCGTGGCGTGCAATGCCGCGAGCGCCCGCAACGTGTCCAGGTTGGTGGGATCGCGGCCGAGCGCCTCTTCGAAACACGCCCGCGCCTCCGGCGAATTGTTGGCCTGATCGCGATAGACGCGCCCCGCGTCCAACAGACGTTCCACGGCGGAAGAGGGATCTCGTTGCGCGCGCGCGGCGCGGCGGCGCGCGGCGGCGTACGCCGTGAAATTGTTTCCCTTCAGCTCGATCCGCGCCAGTGCATCCAGGGCCAACGGATCCTCGGGCGCGAGCGCCAAGGCATCGTTTACCGCCAGGCGCGCGCCGTCCTCGTCATCCAGATCGTCGGCGCGAACCGCGCTCAGTTCCAGCAACAAGGCCACCGCCGGCATCGGAGCCCCCGGTTTGACCTCATCGGTGGCGCGCTCCGACTCAATCAACGTTCCGAGCGTGCGCGCGGCCTCGTGCGCCAGGCCCGCGCGACGCAAATTGCGAACCAGGCCCATCGCCAGAGCCCGGTCGGCGAGACCCGGGGGCCCGAGATCCCTTATGGCGGCGGCGGCGGCGTCCGGATTTCCCAACCGTTCTTCCAGGATATGGGCGCGGCGCCGCACCAGGTCGGTGCGCGTGTCGCCGGTCGCGAGCTTCGCGCGTTGTTCGAGGACGGCCTGCAGATCGTCCCAGTGTCCGTGCGCCTCGAAAAGGCGATCGAGAGCCGCCAGTGCCTCTTCGTCGTCGGGATTCGCGGCGCGCATGGCCGCGAATGCCTCGATGGCGCGGTCTCCCTGGCCGAGCTCTCGCTCCAGGATATCGGCGATGCGCAGGCGGAGCTTGCGCGCCTCTGCGGGGTCGGTCGTCAGATCCGTTTCGCGCTGAAGGGCGTCCACCACCTTGGCCCAAAGACCGACACGCGTGTACAGTCGCGCCAACGACTCGCAGGCTTCGAGAGTCTGATTGCGATTGCGGGTCTGTCTGGCATCGTCGCCCGCATTGTCTCCCGCATTGTCGCTCGCCTCGTCGTCGGCCTGCGCCGCCTCCGCCACCAGGCGCTCCCACGAATCGATGGCCTCGTAAGGCTTGTCCAGGTACTGCTCGTACAGGCCGGCCAATTCAGCCAGCTTCGCGCGGCGCTCCGGCCCCGGCGGCATGGGAAGGGTGCTGCCCTCCGCGCGCCGTTCCAGGATTTCGGCCAGATCGGTCCAGCGCGATTGCTCGCGCGTGATCCGTTCCAAACGATCCAGAGCCTCCTTGTCGTCGGGCTTCAGGGCCTGAATCGCCCGATACCGCTCCTCGGCTTTGTCTATCTGGCCAAGAGCCTCTCGAAAACGCGCCACCTCGTGGTGAATCGACACCGCCTGTTCCGCCGGCGCGAATTCGTCGATAGCCCCCAGGTAAATCTCGCAGACCTCGTCCCAACGATTCTGTTCGGAAGCGATCCGTTCCAATTCGGCGCGCACGGTCGGATCTCGCGGGTCCAGACGGAAGGCGCGCTCCAAGGAGCCCAAGGCACGCTTGATGTCCTTCTGCCCGCGCTCCCAGACTTCGGCCTGTTTCAAGAGGTAACGTTTTCGGGTCGCCGGCTCGGGCGCCGGGATCGTGTCGTACGCCTGTGCCAGCTCTTCCCACGGCGTCTCGAAAGGCATCGGGAAAGGCAACCGGCGCCCGGGAGAATGAGGCGGCGCCGGGGGAACCGCGGTCCGTCCCATGGGAGGCGGGGGCGGCGGTTCGCCGTCGTCCGCCACCTCCAAGTCGTCGAGACCCAACTCCTCCAGTACGCCGGACGAATCGGGGTCGACGGCGACGGCGATGACGGCCGCGTCATCCACGTCCACTGTGTCGTCGGTGTCGTCGTCGGCATCCTCACCGGCGTCCTCACCGCCCTCGGCGCTCCCGAAGAATGAATCACTCTCGAGTGATGCGAAGGTGTCGACCGGGAAATCCACCTCAACCGGCTCGGCGGTCGCCGTGCCGCTGGGCTCCACCCCGGCATCGGCCGGAGTCGGTTCCTCGGGGTCCGCGAAGTGTAGTTCCGCGACCGGGCGCGTGCCGGCGGGCAACGTCTGGTCCGAATAGGGGGGACTCACGTCCATCCGCGCCGTTTCGGCCATATCCGAGGCCAAGGTCGCGATGGGCACCGGACTCGACGAGGTCACAGGCGTCGGCGTACTGTCCCTGGTCGCGTCCACGCCTTCGGTGGATATCCCGGGCGCGTCGGTCGCCGCCGCCGCCATGGTCGCCGCGGTGTCCTGGTCGGTCGATGTCGCGTCGGCCGCCGTGCTGGCTGCGTCGGTCGATGCCGCGGAGGCTGTCGTGGTGGCTGCGTCGGTCGATGTCGCCACAGCCGCCTCGGGAAACGCCCCGGTTCCGGGCGCGGGGGTGTTTTCCCCCGCGCTCACCGCCCCCAAGGCCCGATCGCCGCGCGCGGATACCGCTGGTAGCGTTTCGTATCGGTCGATGCGCGCCGCCAGACGCCAGAGATGAGAGACGATCTCGGAGTCGTCCGGCGACAAGCGGAAAGCGTTCAGGTAGGCGTGGAATGCCCGCACCAGATCTTTCACCTCGGTTTCCACCAGCGTCGCCGCGTACCGCGCGACCGCCAGTTTCCGCGGCAGATCCTCGGCCAGCGCGAAGAGCTGCGCCTGGACCTTCAGCGCGTCTTCCCAGCGGCCCGTGCTCCCGGCCAACCGCAGGATCTCCTCCTGCGTGGTCGCGTTGTCGGGATGAAGAGCGAAGCTTCGCACCAGCTCGTCGAGCGCGCCCGACGCGTCGTGAAGGTGCTTTTCCCGAACCTCGGCGCGCAGCCCCAGTAAGTGGACGCGGTCGCTCAGTTCCGGACGTGCGCGTGCAACGCGCGCGTAGACATCGATCAGCCCACGCCAATCCTCGGTCCGCTTCGCCAGACGTTCCAGAATGGGAAGCAGCTCCCAACCCGCCGGATCGGCCACCAGGGCCTCGCGGAGCGATGCAAATGCGCGCGTGGGATCATCCAGCTTCTCCTCGCAGATCGCAGCTATCCTCAGGGAAGCCGCCACCTGTTCGATCGGCTCGACCGCGCGAGCGCGGGCGCCCTCGTAAACGGCAATCAGATCCTCGTGCAGGCCATGCTTGTCGGCGATTGCATCGATGGCCCGCAGGGATTCGGAGTCGGGCCGGTCTTCGTACGCGCGCCGGTACCATTCAAATGCGCCTGGTACATCCTGTAGGTGCTGCTCCAGGATGTCCGCGATCTCCATCATCAGACGGTGGCGTTCGTCCGCGTCCTCGGACTGGTCCAGCAGCCTTTCCTTCAGACCGATGACGTTCGGCCAGTCCCGCGCCGCCGCGTAAAGCGGCGCCAGCGCCTGCATGGCCGCCAT
Source organism: Pseudomonadota bacterium (assembly GCA_017881245.1). Lineage (GTDB taxonomy): Bacteria > Myxococcota_A > Polyangia > Fen-1088 > Fen-1088 > FEN-1088. The sequence continues at coordinate 8,847 of JADGRC010000351.1, forward strand.
GTTATGGCCGTCAATCTCCAGCGCCCGCTCGAATGCCGCCGTCGCTTTGTTGTCGTCGTTCAGCCGGTCACGCCACAGCGTGCCCAATTCCATCGCCCGGCGGGCGCGATCTTCCGGCTCCTCGCTGAGGAACAGTTGGCGCTCGGCGATCTTCACCACGTGCGGCCAATCGCTGTCGCGCTCGTAAAGCGCGCGCAGGCGTTCGTGCGCCGCCCAGCTTCGTGGGTCGACCTCCGACACAATCTGTTCCAGAGCCTGCGCCGCCTCTCGCGGCGCGTTCAGTTTGGTGTCCAGGATGTCGGCGCGGCGCAGGGCCAACTCGACCGCGCGCCCCGGCTCCTGGAGGTGAGGGATCTGGCGATCCAGGATCTTGACCAGCGTGCTCCATTCCTCGCTGTCCGTGTAGATCCGCGCCAACGCCTCCATTGCGGGCGCGTCCGCGGGCAGCAGCTCGAGAACGGATTCCCAGGCCCGTTGCGCCCTACGGCGATCCCCCAGATGGGTCTCGGCCAACACGGCCAGGCGCCGTAGGCATTCGGCCTGTTCGCGCGGATCGCCTACCAAACGGTCGACCTGAGCGTCGAGAACGCGGGCCAGATCCGCGTGCTGTTCCAGGCGACCATAAATCTCGGTCAATGCGTCGAGCGCACGCGCGTTGTCCGGATCCAGGCGGGCGACCTCCTCCCAGCGCGCGGCAGCCCCGCTCGTGTCGCCCATCGCCGACCCCAG
>JADGRC010000352.1 GCA_017881245.1 Pseudomonadota bacterium
CAACGGTCGCAACGTTCCGGTCCAGCCGAGCGCCCGCCAGAGGCCATGCAGGGGAATCATCACGACCGGAAACGGGATCATCATGGTGGATAGGGTCATCGCGAACAGAATGTTTCGCCCTGGCCATTCGAGGCGCGTGAAGCTAAAGGCGACGAGCGCGCTCGACAACGTGGTGCCCACGGACGCCAACACGCAGGCGACGACCGTGTTCGCCGTGTACGTCCAGAAGGGGATGTCCCGGGTCGCGTCGAGGTAATTCTTCCAGCGCCAGACCGACGGGATGAAGCGCGGTGGCGTCACCATCAGGTCTTCAATCGGTTTCAGCGACGTGGACAGCATCCACAGCATGGGAAACACGCACGTCAACGAGATCAGGATCAGAAGGACGTGGACCAGCCCGCGCGTCCACGGGCGGCGGCGAAAGGCGCCGCTGAAGGGGGAGCCGCCGGCACTCACGTGTTTCTCACGACATCACGAGTAGTACACCAGACGGCGGCTGAGCCGAATGGCGAGCGCCGTCAATCCGAGCGTGACCAGGAACAGGACGCAGACCATGGCGGACGCGTAACCCATGCGCAGGAACACGAACGCGTTCTGGTACAAGCGCATCGTGTAGGTCAGCGTCGCGCGCGCCGGGCCGCCCTCCGTCATCAGAAATGGCTGGGTGAAGAGTTGCAGACCACCGATGATTCCCATGACGACATTGAACAGGATCACGGGCGACGTGAGGGGAATCGTGATGTGCCAGACCTTCCGCCACCACCCGGCGCCGTCGATGTCGGCCGCCTCGTAAAGGGCGGTGGGCACGTCTTGCATCGCGGCGAGCAAGATCACCACGACCTGTCCGATCGACCAGAAACTCATCAGCGCGAGCGACGGAAGCGCGGTTCGCGGATCAGCCAGCCAGGGAACGGGACCAGCCAGCCCGAACGTGAATTTGTTCAACAGGTGATTGAGCACGCCGAAGCGCGAGTTGAAGATCCACATCCAGGTGACGGCGCTGGCTACGACCGGCGTCAGCGACGGCAGGAATATCAGGGTCCGATAGATTCCCGCACCGCGCGCGCCGGCGTCGAGCATCAACGCCGCGAAGAACGAGAACGTCAGCCCGAGCGGCAAGGCCATTGCGACGTACAGGAGCGTGTTCCGCGCCGCAACCCAGAACACTTCGTCGGAGAACAATTCGACGAAGTTCTGCAGGCCCACCCATCGCGGCGCGGTCAAGACCGAATAGTCGCAGAGGCTGTAGACCAGGGAAGCCGCCAGCGGATATGCGAGGAAGGTCAGGAGGCCAATGGCCCAAGGGGAGAAAAACGCGATGCCTCTGCCGAGAGAAACGTTGGCGCGAACCGATTTCTTCGTCGCGCTCGTGCGCCGACGCTGGCGCGATATCAACCCCACCAGCAGCGCGGCGAACACGACCACCAAAACCAACGGCACGATGCCTAGCGCGGGCGATGCCGGCAGGCTTTGGCGCTCACGCATCTGATCCCAGCGCTTTTGCATACGGACCTTGGCGTCGCCGAGCGCCTCGGCGGGTGTTGCGCGCATCAGCCACACGCGCTGGAACGCGGTCTCGATTTCGCGACGGTATTCCCACCACAGGCCCATCTTGGGCTGACCGATGCCGCGCGGGCTAGACGCCAGATCTTGAAACAGGCGGATGTAGGGGTGTTTGTGGTTGGCCAGGAACGCGGCGCTGACGTCACGCAGGGGCGAGTTCTTCTGCTGGCCCAGGTTCAACTTCTCCGTCGAGGATTGGCGTGACACGAAACGAATGAATTCGAACGCCTCATTCACGTGCGCCGATCCGCGCGGAATGACCAGCATATCGGAGTCGACGTAAACGGTGGGTGGATCGCCCTCGCGCAGGACCGGGAACGGCGCGGCGCCGAAGTCCATTCGCGGCGCGAATTGGTGGATGTAGTTGGCCAACCAGACACCCTGGAAGACCATCGCCAACCGCCCGCTTAGGAATGGGTCTTGGGCAGAGGCGAAGGAGCCGAAGCCCGACGAGAGATCTTGCAGGCGTGATACGCCGAAACGCTTCGGATAGCTCTCGATCCATGTGAACGCCTGCAGATTCGGCGGCTCGTCCAAGGTGATGTTGGCGCCGCCGTCCCAAAGTCGACCGCCGAAGAAGCTGATCCAGAAGAAGGGCCAATCCACCGGCACCGACGGCATGAAACCGATTTGGGAGATGTGTCCGCTGTCCGCGTCCACCCGCGTCAGCTTGACGGCGTACGCGTCCAGTTCGGCGATTGTCCGCGGCGGCCGATCCGGGTCGAGGCCGGCGGCGCGAAACAAGCCCTTGTTCCAATACAGCCCCGTCGTGGCCGGGGTGGAGGGGACGCCCCACAGGCGATCCTTGTAGATCCCCATGTTCCAGTACGCCGGCAGATAGCGGTCGGCGTTCACGTTGGTGCCACGCGCGAGGTCATCAAGGGGCAGGAGCGCGTTCTTGTCGGCGAACTCGACCAGATTCGCCGCCCAGACGCCCGCGAGGTCCGGAGGAATCCCCCCGGCCGTCGCCAGCAGAGTCTTCGCGACGATCTCCGACACCGACAGGAAATCGACGAAGATGCGGTCCTGCGCGGCGTTGAAATCGTCGACGACCGCCTGCATGGCGTCCTTTTCGAAGCTGGTCCACTTGTCCCAGTACTTGATCGTCACGCGTCCTTGGGAGATCGATTCGTCCGACGGCCCGAGCGGCAGCGCCCGCACGAGATCGGCGGAGCCCGGTGACGCGGTCGCTGACGGGGATGGCGGCGCGAAGGCCAGACCCACGGAGGCGCAGACGGAGGCGCAGGCGCAGACGCCAGCTGTTCGTAGCCGACGGCGTGGCGATCTCCGCTCGCGCGGGTTGTTCACGGGAAGGCTCCCCGATCCGGGGTGGCCGCAAATCTGTCGCGGTTTAGCGCCAGCGCCAGACCGTCGTCGCCGGGCGCGAAGAAGTGCGCGCGGCTCATGTCGAAATGGACATCGAGCGAGTCGCCGGCCCGCAGGGGCGCATCAGCGGGCACCTGAGCGATCAGATTCTCGCGTCGGGGCGTGGACAGATGGACGTTGAGGCGATCGCCAAGGGGCTGGACTAGCGATACGCGCGTCGCGAGCACGCTCGCGGATTCGTCCGGGCGGCCCATTGTGCGCGGGCCGAGTGCCTCCGCGCGAACCCCCAGGACGACGTCCGCTCTCCCTTGCACCGCCGCGGTCAATTGCCGTTTGGCCCATGGTTGAATCGCGAGCCGGCCGCTGCCCTCGTCGAAGAACAATTGGCCAGCTTCCTCGACCAGGTGCCCTTGCAAGAAGTTCATTTGTGGGCTGCCGAGAAACCCTGCCACGAACCGGTTGACGGGCAGATGATATATTTCCAGCGCCGCTCCGGTTTGTTGGATGAGCCCATCCTTCATGACCACCAGGCGATCGCCCAACGTCATCGCCTCTTCCTGGTCGTGCGTCACGTAGAGCGTCGTGCATCCGAGCCGAACCTGCAGGCGCTTGATCTCCGCGCGCATCTCAACGCGCAGCTTCGCGTCGAGGTTGGACAGGGGTTCGTCGAACAAGAAACACCGCGGAGCGCGTACGATGGCACGGCCGAGCGCGACCCGTTGCCGCTGCCCGCCCGACAGCGCCTTGGGTTTGCGATCGAGGAGCTGCGCAATGCCAAGAGTTGCCGCCGCGCTCCGCACGCGCGTCTCGATCTCGTCGCGCGGGACACGACGCAGCTTCAATCCGAACGTCATGTTCTGTCGTACCGTCATGTGCGGATACAGCGCGTAGCTCTGAAACACCATCGCGACATCGCGATCCTTGGGCCGCAGGTCATTGACGATTCGGCCTCCAATCTGGATTGTCCCGCGGGTCACGTCCTCCAGACCCGCAATCAACCGCAAGGTCGTGGATTTGCCGCATCCAGAAGGTCCGACCAGCACAATGAATTCGCCGTCGCGCGCGTCCAGATTGAACCGATCGACGACCGCGACGCCGGCGTCGTAGATCTTGGCGACATCCGTGAGGATCACTTGCGCCACGACTAGACCCGGACCTGGACATGCCGTCGGCGGTAGGTCGCCGGGCCGCAGCCCATGTGCGCGGCGAAGACGCGGCTCAGGTAATAGCGGTTGGGGAATCCGGTCTCGGCCGCGATTTCATCGACGGTGCGTTCGGAGAGCACCAGCAGACGGGCGGCCGCTCGTACGCGGCTGCGCGTCACGTAGGCGGCGGGGGTCGCGCCGGTGTGGGCCTTGAACCAGCGGCTGAACGTCTCGACGCTCATCCCGGCGGAGTGGGCCAGGCGGGGATTCGCCAGATCGCCGCCCGGGTTGCGGTCGATTTGCGCGATGATGCTGCCGAGCGGCTCGGGGTAGGCGCGCGCGAGCGGCACGGGCAATCGGGCAAAGCTGGCGTGAATCAATGCCGCCGCAGAATGATACAGGCGTTGGAGGCTCGCCCGATGTCCCGGAGCACCGTGAGCGGCGACCAGATCGGCAAGCGCCGCCAAGAGGCCAGCGGTCATTGGGATGGGCACCGGCCCGGAAAACGGCGGCACGGGGTGGTGCAATGGCGAGAAGTGTAGCCACAGGTGCGAGATACCGGCCTCACCCACGCAGTCGAACAACGTGTCCTCGGGGATGATGACGATGTGGTCAGGGTCAAGGGAGATGTCTCGTTGCGAAAAGCGTACAAAACTGCCGCTGGCGTGGTTGTAGTAGAGTCGCCAGTAGGGGCTGCGCACGCCGGGGAAGTTCCAATCCGTGCGGTGGCGCCCGCGCTCCATCCGGGAGTGGATGCCGCCCGGCAGGTAGCCGCACTCGTGAATCGTGAACGCCGCCAGGCCCACGCGGGCAAAGGGCGACAGATGCACCCCGAGGCCCGTGTGCGGGTCTTCGTGGTGAACCGAGGTGGCCAAGGGCAGGGCGGTCGGAGGCATTGGCCGTGTGACTTAATAAGACACAAAAGAGCCAAGATCGAGCATTTCCTTCCGAGCGCCGTGGAACCATCCTTAGTAGCGAAGCTGAGAATGACTCGTGCCCTGGGCCAGGCCAGCCCGGACCGCGGGCACCGAGGCAGGGACCGAGGAAGGAGCAACGGATGCAGACGGCAATCCCCAAAGCGTCGCAATCAGGATCAGACGCCCGGCGGGTCTTCCAACCGGGTGCAGCCGGTTCCGCTCCGCTTGGCACGGGTTGCGTGCTTTCGCTGGCGCTTTCGGCGTTCGCGTTGTTGACCGCCTGCACCGCTTCGGTGGGGGGCGCTGGAAATCCCTCGCAGGGCTTGCCGTCGGGAAATGGGGGGCAGCCCGCGCCGAGTGGCGGGGCAGGGAAGAGCGGTACTGGTTCGGGAGGTACATCGGGAACGGGCGTGGGAACGGGTACGGCTGGCTCTGCTGCTGGGGCGCCCGCTGGGACCGGTGCTGTTGCTGCCGCCGGGGCCGGGGCCGGGGGGATCGTTATTCCGGCGACGCCGCCCGCCGCGGCGTTGGTTCCGACTTCCCGCCTCGCGCGGCTCAGTCACCCGCAGTGGGCGAACACGGTCAGGGATCTGCTGAAGCTGGCCGATATCAGCGACGTCGAGGCCAACGTGTCTGGTGATGCGGTGGTCGGCTTCGACAACGACGTCGAGTCATTGTTCGTCGCCGAGAATCTGCGGTCCGACCTGGCGGACGCGTCCGTGAAGTTGGCCCAGAAGGTGGTCGGGGATCCTGCCGCCTTGGCGCGATTGGTCCCGGCCAACGCGCCCGCCGATTTGGCGGGCAAGGCAAAGTCGTTCATCACGACCCTCGGGCTACGCGCGTACCGGAGACCGTTGACCGACGCCGAGGTCACGCAGGCTACGACGCTCTTCAACCAAGGTCCGGCTCTGTACCCGGGCACCGACGCCTTCACCGCGGGCGTGAATCTGGTTCTTCAGTTCTTCCTTCAGTCGCCGCATTTTCTGTATCGCACGGAGCTTGGCACCACGGTCGCCAACGGGAAGATTCCGCTCGACGACTATGAAATCGCGGCGAAGCTTTCTTACGCCATCGCCAACACGATGCCGGACGATGCCCTGTTCGCCGCCGCGGCGGCCGGTCAACTGAAGACACCCGCCAATCTTCTGACGCAGGCCACTCGCCTCCTGACCAGCGAAGTGGGCGCGACGGCGCGAGACCACCTGCACTTTCAAGTGCTGAGGCTCGGCGCCTACGACGGAATCGTGCGCGACGCCACCGTGTTTCCGGATTTCACGCCGGCGACGCCCGCGGCCATGCGCCAAGAGATGTTGTCTTTCCTGCGTTGGGTCTTCGACCAAGGCTACGGCGTCAAGGAGATCTTCACGTCGCCGGTGGGCTTCGTGAACAAGGCGTTGGCGCCCATCTATCAAGTGGCGGGGACTTTCACGGACCAGGTGACTAAGGTGAACCTGGATCCGACACAACGCTCGGGTCTGCTGACGCTGGCCGGATTCCTGTCGTCCTACGCGATCGGGAACGACCCCGATTCGATTCATCGCGGGGTCTTCGTGAATCAGCGCATCTTGTGCGTTACTTTGCCGCCGCCCGATCCCAAGGCGACGCCCTTGATCGCACCTCAACCCGATATGACGAACCGCGAGCGAGTCGAGATGACGACCGGTGTCGGTACGTGTGGGGCGGCCTGTCACGGCACCTGGATCAACCCGGCGGGATTCGCGTTCGAGGAGTTCGACGCGATCGGAAAATTCCGGACCACCGATCGCAACAAGCCCATCAATTCGGCGGACACGTATCCATTCACCGACGGCTCCAAGTCGTACAACAACGCCGTCGACTTCTCGAAGGCCATTTCCGACAGCTCGCAGGCGCACGGTTGCTACACGAGGAACTGGCTGAGCTATCTCAATGGTCGCGCGGTGGCGCCCGCCGAGATGCCGTTGGCCGACTATTGGGCGCTGATGTCACGCGCGGGGAAAATGTCCATCAAGGACATGATCCTGGCGATGGTCACCAACGATGCTTTCGTCAACCGCCTGCCCTGACGGCGAGCTTGGAGTCATCACCGATGATCAAATCGACAAACAGAATACCGCGAAGGCAGTTTCTGCGCGGGTTTGGTGGCGTGACGCTGGGGCTGCCGTTGCTCGAATCCCTCCTGCCCAAGGCGGCCCGGGCCCAGACCGCCGTGCGTTCGCCGTTTCTGCTTCTGGTCGTGAACGGCAACGGAGTCGTTCAGCAGGGGTCGGATTTGACGGGCGGCGCCGATCCCGAGAAATTTTGGCCGACGAAGACCGGCGTCCTGACCAAGGCCTCGATGGACGCC
>JADGRC010000353.1 GCA_017881245.1 Pseudomonadota bacterium
CGGCGATGATGCGGGTCTCGGTGGGCGCCACGTCGGCGAGCTGCCTCTGGCGGGCGATCTCCTGCTCCAGCTCCTTCTCCAGCGTGACGAGCGGCGCGACCCGGATCAGGTTGCCCTCGCGCACCTGGCCCAAGAGTTTCGATCGCAGAATCACGTCCAGCGCTTGGTCCCACGGGACGTTGCGCATCTTGATGGTGACCTCGCCCTTGACGTCGTCGGAGGTCACGATGTTCACCTGTCCGACGTCCGACAACAATCGCAGGATGTTGTGGATGTCGGCGCCCTTGAAGTCGAGATCGATGCGCCGCCCGCTGTAGCGTCGGCGCGCGCCGCGCAAGAACCCCAAGGCATTCGCGGGCCCGGCGGCACCACCTGACGGCCCCCCCGGGCTCGCGCCGGACGCGGGGGTCTGCGTGCCCGATTTCCCGGCGGCGGCGGGCGCAGGATCCGTTCGCGGGTTCGAAGTGGTGATCTTCGAGGGCAACGGGACCGGGTCCACCGTGATGGGGGACGGCGCGGGAGCCGGGACCCCGATACCGGGAATCTCCTCGACGCCGGCGACCACCCCCCCGAGAGAAGCGAGCGCCAGCAGGGCGATGCAGCCGGTCGCCGCGCGCCGCCAGCGATGCGATCGGCCGCGATGGCACCGATCAGGCCGCTTCCGTCTGACTACGTCACGCGCGATCATGGTGCCTCTCATGGAGCCTCACCGGGGTTGACCAAGATGGCTTTCTCGATGACTCGCGTTTCGCCGGACCCAGTCGTCTCGCTGATCTCCACGATGACCCTATCGGACAGTATCTTTGTCACACGAGCCGCCGCCCGAGACAAAAACTCTCCCTTTTGGACAGCCTGGCCGAAGCCCGTGGCGTCTCGGAACATCGCTCGGGGGGACTCGTCCCCCGAAATGATGGCAATCAGAGACAACTCGTCGAGCGCCACCTTGTCGAAAACGGCGGCCACCTTGTGGGTCTTCGCGGCGCCGTGGTCCACAAACAGCCGCATGTAGGAATGGAACGGATCGCGGTTCGTTTCGTCGTTCTCGACGAAATCCTCGTCCTTCAGCACCTTCTTGCGCAGAGTCGCCAATCGCTTCGCGGTGGCCGCATCCACGACCGCGCTCCCGCCCGCCGCGGTGCCTCCCGACCCACCCGCCGCGCCGCGGGCCGGATCGGGTGGGTTGGCGGCGAACACGGATACGGACATGGTCAACACGCCCAACGCCGGCAGCCGCCGCAGCAGCAGCCGCAAAGCCGCAGACGCAGACGCGGACGCAGACGCAAGCCGTAGGAGCAATCGCAGACGCAGCGGCAGACGCAGACGCAGCGGCAGATGCAGACGCAGCGGCAGACGCAGCCGTAGACGCAGCGGCAGACGCAGCCGTAGACGCAGCAGTCGCTGCCCCGCGTGCCCTCCATCCTGGGTCAACCGAGCCGTGGCGCGGGTTTGGATGGAGGCGCCCGTAATCTTCCACTGCCTGCGTCGCTGCGCGATGCATTTCGAATCCGTCGCACGGGTGAGCAACGAGCCGCCCGTCATGTTCCGCCTCCCCCAGCGGCTTTCTCGTTGAAACGAAATGTCGCCGCAACGAACTTCGCCCGCAGCTTGGGTGGCGCCGCGCCCTGGAGATCCGCGCTTGGCACCTTGTCGCGGTCGAGCGCCAGCGACAGATTCTCGACGTTCACGATTCGTGGTAATTCGCCGACATTTCGGAAGAAACGCGAGATCTGGTGGTAGGTTCCGCGCACCTCCATCTTGACCGGAATCTTGATGTACAGGTCGAGCGGTCCCTCTTGCCCGATGTCGACGCTCAACACCTCAAGGCCCGCCAGCTCGCCTTGCTCTTGAACGTTGGCCAGGAACGTCGGGATCTCCGCGCGCTTCGGCAGCGCGCGCAGCAACTCGCGTTGCTCGTCGAGCAGCTGCTTTAGCTCGTCCCGGTAACCGAGGTACTCGCCGCGCCGTCGGCGGTAGCTCGCCAGCTCGTCGGCGAGCTCGGCCTGGTGCGCCCTCGCCGACACGATCCCCGTGGCCGAGTCTCCGTAGAAAAACTGATAGTCGATGAGGCCCACGAGCATCACGACCGCCACCGTTACGCCAACCTTCTTGGCCAGGCTGAGCTTGTGCAACTTGCGCAAAAGTTCGCCCATGTCAGTACACCGCGCGGGCGCTCAAATTGAAGGTAACGTGCTTGGCCCCGGCGGAGTCGTCCCCGACCTGTGTCGTCGATTCGGGGGTCACGTCCGCGAAGAACACCGACAGTTGCAGTCGCTTCAGAAACTCGGCGACGTCCTCGTTGGTGCGGGCGGATGCGTGAATGCGCACCTTTCTTTGCACCTCCTCGAATGTTTCCAGCCACACCCGCCGGGGATCCCAGCCCGAGTTGAAACCGACGTTGGGATCCCGGCGCAGCCGCTCCTCGTAGCTCACCCGATCGAACGTCGGTCCCTTGCCCGCGGTCAGGATCTCCGACAGTTCGCGCATCAGGTAAACCGGCCCGGTGCGTCCGGTCTTGAGCGCATCAATGGTCTTCTGTTGTTTCAGCAGATCCGTCCGTTGCTGCTTGATGACGTCGTAGTCCCCGAGCTCGGCCTTTAGCCGCTCGATGTCGTCCTTGACGACGTCGTTCTCGCGCACCACCCGCTGCAGCTCTCGATCGGCCCCGATGGTGACAACCGCCATGACGGCCACGGCCCCGAGCACCGAGGCTCCCATTATCACCAGGGCCCGCTCGCCAGCATCGCGCCGCCGCGCGCGTTTCGCGCGGATAAGATTGATGCGCATCATCAGGAGCTGTCCCCCGGGCGCCGCAACGCCAGTCCAAAAGCCACGGCGGCCTCGGCGGCGTGGGCCTTGACAAAGGCCGCATCCAGTTTTCCCGGATCGATGATCGTCCGCTTGAAGGGATCCAGAACCTCGACCGGTACCTTCGCCCGACGGGCAAGCAGTTCCACCAGCAACGAAATCTTGGCGCAGCCCCCCGAAAGGTAGATCTTGGACAGGAAGATTTCGGGTGCGGAGGCCAGGAACAAATCCAGCGAACGCTGCAGTTTCGACGCGGTGGATTCGGCGATCTCCGTGATAATGGCCCCGACCGCAGGCGGAATCGCATCGGCGCCGGGTTCGCCCCACGCCCACTTGAAGTTCTCGGCCTCGTCGTGATTCACGTGCAATCTGCGTTGAATTTCCTCCGTGAACTGCGCGCCCCCGACGGTCACGTCACGCGCGAATACGCTGATTCCCCCGGCCAGGATGTTGACGTGGGTGATCGCGTTTCCGATGTGAATCAACGCCACGGGCTGCGCCATCGGCGTCAATCCGTACCCGGCCTCGTAGGCGTTTTGGACGCAGAAGGCGGCGACGTCAACAACCGCGGGCTGCAATTTCGCATCGCGAATGACCTGCACGGTGTCGGCGATCATCTCCTTTTTGACCGCGACCAGAATCACTTCCATCTGGCCTTGTGCGTTCTTGGGAGTCACGACCTGATAATCGATGTCAACCTCATCCCGCTTGAACGGGATGTGTTGCTCGGCCTCCAGCGGAATCTGCTCGTTGAGGTCGTCCCGCCCGACGGGCGGAAGGCTGATCTTCTTCACGATCACCTGGTGACCCGCGATGGCCGTCGCGCAGAGTTTCGTCCGAAAACCGAGCGCCGTTCTCAGGCGCGTTATGGCCTCGACCACCGCCGTGTGATCCATGATGGCCCCATCGACAATGGTCTGGGGAGGCAGGGGCTCAATACCGAAATTGAGCAATCGGGTGTCCTTGCGGCCCACCTTCAGAACGACCGCCTTGATGGCGCTCGATCCAATGTCCAGCCCCACGCACTCACCACCCATTTGGTGATCCCCGTGGCGGATCCAATGTGTACCTTACACCCATTTACACCTACAATGTACGACGGCTTACTGGTCCGTCAAAAAAACACGACGTTTCAGATTGTTGCCTCCGCTCGCGGCTGCCGCCGATAGGCGCTGCCCTGTTCGCGAGGGGCTGGCCACAGGGCGCGATGGGTGCTCCGTGATAGCCACATCCCCCCGCCTTAAGACGGCGCCTTTGAGAACGGCGCGTCAGCCCCGGGGGCAGGCACCGCCACTTCTCGACCGGGAGCGATGGCAATTCCATAGTCTTTGATCTTGTAGAGGAGTGCCCGATGGCTGATCTCCAGCAGCTCGGCTGCGCGCGTGCGGTTCCCCGCGGTCAATGCCAGCGCGCGCTTGATTAGACTCTCCTCCGTACTTCGAGCGGCCTGCTTGATGGATAGATTCATCGCGTCATCATCAGGTGCCCGTGCCCCGAAGGTGAAAGGCGACGGTTGTCTGCCGGCGGCTCTCGCGGGATCCGACGGAACCACGCGCTCGGGCAGGCTGGCGGCATCGATCCGGTCACCCGCGCACAGCACGGCGGCCCTTTCGATTGTGTTCTCAAGCTCCCGCACGTTGCCCGGCCAGGAATATTCGGCCAGCAGGCGGCTGGCGTCGGCGTCGATCCCGTGAACCCGGATGCCCGTTCGCCGACGAACGCGTGCGAGAAAATGCTCGGCCAAAAGGGGGATGTCCTGCCGTCTTTCGCGCAGCGCGGGCAGCGAAATGGTCAGCCCCGCCAACCGGTAGTAGAGATCCGCGCGAAACCTTCGGGCCACCACCTCGGCGGATAGATCACGGGCGGTGGCGGCCACCACGCGGACCTCGACCCGCGCATCGTCTACGTCCCCGACGCGCCGGATGATCCCCTCTTGAAGAGCGCGAAGAAGCTTGGGCTGCAGTTCCAGCGGCAGATCGGCTATCTCATCAAGAAACAACGTCCCGCCATGCGCGGCCTGAAACAATCCGCGCTTGTCCCGAACCGCGTCGGTGAACGAGCCGCGAACATGACCGAACAGCTCCGACTCGATGAGTCCCGCCGGAATCGCGCCGCAGTTCACCGCGACAAAAGGCCCCGAACGCCAGGGCGACTGATCATGCAGGGCCTGGGCAACCAACTCCTTCCCGGTGCCGGATTCGCCGCCGACCAGAACGCCCGCCCGAACGCCGGCCAGACGAGAAATCAGAGCCAGGACGGCCGCGATTTGGGGACTCGACCCGACCAGGACCGGACCGTCCACCTTCGAGCGATCGTTCCTCCGTTCGCGCCGAGCCGCCACACCGCCGGTCCCCGTCCGAACGTCGGATGGCGCGACGAGGTTCGCGCGGCGGCCCTCGCCCAAACGCTCGGCGTTCAACCCATGGGCGCGTCGTGCATCGATCTTTCTCAGCGCCAGGGTCACGCCCGCGGCTCCGGCCGACAGGGGCACGAAATCGCACGCACCCTGCTCCATCGCTCGGAGACCGGAAGCGATGTCGTCGCTCACCAACGCAAGGATGTCGATCGGCCCAACTGGCCCAACCGACCACTCGGAAGACGTCGTCTTGTCGACCGACCGGATTGTCGCCAGCAGATCCTCGACGGTCCCACCGGTGGGGCCTAGGACCAAGACATCCACCATGCCGCTTGCCGGGGCCAAGGCAGCCTCAGAGATGCCCGCCAGCGCTTCCGCCGAGATTCCATGGTCACGCAGACCAAGCAACAACGCCTGTCGAAGAGTCTCTTGGCCCTCGATCACCAGTACGCGCCGCATTTCAGACCCATTCACCGAACGATCGGTGCACGGACAGCCAGGATAGCACGATGCATTTTTTTGCCCCCGGACCGCGCGCGGGGTTAACTGGATTCATGAGCGTGGAAATCGAGCGGGCGACCCTCCCTTGTGGGGTCTGCGGCGCCCATGTGTCGGAATTGCGTAGGGGGCGATGCTGGGGCTGTTACACCCGGTGGGGCGAATCCCGTCCGGTGGGAAGGGGCGCCGCCTGCGTGATCTGCCATGAACGCCGGCGCAGCGAATTGCGCCTGGTCGAACTGCAGATGAAAAGCCGGGCCCTGTGCCACAGCTGTGCCGGTCGGATCGGCCGCATGGAAACCATTCCAACATCAATCAACGCCATCCGGATTCTGTTGGATCGCGAACGTCGTGGCGGCGACCGCCGAGACGCCGGCATTGATCGACGCATCTTTCCACGCGAACGGAGGGTCGGCGAACGTCGCGCGCCGCCGCGCTCGGAGGACGTGCCGAATCCCGACACCGATCCGCACATTCACTTGCCGGACTTTGAGGATATCGTCATCGAGCTCTGCGACGCGGACGTGGAATCGGTGGAACAGACTCAAGTGCGGGAACGACGCCCGGCGCCCTGAAGCTAGAGCCGCCAACCGTCGAGCTGGGAGGGACGTTCCGAGGGGGTTCCTCCGACGACACTCGCGCTTAGCGCAATGGAAGCTCGACGGTCCAGCGTTTGCCCTCGCGCACCACCCGGACGTTCTGGCGATCACCGGCCGCGGATGCGACCTCGACCTCGGCCTCGTCGCCAGAGCGGCTCTGTTCGTGAACGTTGGACGCTTCCCAAGCGGGCGGCACCCAGCCCACGGTGACCAGATCCTCGGGCCGCAAGAGACGCGCCCCACCCGTTTTGCGAGCCGTCGCGAGAATGGTTTCGATTCGCCCGCGCGTCCGTGGCCCGAGGCGCCGATATACGGAGGCACCGTCCCCGGCGCGGGCCGAGGCGATGAGTTGCGTGACCGCGGCCTCGGGTGACCATCCCGCATCGCCGCCCGAACACCCCGACAGGAACACAGGCGGGAGCACGACCAGCGCCAGCAATCCGAACATGACGCCCCTCGGCGCCGATCGGGATGCACCGCCCGAGGCCTCCTGCCCCAGGGTCATGACGCCGCGAATGGGCGCCCAATTCCCATGCGGTGCCGCACCCGTTCCATGGTCGCGCGCGCGATGATCCGTGCCCGGAACGCGCCATCGGCCAGCACCCGCTCAACCCGCGCCGGATCTTGCCGCAGCATCTGGGCGCGCGTCCGAATGGCACCGAGATCCCGCGTGACCCCTTCGAGGAGCATCTTCTTGCAATCGATGCATCCGATGCCCGCGGTCGTGCAGCCGGTACGCACCACCTCTTGCCGCTCTTCGTCCGAGAAGAACCGGTGCAGCGTGTAGATGTTACACACCAGTGGGTTGCCTGGATCGGTCCGACGCGCGCGCGCCGGATCCGTGGCGGCCGTTCGCAATTTCTCCCAAATGGTCGAATCGGACTCCGCAAGCCCGATGGTGTTGCCGAGACTCTTTGACATCTTGGCCTGTCCATCGAGGCCCAGAATCCTCGGCGTCGTCGACAACAACGGCTGTGGTTCCAGGAACGTCTCGCCAAAACGCGCGTTGAACCGGCGGACGATCTCGCGCGCCAGCTCGAGGTGTTGGCGCTGATCCTCGCCCACGGGCACGCGGGTCGCGCCGTAAAGGAGGATGTCGGCGGCTTGCAGGACCGGATACATGAACAGGCCCGCGTTGATGTTGTCGGGATGATGCTCGGCCTTGTCCTTGAACTGGGTCATGCGTCCGAGCTCACCGTGCGGCGTGACCGACGCCAGGGCCCAGGCCAGCTCCGTATGCTCGGGGACGGCCGACTGGACAAACAACGTGCATCGATCGGGGTCGAGCCCACAGGCGAGAAGCGCGATCGCCATCTCATGTACGAAGCGGGATACTTCGTCAGGCTGATAGGGCTGCGTGATGCCGTGGTAGTCGACGATGCAAAAGAAACAGGTGTGAGTATCTTGCAACGCGACCCAGTTGCGCACCGCACCCAAGTAGTTCCCCAAGTGCAGCTCTCCGGACGGCTGGATCCCCGAGAAAACCGTCTCCATCGTGAAGGCGTTCTTATTCGGCGCGTGGTTGCCGGTCAAGTTGGGGGCACCGCGCCGACCAGTGGTAGGATCGGGCACGTCGAATGCAATTAACGATTGTATCGTCCAATCCGCAAATGAGGAGAACATCCATGAAGCGGCAACTCTGCTTGGCAGCCGTGCTCGTCGCCGTCGCGGCAGCGGGTTGTGTGGTACGCGCCCGTCCCGTGGTGGGCGTCAGCGCAACGGTGGGGCCCGATGACTACGGAACGGCCTACGCGACCGTGCCTCCACCGGCCCCCGTGGTCGAATATCGTCCTCCACCGCCCGGATATGGGTACCTGTGGGTGGATGGGCTCTGGGACTGGACCGGCTACGATTGGTCATGGAACGCTGGATACTGGGCTCCTGAACGTCCAGGTTTCGTGTACGTTCGACCGCAGTACGTGTTCGATTCGGGCCGCTGGGTTTACCGGCGCTCCTATTGGAATGGACCTGAGGGTCGGCGTGACTACGAATGGGGACGCCGGGGCCCTCCCCCTGCGGGCTACGCGCCCGTCACGCGAGGGGCGCCTCCGGTTGCGGCTTCGCCATACTACGGATCGCCTCAACGAGGCGCGCCACCACCCCAACCTGGAAGCGTCGCGCCCCAGCCGGGTTATGTACCTCCACGCGGAGGGTTCGGGGCGGGTATGGTTGGCGGCCAGCCAGCAAACGCCGCGCCCCAGCCGGGTTATGTACCTCCACGCGGAGGGTTCGGGGCGGGCATGGCTGGCGGCCAGCCCCCGAGTGCCGCCCCCGCGCCGCATCCGATGGTCGGCCAACCCGCGGTGCCGACGCCATCGCAGTCGCGCCCCCTTTACTTTCCAGCGCCTTCAACGAATCCGGCAGTTCATCCGACGATGGTCGCGCCCCCTTCGCCGGCGACCGTTTATCCGTCGCAACCGCAACCTCGCCCCAACCCCGCGCCCCAAATGGGTGGGTTTCAACCTCGCCCGACGCCCGTCCCGCAGATGGGTGGGTTTCAGCCTCGTCCGACACCCACACCGTCGCAACCTCCGTCACAGTCGGCTGCGGGAGCCATGGGCGCGGGACGCGTATTCACGCCCATGCCGCGCTCAAATCCAGCACCAGCGATGGGGGCACACCCGACGTCGGGAGGTGCCCGTCCGGCTCCCAGCTCGGCCGCCCCCAGCAGCGCCCGTCCCGCTCCGGCCCCCGTGCAAGGCACGGGCACCCTGAAGCGCGGCCGCCCGCCGGGTCAATAGACCTCGTCCACCTACGAGTTAGGCGCGCACCGACATCGTGGTGCGCGCGGTGCGCACCACGTCGACCAGCTCACGAGCTCGCCGAGTGATCACGGAATCGCGGCCCGAAGCCAGAAGCTCCGCATCCACCAACTCGGACCCAACCCCCAGCGCGGATGCTCCGGCCGCGATGTAGTCGCCAGCGGTCGTCGCGTTCACCCCACCGGTCACCAGGTACTTCACCTGCGGCAGGGGACCGCGCAAGGCTCGCAAGTATTTTGGGCCTCCGAGGGCGGAGCACGGGAAGATCTTGACCATATCCGCGCCGGCCTTCCACGCGGCGATCACCTCGGTCGGAGTCAATGCCCCAGGCATCATGGGAACACCGCACGCGTGCGCGGCGGTGAGGATCGCGGCGTCAAAGCCGGGGCTGACGATGAAATCGGCGCCCGCCTCGACACAGGATCGAACCGTCTTTTCGTCGAGCACGGTGCCTGCACCCAGCACCACCCGGTCTTGGAACCGTTCGCGCAGCGTCCGGATGACCGACGGGGCATCGGGCACGGTCATCGTGACCTCGATGATTGAAATCCCGCCCGCCAAGATCGCGTCGGCGGCGCGAATCGCGATCTCGGGCGACGGCACGCGGATGATCGGGATTAGAGCTTCCGCCTGAATACGACGGCAGATCTCGGCGCGCGCCATGAGACTCATCGCTCGATTCGGATGCCCGCGCCTTTCATCGCGTTTTGCACTTCGGACAGGGTCGCCATGGTCGTGTCGCCCGGAGTGGTCATGGCCAAGGCGCCATGCGCGACGCCGCACTCGAGCGCCCACTGCGGGTCCATGTCTTTCAGTAGGCCATAAATCAATCCCGATGCGAATGAATCGCCCCCCCCGACGCGGTCCAGAATTTCAACATCACGCTGGGGGACCTCGTAGAATGTTCCCCGGTGGTAACAAACGGCGCCCCAGCCGTTCGTGTTGGCCGAATGGGCCGTCCGCAGCGTCGTCGCCACGGTCCGAATGTTGGGGAACGCGGCCACCACCGATGCAATCATCTTGCGGAAGGCGGCAATGGAAAGGTCATTGAAAGTCGCGTCCACGCCTTCCGGTTCGAAACCAAGCGCCGCCGAAAAATCCTCTTCGTTGCCGAACAGGACGTCCACGAATGGCATCAGCGACCGGTTGACGTCGCGAGCGCGCGATCGGCCACCATTGGATCGCCAAAGGGAATCGCGGTAGTTCAAATCGTACGAGATGCACGTGCCCGCGCGTCGCGCGTGCTCCATGGCAACCCGTGCCACGACCGGCGTGCTGTCGGACAGTCCACAGAAAACACCGCCCGTGTGAAACCAGCGCACGGCGTTTTCCGGCCTATCGAACAGATGCCCCCAGTCCACGTCTCCGGGCTGGAGCTGCGAAATGGGCGTGTGTCCCCGATCGGAGCAACCGACCGCCCCGCGCGGTCCGAATCCACGCTCGGTGAAATTGAGGCCGTTGCGCGCGTCTCGCCCCACGCCGTCGTACTTGACCCAGCGCAGGTACGAAAGATCGACGCCTCCTTGCAGCATGAGATCCTCTACCAAGCGGCCAACGGGATTGTCGGCCAGCGCCGTGACGATCGCCGTCCTCATGCCGAAACAGCGGCGCAACCCGCGCGCGACATTGTATTCACCGCCGCCCTCCCACGCGCGAAAGGTACGCGCGGTGTGGATGCGCAAGTCTCCGGGATCCAGGCGCAGCATCACTTCGCCCAAGCTCACCAGGTCGAACCGATACGACCCTTCTGTGTTGACCTGCGACTCGCTCATCGCGTCACCGACCCGGCTACCCCGCGGCGGGACGCCCCGTAGGCCGACCCATTCGCCTTTCCTGTGGGCATCAGCGACCCATCCAACCGCCGTCAACCACCAAGACATGTCCGTGGACATAGTCACTCGCGGGCGAGCACAAGAACACGGCCGCGCCCGTCACGTCGCTCGGCTCGCCCCAGCGGCCGGCCGGAATGCGCACGAGGATCTCTCGACTGCGATTCGGATCCGCCTGCAACGCCGCCGTGTTGTTGGTTCGAATGTAGCCCGGAGCGATGGCGTTCACGTTCACGCCACGCGCCGCCCATTCGTTCGCCAGGGCCTTGGTGAGCTGCGCCACCCCCCCCTTGGACGCCGCGTACGCGGGAACCGTGATGCCACCCTGGAAAGCCAGCAACGAGGCGACGTTGACGATCTTGCCCCGGCCGGCCGCCAGCATCCTCTTGCCCGCCGCCTGGCACAATCGAAATACCGCCGACAGATTCAGCTCGATTACGGTAGCCCAGTCTTCAGCGGAAAACTCAACGGCCGGAGCGCGACGAACGATCCCCGCGTTGTTCACCAGAATGTCGATGCTCCCCAGGCCGTCAACCGTGGCGTCGATCAACGCGGCCGCCGTCTGGGGGCGGGTGAGATCCCCATGCAAACCAAGCGCCCTGCGTCCCGTCGCGCGAACACCGGCGCACGTCGCATCGACCAAGTGATTGTTTCCGACGCATGCCACGTCCGCCCCCGCCCCGGCCAACGCCGTGGCGACAGCGGCGCCTATCCCCGCCGACGCGCCCGTGACAAGCGCGACCCGGCCGTCCAATCGAAAAAGATCCGTCACGGAGGTTCCCGGCTATTTCTGGCTGGCTTCGAGTCCGGTACCAACCGTGTCGAATCCAGGCTGCACGTTCACGACGCCAAACAGCCGATCTTGCACTTCACGCCGCGCCGCCATCATCCAGAAAAAATTGATGGAATGTCCAGGCGCCGCGACGTTGGGATGAAATCCGGCCGGCATCAGCACCGCGTCACCGTCGCGAACCACGTTGACGAATTCCGGCTTGTCCGGCGCCGTGTACACCATCTGAATTCCGAAGGCCGGCGGCGGCATGTCGAAATAAACGTAGACCTCTTCCAGCAAGGCGGTGTGTTCGTGGGGAGGCCAACTGGTCCAGTTCCCGGGCGCAGAGCGCGTGAAACCGGCCACGATTCGCCCGGCCCGAACGTTGTCGCCAATGATGATATTCAGATCCCGTGACGTCGACGATCCACCGGTCTTGAATTTGAGCTTCGGATCTTTGACCACGTCGGCGTACCGGATCACTTGCAGAGGATAGTCACCCGACACCTCGGCCGCGCATTCGACCAGATCGACGCTGGATTTCGTGGCGACGTCGACTCGGCAACCACGCGGGATGTAAATCGCGTCGTGCAACCCGAGCTCGTACGGGTTTCCGTTCACCGTCACCTGGCATTCGCCGTTCATCGACAGCAATGCGGTTTCGCGACCGGCCGTTTCGAACGAAGCAACCGGTACCTCCACGTCCAACCTGATGCGGCCATAGCACAGGTGATCCAACGAGCTGTTCTCGGGCGTCACCGACACATGACGCCCCTTGTGAGAGGCGGTCCCCGGAAAGATCAGATCCTTTGGATTCAAAACCGCGCCTGCCGTCATGGTGTATTCATACTCCTTGCCCGGAGCGGTGTGAATCAGTGGGCGGGCGGGGGTCCAAACTCTTCGGTCGTCTCTTGGATCGTCGCTTGGGTCGTTTCTTGGGTCGCCCTGTCGGCGCCAATCCAGCGTTTGACCAATTCGGGATCGCAACAATCCAAGCGCACGCTGGCGGTCCGCGACTTCGTGCCGGGGAAAACGCCGAGCACGGAGTCGCCCGCGACGCCCAACCACGCGCGAAGCGCGGCCAGCGCCCCCACCGGAAGGCGGGTCGCGTAATTCGTGAAACCGCGCAGATCCTTGAACTGGTCCATCGCCAGCATCAGGGCCGGATCCGGGACCAACCCCGGCGGAATCGGCTCCGGCGCCACGAACGGATTCGCCCGAAACTCCTCGATCTGACGGACAAGGCGCGCGTGATATCCGCCGTCCTCGATCAGCGACGTGAGCGCCCGCTGGTGAAGATGGGTACCCGCCAGAATCTGCCTGGCCTGCTGTTCCATGACGTCCAAACCGTCGGGGAACCCTCTTAGCAAGACGAGGTCATACACCGGATGCCGGTGGAACGTCTGAAGCACGTGATGGATGATGGTGTCGCGCGACGAAAACAGTCCCGCGGGGTCCATCACGGTCGCCGGTCCGGCCACGAATCGGCGCAGATTGTGAAACACCCACGGGATGCCCTGGCTGCGATAGAACATCTTCGTTTCCTTGATGGCGCCCATGAACATCTGATCTCGTGCGGCGACCAGAATCTGGGCGGTCGTGGGGACGACAGAGATATGTCCCAAGGATCGCAGTCGTTCCAGGCGCGCGCGCACCAACCTGGGCCGAAGGAGGGCGACCAACAGCTGCGCCAGCTGAACCAGACGATCCCGGGTTTGTCTCCAACCGCCGAGCACGTCGCGCAGCAAGGCCGAGCGCGGTCGATTCAGCCACGCGGGCGGCGTCGCGCCTTGCAACGCGGCCATCGACGTGGGGTGCGCCTTCACGTACCAAGCATCCCCTCGCGGAAGGGCGGGCGCAAACTCGAATCACCGGAACCGCGCCTCGGCGAACGCCACGTCTGATACATTCGAATGGCCTTGACCGACGATCCGCGTGTCCTTGCGCCGGCCGTGCCCCGCGGCCGGTCCTGCGCGCTTGACTTCGAGGGGAGCCCGGTCAGAGCCTTTGGCGGCGAGTCGGTGGCGGTGGCCTTGTGGGCGGCGGGGGTTCGGACCTTGGCGCGGTCGCCGAAATTCCACCGTCCCCGCGGGGCGTTCTGTTTCGAAGGGCATTGCGCGTCGTGTCTGCTGCGGATCGACGGCCGGCCGAACGTGCGCGCCTGCATGACGCCGATACGCGCCGATCTGCGCTGCGAACGCCAGAACTCGTTCCCCAGCGCCGAGGTCGATCTCCTGGCGGCGGCCGACTGGATGTTCCCCGAGCAAATGAACCACCACACGCTATTGACCGGAAACCGCGTGGCTAACCGATTGCTGATCAGCCTGGTTCGACAGATGGGTGGCTCCGGCACGCTACCCGACTCCCCCCCGCCCACCGGATCCGTTCCACCCGTACGCGACGAAATCGTGGACGTGTGTATCGTCGGTGCCGGTCCCGCGGGCTTGACGGCCGCCGGGATCATCGCCCGCCTGGCGCCACGTGCGCAACTATTGCTGGTGGACGAGCAGGCTGAACCCGGCGGATCCTGGTTGGCGGAACCGAAAGGCTTTGCGCTTGCAACGACGGCGGCCGACGACGCCACCTCCGCCGGAGTTCGGATACTGCAACGTGCGGCCGTGATCGGATTTTTCTCCGAGGACGGAGCGGAATCGGATCTCCGCGCCGACGCGATTCGCGGCACGCTGGCCGTGATCACGTCCGACGGCCTCGTGCGAGTCATGGCCCGGCGCATCCTGTACGCCACAGGGGCGTACGACCAGAATCTTCCTTTCCACGACAACGATCGGCCGGGCGTGATATCCGCGCGCGCCTGTGGTCGCCTGGCTTTCCGGCACGGCGTCCAGCCCGGCCGGCGCGTCGCCATCGTGGGTCCGACGACGTACGGCGACCGATTGGCGGCAGGCCTGGTATCGGCGGGCATCCGCGCGGATCGCGTCTGCCGCGTCGGCCCGCGTGGCGACCGGCTCGTCGCGGCGCGCGGCGCGACGACGTTGCGTGGTTTGATCCTGGCGAGCGACGCCGGACGCGAATTTCGAATCGCGGCGGATGTGATCGCCGTGGCGGCGACCCCCGCTCCCGCTTCCGAGCTACCCCGACAGCATGGCGCCGAAGTTGTCTTGGATGAGGATCTTGGTGGTTTCGTGGCCCTCACCGACGATCGCTATCAAACCAAGGCGGCTCGCGTCTATTGCTGCGGCGACGTGACCGGATACGTTGGCCCCATGGCGGCTGCGCAGGCCGGGGCTGCGGCGGCCGTCCACGTCGCGCATAGTTTGGACCACACATGACAAGCCTGACCAGACACATCAGATCTCTCGTCGTTTTCGGCGTCGCCGCGATCGGCGTCGGTTCCGCGTCGTGCGCCGCGACACCACCACCCCTGCCGCCGCCGCTAGAGCCTCCGTCGGCGGAGGTACACGATCCGCGCTTGCAGCCGACGTTCTCGCCCGTGCCGGTGACGACGTCGGAAGGCCGGCACGATCAGAGGCTGGTGGAGCGGCGCGAGATCCTTGATGCGGTCTGGAGTGCGGTCCGTGATCAACACTACGATCCCCACCTTGGCGGACTAGACTGGGCTGCCGTCCGCCGTCGGTATGAACCGCTGGCGCTCGGCGCGCCCAACGAAGAGGCGTTCTATCGAACGCTCAACGACATGATCGGCGAGCTGGGGCAGTCGCACATGATGGTCGCGGGTCCCGGCGCGGACGAACGTCCTGGCGCAACGACTGGTCCCGACCAAAACGAAGCGGTGGCGTCCCCGGCGCTGGGCGAGACAACGGGGGGCGAGGCGACGCCATCCGGGCTGCCCAATTCCAGCGGTGCCACGCCCACCCCTCGGACGAGCCCGGCGATCGCGGCGCCACCCGGCGCGCCCGTTGCGGTCACGGGGATCGGCGATCCCGGCCTGACCGTTCGCATGATCGAGGGACGTCCCATCGTGACGGGCGTGCGCCCATCATCGTCCGCCGCGAGTCGCCGGATAGCGCCCGGATTCATCATTACGCGAATCGGAGGTCGATCTTTGTCGACCACCGGCGCGCACAAGCGCGCCCTGCGTCCCGTCGAGGAACGATTCGCGCTGCGCCGGTCGGCCCTCTTCCTGTTGCAGGGACCGGTAGGCACGAAGGTCACGGTCGATTATCTCGACAACGGGGATCGTCCGGGCCAGGCAATCCTGGAACGCGATCCCCCAAGTGGCCCGGTCCGTCAAATTGGTTATCTGCCACCGCTTCAGCCCGAAGCCCACATCTCGGAGACCCGCGGCGTGGGCGTGATCGCTTTCAACATTTTCCTCCTGGATCCCTTGCTGGCGCAGATCCAACGGGCCGTCGATCGTTTTCGCGCCGGTCGGGCCAAGGGAGTGATCCTGGACCTTCGTGGTAACCCCGGCGGTCTCGGCGCCATGTCCATTCCCATCGCGTCCGAGTTCGTGGCGAATCCGACCACGCTCGGCACCATGCAATTCCGCGGGTTTTCACAGACGTTCACCGCGAAACCTTCGCTCGGTCGGACGCCCTATCTGGGCCCCTTGGTCATCCTGACCGACGAGGGAACGGCGTCGGCGTCGGAAATCCTGGCCGGCGGACTACAAGAAGCCGGCCGCGCTCGCGTGGTTGGGGATACCACGTTGGGGGCCGTGTTGCCGTCCATCATCGAAGCATTGCCTCACGGCGCCGTCATGCAGATGGTGGTCGCCGACTTCAAGACGCCGAAGGGTGTCTTGATCGAGGGGCGCGGCGTGCAACCGGATCGAAGAGTGTTGGAAACGCGGGACGCGTTCCGCGCGGGTCGTGATCCGGTCATGGACGCAGCGCTGACCGAGCTCAGGACCACCGACAGGGCCAAGGGGCGTTGAGGCCTGCATTGAGGCCGCCATCGCGGTTGGCTCCGCCCGCCCTTCGCGAAGGGTGCCGCACGGAACCACTGTCACCGCCGCCCCCGCGATTCACCGACCCTCATGGGCTGGTTGACGTTTGGGCCACCGCCGTCGGAGCATCCACGCCATGACACGAACCTCGGTCTTGATGACAGCCCTTGTGCTGTTGGTTTGCGCGTTCGCACCGTGGCGACCGGTCGGGGCCCTCGCAGCCCCGCCGCCTTCGTCACCTTCGCCATCCGCACTAGGGCCCGGAATCGCGCCGAACCCAGGGACACCTCCGAACACCGTCAGTGGTACCGGACGCACCTCTGGCGTCGAGGGCGTCACACAACCCCCGCTGCCTCCCGCGCGGTCCGTGGACGCAATCCTGACCGACATGATCGCGGCCTTGGGCGGCGCGGCCGCGATCGGCCGCCATCGCTCGCTGCACACGAAAATGGAAATCACATTCAAAGGCCTGGGCATCACGGGGACCGCGGAGCACTACGGCGCCGTCGGTGACAAGGCGTTGACCGTCACGGAGATTCCGAGCTTGGCCTCCACGCGAGAAGGCAGCGACGGTACGCGTTTTTGGTCCGAGGATCCGATCAATGGACTGCGCCTGCTGGAGGGGTCCGAGGCGGAACAGTCACGCGTCGAGGTCGCGTGGAACGCCGAGCTTCGCATGAAGGATCTGTTTCGGGACATCGACGCGAAGAACGAGCGAACCGAGGACGGCGGGTACTTGGAATGCCTGATCCTGACTCCCAAGGTGGGTCCGGGCATGACGAACTGCTTCGATCCAAAGACGCATCTGCTGGCCGTGCAAAAAGGGGTGCGGGCGGGTCCGCAGGGCGATATGCCCTTCGTGGCGCGGTTGTCGGATTGGCGCAGGGTAGGCGACGTGAAGATGGCCTACGCGACGGATATGCAGGTCGGCCCGCTGGCATTCTCGGGCCGGGTGATGTCGGTCGAGATGGACTTGCCCATCGAGCCCGGTCTCTTCGAGGTCCCCCACCCGGCCAAGCCGGCGGTCGTGCGTGGAGGCGCGAGCGCCAAGCGCAAAGAGAGAGACAAGGACAAGAGTAAGAGCAAGACCAACGGAGTGAGCGAGGCGCCTGCTTCGGGTCCGACGAAGCGTTGACTCGATGCCGCGCAAGCTGATTCTCTGCCGATGCGAGGACGTGACCGCGGCCGACGTCGAGCATGCCGTGACGTCCGGTTATGTCGATCTGGAGGAGGTCAAGCGCTACACGGGGTTCGGGACCGGCCCTTGCCAGGGTAAGGAATGTCTACGCGTCGTCGCGCTGGCCATCGCCGCTGCGGCGGGACGCCCCCCCGGTTCGATGCGACCTTTTACGACCCGGCCGCCCCTGGTCCCGACCGAACTGAAGCTCCTCGGCGCCGGCGAGGCGACATCATCGACCGGGGCTTTTGCGAAAAGGGAACGTGGCTGATCCCGCCGCCGCAACACCGCTGCCTCGATCGGCGGACGTCGTGATCATCGGTGGTGGCGTCATGGGCCTTGCCATCGCCTACAACCTGGCGCGTTTGGGATTGACGCGTGTCGCGGTCCTGGAGGCCAGTTACATCGCATCGGGAGCTTCGGGACGCAACGGGGGCGGCCTGCGCCAACAATGGTCGACGGAGATGAACATCCGCCTCATGCAGGAATCCATCGAGATCTGCGCCGCCTTCGCTCAACAGATGCGAATCAACGTCTGGATGAGGCAAGGCGGCTATCTGTTTCTGATCCGAACGGAGGCCACACGCGTCGAGGTCGAGCGAAACATCGCCCTACAGAATGCCTGCGATGTGCCGACCCGCATGATCTCCCCCGATGACGCCCGCGCGATCGTCCCCGAGCTTGAAGTCGATGGGTTCGCGGCGGCTTCATACAATCCAACCGACGCGGTCGTCTTTCCGTGGCCGTTCCTTTGGGGATACGCGGGGGCGGCCACCAAGCTCGGCGCGACGATTCACACGGCGGCTCCGGTGACCGAGATCGAGCGACGTACGTCGGATTTCCTGGTGCGCACGCCGCGGGGGACCGTCACCGCCGGCCGAGTGGTCAACGCGGCCGGCGCCTGGTCGCCCCGCGTGTCCCGCCTGATTGGACTGGAGCTGCCAAACTGGCCCGCGCGTCACGAAATCCTGTCGACGGAAGCCTTGAAGCCATTCTTGAAACCGATGGTGTCGGTGCTGGAATCGGGCCTGTATTTTTCGCAGTCGCTGCGCGGCGAGCTGGTCGGCGGCATCACGCTCGGAGAACCCAAAACCGACCAGATAAAGATGGGTTCGCGGCTGGCGTTTCTGCGCGCGATGGCGTCAGGCATGACCGAGATCATGCCGCGCCTTGGGGATGTGAAGGTCGTTCGCCAGTGGGCGGGGCCTTACGATCTGACCACCGACGGCAATCCCATCGTCGGCGAGGCGCCCAACGTGCCGGGGTTTTATCTGTGCTGCGGATTCATGGGACACGGGTTCATGATGGCGCCGGTGGTCGCGAAATATTACGCGCTCCATCTGACGGGCCGCCAGACGCACGCATTTTTTCACAAATGGCGTCTCGCCCGATTCTCCGACGGCGACACGGAGCGCGAAAAGATGATCATCGGGTAGACCGGCTCAACTTGGATGACGCCGGCCACGACCGCCAGTCCCTGCCCGCGTTAGGAAGAACCGCCGGCACCCGATCCCAGCAACCGCGAATAGATCAGCTGCCCCAGGCTGTTGACCATCATCCTCTCGACCGTGCGATCCAAACGCGCGCGTTCGTCCGGATCGTCATAGACAAAGCGAATCCCCATCCCCGGCTCCGGTGACGACGGCGGTGACGACGGCGGTGACGACGGCGGCCCTTCCCCCGGTCCGACGACCCAACGCACCTCACCACGCAGTTCGATCGGCACCACGGTGGGATCCCTGGTCACCGGAAAGATCAATCGGAAGAGAAACATCGTTCCGATTGCCAGCGGGCGATCGGTCTTGATAAACGTGCCCCCCTTCGAGATGTTCTTGGTGTAATCGTAGAAGAACGTGTTCAATCGCTTGTACTCGACCTTCAACACGATGGGCGCCCGTTCCTCGTCGCGGCGATCGGGGGCGAGATCCGCGTCCGCGGGTTCACCGTCGCTCATGCTGGCACCATCTTCGTCGTCGATCGAAACACCCCAAGAGCCTAGCTCATGGTAGGCGCGGCGGTCAGGATCGTCAACGCGCGAGCCGGCCGGCGCGTCCTCCTCTGGGGTCTTGTCGCGGGGGTTCTGTCCTTGGTCCTGGACTTCGTCCCATTGTTCAATCTGCTCGGCTACGACTTTTCGTTTGCGATGGGGTTGCTCGCGGCGCTGGCGTCGGTGGACATCGGCAGCGGAGTGGTCACTGCCGCCCGTCGCACTCATCGGCGCGCGGGCGTCTTCCGGCTGGCCGGCGAGGCAGCCGCCTGGTCATCGGGCGTCCTGCTACCGCCCCTCGCCCTGTCGCTGTTGAACGCGTTACGGGTCAGGAACTGCAATCTGGCCAACGGCTTGGGCTTCTTCCTTTTGCTCCCGGTCGGCACCGCGGTCTACGGCGCTGGAGCCGGCGTGTTGTGCCAACTGATGTTTCCGCGTCGGGGACGCGCCCTCGCGTTCGCGCTTCCCGTCTTGTCCATTGTGTGGACCCTCGCACGCCTCTACCTCGATCCTCCCGTCTTCGCTTACGACCCTTTCGGAGGCTATTTTCCCGGCCCCATCTACGACGAGGCCCTGCGCCCATCGACGACGTTCTTCAACTTTCGTCTGTGCAACCTGGTGTGGATCAGCGCCGGACTTGCGGTCGCGTGGGCAGCATCCCGCCCGACCCCGGAAGCTGGGCCTCCAACGCTTGGCCTAGACATATTCCGCCGGTTGCGCGGCCCGGCGGTGGTGGCCGCGTTGCTGGTGGTCGTGTCCGTCGTCCTTTTCGCCGAACAAGCGTCGTTTGGCTTTCACCTTGGCCGCGCGGATCTGACGCGGATCCTGGACGGCGAACGCCGCTCCGCCCGCGTCATCTTGCGCTACCCCACAGCCGGCGGTCCGAGCGCGGCGGAGCTGGATCTGATGATGGAGGATCTCGATTTTCGATACGATCAGCTCCGCGCCTTCTTCCAAGCCGAACCGGAGCAGGCCATCACCGTCTATCAGTTCGTGAACGCCGACCAGAAGAAAGAGCTGGTCGGCGCAGGGGGAACACTTTACGCCAAGCCTTGGACGCGCGAGATCTTCGTACAGGGCGAACAATTCCCGTCGCGCCGACTGCGTCACGAGATGGCTCACGTGTTCGCCGC
>JADGRC010000354.1 GCA_017881245.1 Pseudomonadota bacterium
CGGCGACGGGCGGAGTCGCCGCGACGGGCGGAGTGACCGCGACCGGGGGGGCGCCGGCCACGGGTGGCGCGGCGAGTGGTGGCGCGGCTGGCGCAGTCGGCGGAGCGGGTGGCGGAGCAGCCGGGACTGGCAGCGGTGGTTCGGCAGGGCACGGGGGCTCAATCGGCGCAGGAGGATCCACCGGAGGTGGAGGGACCATGGGAACGGCGGGCGCGGCCGGTGGTTCCGCGGGCGCGGCCGGTGGTTCGGCCGGCTCGGCTGGCGGGATGGGTGGCGCAGGAGGTACCGTCAGCCCGGTGGTGATGCGTGGAGAATACCTGGTCAAGAACGTGCTCGGATGCGTCGGCTGCCACACCCCTACCGGCGGTGCCCTGCTGTCAGGCACGGATTGTTTCGTGAAAAACGGGACCGGCTGTCTGAGTAGCGCGAATCTCACCAACGACACCACCGGGTTGAAGATGTTCACCGATCAACAGATCAAGGACGCCTTCACGAAGGGGAAAGACCCGGAAGATCAGACCAAATATCTGTTTGCCAACATGCCCTATTATCAATTCGCCAACCTCACGGACGACGACGCAAACGCGATTGTCGCATTCCTTCGAACAGTCCCGGCGGTTGTCCATCAGGTTCAGGCCAACACGGCGCCCTACGATGTCCAGCCGACAGCTCCCGAAAACGCCGCGGTGAGTCCCGCCGATCTCCCCGCCGCAAGTGCCGTCGCTGGTCCGACAAACGGCAAGTACCTCGCGACGCTCGCTTGCGTGACGTGCCACACAGTGGACGTGACCGGTGCCACACCCAAGCACATCGACGCCACGAAAGCCTTCCAAGGCGGAAGGATCGCCAACGCGACGGTCGCCGGTGTGGCCAAGTCCGTCCAAACATCGAACCTGACGCCAGATGCCACGGGCCTCATGTCGTGGAACGTTTCCCAGGTCGCGACGGCCATCATGACCGGGAAGGACAAGAACGGCGCGACGATTTGCGGGATGCGCGCCCTGGCGAACATGACCAACAGCGACGCGACAGACATCGGAACGTATCTGCTTTCAATCCCGGCCGTCGCCAACACAATCACCATGACCTGCCAATAGGCGAGGTCGGTGGTCGATTGAGCACCGCCAAGCACCGCATTTCCGGTTAGGGTCACGGGTTCCCCGGTCGTGTAGATTGCACGCGATCGACGGTCGCCGATCGACCGCTACCGTCGGCGTTCGCGCAATGTAGGAGGCCGCGATGAGGAGTACCTGTGCCGCAATTCTTCTCGGGGCGGTATGCCAAATCGCGTGTTCGAGTTCGTCGCAGTCCGTGCATCCGACGTCCACCGATGGGGCGGGGAACAGCAATTCGATGGACGTCGCGGGGTCGGGAGCGGCGTTGGACGCAGCTTCGGGCGCGGCGCAGGACAACCAATCGGCCGTTGTGACGGCGGGGACCGGCGGCGCATCCGGCGGGGCAGAGGGGTCGGTCGACGCGGGAGGCGCATCCGATGTCGGAGGGGCGGCGGGGCAGATCGGCGGCGGCGGGGACGACGGCGGCGGTGGCGCGGATGCGCCCGAGGCCGCTGATCGCGGGAGCGACCGGGCGGCAATGCAAGCAGTTGATTCCGCCGCGTCCGACGTGACTTCAACAAAACCCGAAGGAGGGACTGGCGACGGCGCTTCGTCCGATGCGGCCGCCTGGCCTACCGTGAGTGACTATGCAGCGCCTGGAGCGTTCACGGTCATGCGGGAGACCAATATCGGACCGGGCGCGGCGTACGATCTGTTTCGTCCGAGCGAGCTTTCAACCGATCACCGAATGCATCCGATCATCAGCTGGGCCAATGGAACCCTGTTTAGCGTGGATGACTACGCGCCGCTGCTCTCGCATTGGGCGTCCCACGGCTTCGTCGTGATCGCCAACCACACCAACACCACGGCCGGGGGTGCCACCCACAAGGCGGGCATCGATTGGCTGGTCGCCCAAAACGCGACGTCGACGAGTCCCTACTTCGGGACGCTCGACGTGAAGCTCATCGGTGCCGCAGGGCATTCTCAGGGTGGTGGGGCCACCCTAGCGGCGGGCGCCAACAAACCAGGAACCACGGGAATCACGACGACGTTGCCGCTGATGCCACTCCTGTCATTCGAAGCGGACAAGACCATCGTGGCTCACCAACTGGTCCCCATGTTCAACATCAACGCCAGCATGGACAATCGCGACCCCACCGGGATGTACGCGAATCAAATCTACGACGGCGCTATCACCGAGTTGGTGCAGGCATCGTTCATCGGCGTACACGAAGATGCCATGGGCGCCAAGATGCACGGGCCCACGGGCGCTTGGTTTCGCTTTAAGTTGATGGGCGACGCGCAGGCCAAGGCGGTGTTCTATCCGATGGCGACCTGTGGGTTGTGCCAGGACGCCGACTGGAAGTTGGTTCGCTACAAGAACCCCGCGCCCTGAACTTGCCCTTGTTTCACAGCGCCAGGGGGGCCAGCGGGGACTGCCCGCCCCTCGCCCCCGCCAGAGGCCCGCCCTACTTCACCGTCTCGGGTTCCCGGGGCGCAAAGGACGCCGCGCC